>JAJZQZ010000048.1 GCA_021802965.1 Actinomycetes bacterium
TCAAACATGGTCGGCCTCCTTCTTTGGGCCCACGAGCCCGCCGTTCATTGGGGACCGTACGGTACCCCGGGGGAGGCCGGCCCTCTCATCCCATCTCCTAGCTCCTCCGCTGACCGGCTGTTCTAAGCGCCTCCAGCACGGCCCACTTCTCACGAATCGGAGCCCCTTGGGCGTCCACTTGGAGGACGTCCAAGGGGCTCCGACGAGCCTATTCTCCCGGGTTTTCGCCCGTTCCCACTGCCTTGACCGCCTGACCCAAGGCGGGCGCGTAGCCGGCGGCGCTGACCACGATCGAGAAGTCCACCTCGTTTGCTGAGGTTCGATACAGGCTGAACGTGTTCTCCGGGTAGTGACCGGCGCCGCCCTGGTTGTCGAAGAAGACGGTGCCCTCCGCCCCAGGAGCGAGAGAGAAGCCGGTCAGCTTCTGATAGTACCCTTCGGTCTTCTGAGTCTTCGTATCCTTCATCTCGTAGTAGACCTCGAGATCGGAGAGGGTCTCGCCGCTCGTGTTCTTCAGGGTGATCTGGAGCCGGTCGGCGATGTCCTTTTTGGTGGCCGGATCGACGTTGTTCTCCACCATCGCCGAGGCGATCTCCAGACCCTTCTTGGTCGAGGTGTTGACGATGGGGTTCTTGGCCACGGGCAGAACCCGCTCAGATCCTTGCGTGGAGGCTGCAGCCCCTGTGGGGGAGCTTGCAGCCGAGTCGACGGTGCCGCCTTGAGTGACACCCGGGGTCGCCGCGGTCGTTGCCGTGGCGGCCTGACCGCTCGAACAGCCGGAGATGCTGACGGAGCCGATGGCTACCGCCGCGATGCCCACGAGGACCACGAGTCGCTGCTTCTTCATGTCATGCCTTTCTGAGTAGATGCCGTTTCTTACCGTACGCCACGGCCAGGCCGAGAGCCGCCGCGAGCCCGCCGATCAGCCACGTGACGTTGGCCCACATGTCCCGCCAGATGAGGCCGAGGGATTGCTGGTTGTACTTGTCCTTGATGCCGAGATAGGCGAAGCTGGCCCGCTCGTAGTGCTTGCTGATGGAGGTGTTCTCGAGGTCGTTACGGGTGGTCTCGTAGCCGGAGAAATGCGCCATCACCGCCTGCTCCTGAGGCTTGTCCACCTGCAGGCTCTTGAAGAGTCCTCCGGGGACTTGGTTGTCCGGGTCCATGGTGTCTCCGATCTGAGGGATGACGAGGACCACGACCAGCCAGACTATGAGACCGACCACGAGCGCGGTGCTCAGGCGCCTCGCGCGTCCCGCCAGCCAGTACGAGAAGGCGGTCCACATCATCAGGTACATCCACGAGAAGGCGAGGGCGATAACCAGCTTGATCACCTCCGCCGAGGAAGGCGTGATCCCTCCGACGAGCGAAACGGAGGCGAGCATGATCGCGCCGAGTACCACGATGACGGCGAACCAGATGACCGCCACGGATAGGAGCTTGCCCGCCGCCATGGAGGCGCCGCCGACGGGTCGACTGAAGAGCAGCCGGAGGGTGCCTCGGTTCTTCTCCTTGGCGGTCAGGCTGTAACCGATGATTATCGCGACGATCGATCCGACGATCTCCAGATACTCGATGGCCCCTCGGAGGAGCTGCAGCGGGAACAGCTGAGGAGCGGTGACGTTCTCGGCCTGGCCTGCGCTCTGCATCGCCTTCACGTAGCTCTGATAGTCGACCACCTTCGCGTGAAAGCCGGCCGCCGCGACGACCACGGACAGCACCACGACCAGGCTCATCCCGGCGATCAGCAGGAGCACGAGCCGGTTTCGGAACGCGTCCCGCAGCTCCTTGCGGCAGAAGACCAGGGTCGGGCTATTCATAGAGGGGCCTCCTCAGCGATGTGCGGGTGGTGAGCAGGAGGACACCTACGCTGAAGGCCGCCACGAGCGTCAGCGACAGGACGTCTCCCACCCATGCCGTGGACGCGATATCGGGCAGCCGCATGATCACGCCGCTCATGTGCTTGAAGTGCTCGGTTATCGATATGGGTTGGAAGATGGCGTGGTTGACCTTGAAGAAGATGTCGGTGGTGGAGGCGGCCGACGGCACCGGGTTGAGCATCGCGGTGGGATTCTGCGCGGTCCCGAGTTGGGGGATGGCGAAGGTGATCGCGACCCATATGAGGAGAGGGGCCAGCAAGGCCGTGGATTCGTGCCGGCTCCGGGTGCCCGCGATCAGACCCATCACCGAGAACGGCAGCAAGAAGATCCACGCCAGCGCGAAGAACACGACGAGTGCACCGGTGTCGGCGACGCCGAGCGGTGACCGCGAGATGAGCCAGACGCTGAGCCAACTGACTGCCAGCGCCGCGGCAAGCACGACGCCCATCCAGGCCTGCACGCCCAGCAGCTTGCCGGCCGCGTACGACCGGACGCCGATCGGGCGCGACAGGACCAGGTCGGTCACCCCGGACCTCCGGTCGCGTACGCCGGCCCGCACCCCGACGACGACCGCGAGCAGCGCGCCGATGAGCACGATGTAGATGATGGTGTTCGTGACGACTTCCAAAGCCGGGGCGCTTGCGAAGGGATTGGGGACGTCACGGCCGAGCTGAAGTACCGTCTCTTGGTACACGCTCATCACCGTGTGATGTGACGACCACCCGATGGCGGCCGACGCCAGGGTCATCCCCAGGAAGACCACCAGCAGGGCGACGGCCAGGCGCTCCCGAAAGGCCAAGCGGATCTCCTGCCTGACGATGGTACGCGTCGCGTTCATGCGCCGCTCGCCTCGATGTGGAGATAGATCTCCTCCAGGGAGTCCTGGGCGGGGAACGAGCGGAGCGTGCGCTCCAGCGAATCGTGGTAGATGAGCCGGCCGGCCCGCAGCACGCCGATGCTGGTGCAGGTCTTGGTGACCTCGGCCAGCAGGTGCGTGTTCATGAAGATGGTCATGCCCAGTTCGCTGTTCAGTCGCACGATTATGTCGCGGAGCAACTTGACCCCGGCCGGGTCCAGACCGGAGGTGGGCTCGTCCAGGAACAGTACCGACGGCTTGTGCAGGATGGCCTGGGCGATGCCGACCCGCTGGCGCATTCCTTTGCTGAAGGTGGAGAGACGTTCCTTCTCGTGGCCCTCGAAGTCGAGGAAGGACAGTACCTCTCGGATCCGCTCCCTCGGCCTGGACAACCCCGAGAGCCGGGCGAAGAAGACCAGGTTCTCTTCGAGGCTGAGAGAATCGTAGAACTCCACGTTCTCGGGCAGATAGCCGATGGATCGGCGCACCTTGGCGCTGCTCTTGCCCACGTCGGCCCCCTGCACCTCGGCGGAGCCCGCGGTCGGGTCGAGCAACGTGGTGAGGATGCTGACCGTGGTGGTCTTGCCGGCCCCGTTATGCCCCAGCAGGCCGAAGACCTCGCCCTCGGGCACCTCCAGGCTCAAGTCGGCCAAGGCCGGCTCGCCGGCTTTGCCGTTGTACCGCTTGGTCAAGCCGTTCGTTCGAATAGCAGCTCTCATACGGACTCCACAATGTCGGACCTTTGCTTTCACAACCCAGGCTAGCCCGCGGAGGATGAAAGGAAGATGAGAAGATCGGCCTGCGCTCTCACCTACGACCGGTACGCCCGGCCGTAGGTGGAGACTCGGGTCAGGAAGGCGACTGGATCGGGATCTCCAGCCACACGTCGGCTCCGCCATCGCCCCGATTGGCCGCGTGGGCGCTGCCGTCGTGTGCGGCTGCGATGATCTCGACGATGGGGAGTCCGAGTCCCGTTCCCCCCGTGGAGCGAGATTCGTCGGCGCGGCTGAACCGCTCGAACGCGTGCGGGAGGAAATCGGCGGTGAAGCCGGGGCCGGAATCGAGCACGTGGAGCTCGGCGATAGCTCCGTGTCTCGACGCGCGCAGGACGACCGGGCCTCTTCCGTAGCGCAGCGCATTCTCGACCAGGTTGGCGAGAGCCTGTTCCAGGCGGATGCGGTCGACGGTGAGCGCCAGCTCCGCGGGCCCGTCGACCTCCAGAGGCATGCCGGCGTCGAAGGCGCGGCGACCGAAGCGCTGGCGCACGCTCTCGAGGATACTCATCGCGTCGAGAGGGGCCCGGTTCACCGGGAGGCGACCTTGGTCCGCCCGGGCCAGAACGAGCAGGTCCTCGGCAAGTTGCACCAGCCTGTCGGTCTCCTCAGCGGCCGAACGGAGGGTCGCCGCCATCTCAGCGGGGGAGCGCTCGCGACTCAGCGCCAGGTCGAGCTCTCCTTTGAGGAGCGTGAGGGGAGTCCGCAGCTCATGGCTGGCGTCGGAGACGAAGGCCCGCTCTTTGGCCAGGGCCGACTCCAGCCGAGCCAGCATATCGTTGAGGGTCATGCTCAGCCGTGCCACCTCGTCGTGCGCGGCGGGTACCGGCAGACGTCTGCCCGGCTCGAGGGCCGAGATCGCTTGGGCCTGCCTGCGCATCGACTCCACGGGACGGAAGGCGGCCGAGGCGAGTGCGTAGGCCAGGAGGGAGGCGACGATGAGCGCCGGCGGTCCGCCGATCAGGAGCTGAGCAAGGAGCTTGGACAGCGCGTCTGTCCGTCCTTCGAGAGACGCGCCAACCACCACCACCAAGTCCTGGTCCTGAGCATGGACCGGGGTCGCGAGCAGGCGGGCGGCGCTCTCGATCTCGGGGACCAGGGCACGTTCGAGGGTGATAGGCCCGTTCTTCGTCCGAGACAGCTCGGCACCGGTCAGGAGCGGTCCTTTTCCGAACAAGGGGGTGGAATCCACCACGGCGCCGCTAGAAGACAGGACTTGTGCGAAATTCTCGTCCGTGTCGAAGCTCTCGCCGCTGTTTCCTCCGATCTGCCCCACGGGGGCGCCCGCGGCCTCCTTGAGACCGGACTCAGACTGCGCGACCAGCGCCGCCACATCGCCGGCCCGCGTGCGCAGGTTCGCATTGATGTTCTCATCGAGGGCCGAGCGGAGCCCGGTGTAGAGGAAGAACCCCATCGCCGCCAGGACGACCGCCATCGCCAGGGCGAAGACGGCGGTCAGGCGGATCCGGATCGGGAGACGCGCGATCATCGTCCCCCGTCTATCCGGAGGCGATAGCCCGCGCCTCTGACCGTTTCGATGCTCGAGACACGGAAGGGGCGGTCGACCTTCTCTCGGAGGTAGCGGACGTAGACATCGATCACGTTCGAGCGATTCTCATACGCGTAGTCCCACGCATGCTCGAGCAGGTCGAACCGGGAGAGCACCTGTCCCGGGCGACGCATGAAAATCTCGAGCAGGGTGAACTCCTTGGTGGAGAGGTGGATCTCGCGCTCTCCCCGCCAGACTCGGTGGCTCGCGGGATCGAGGCGAAGGGGACCCACCTCCAGCACCGGGGGGTGCTCCACGGGGCCGCGCCGGGCAAGGGCGCGCAGCCGGGCGAGCAACTCGGCGAACGAGAACGGCTTGATGAGATAGTCGTCGGCTCCCGTGTCGAGCCCGGCGATGCGGTCCTCGACGGCGTCCCGGGCGGTCAGCATCAGCACCGGTGCCCACACTCGCTCTCTGCGCAGGCGCCGGCAGACTTCGAACCCATCTATGCCGGGAAGCATGACGTCCAGCACGATGGCGTCGTACTCGGTCGAGCCGGCCATGACGAGGCCTTCCTCGCCGTTGGCGGCGACGTCGACCGAGTGGCCGTCCTCGCTGAGACCGCGCCGTACGAGCGCGGCCATCTTGACCTCGTCTTCCACCACCAGGATTCTCACGCGGTCATCATCTCAGATGAAGATGAAGATCAGATGAGTACCGAACCGCCGTCTGTGCCCGCGCGAGGCCCGTTCTTCCTCTCATGGTCATCTCAGACTCGACCCCTATGCTCCTGGAGCGTCGACGCTGCAACCAACGACACAGGAGGAACCGATCATGCGAAAGAGTGTCATCTACAGAGCGCTCGTGGGAGTGGCGGCCGTCGGGACGCTGGCGGGGGGCGGGACCGCCCTGGCCACGGCCGGGACACCCGCCTCAGCCGAGGCCGCTCCGGCGGCGGTCCAGCCGGTGGCCACGCAGGGCACCGTGGCCCAGCCCCAGGTCGCCCCACCCGGCGTCACGACTGCACCCGAAGCGCTCGACTCGAGCGAGGTGCAGTCCGCCATCGACACCGACAACGTCGAGTCCGAGTCGGCGGGCGAAGCCGACGACGCGACCGAGGTGGGCGCGTCCGAGGGCGCGGAGAGCGAGGCGGCAGGCGCGACGGAGCACGAACAATCTGGAAGCGACGGTCCGGGCGGCCATGCCGACGAACCAGCCAATCCCAACGCCGACCATCAGTTCGAGGGAGAGGAGTAACGGTCGAGCATCTTCCAGCTGAGTGAGACCGCGTAGGCGGCCTTCGAAGGAGACCGGCCTCGCTTCGGCGGGGCCGGTCGTTTTCGTACGTTCCTGCCAGGAACGTGCCAGGATGAGAGTAAGCTTTACGCATGACGCCTCCAGAGGATGAACAGTCGCGACCGTCGTCGGAGGTGGCTGAGTCGCCGCCGGCCGGCCTGGAAGAGATCGGCTACTCGCAGCGCTGGTCGGAGCTGTTCGCGCCCCACGGCGCACTGGGCCACGTGCCCGCACGGGTGATCCGGAGCAACCGGGGGAGTGCGGTAGTACTGTCTCCGCGCGGGGTCGCTCGGGCGAAGGTGGCCGGCGCCTTACGCAAGCACGCCCTGGGCCCCCTCGATCTGCCCACGGTGGGTGACTGGGTGGCTGTCGATGTGGCTCCCGACCTCGAGGTGCCGCTCATACACGCGGTGCTTCCGCGCGCCAGCGCCATCGTGCGTGGTGACCCGAACAAGACCTCAGGCGTCCAGATCATGGCCGCGAACATCGATGTGGTGTTCATCGTGCACCCGATCGCGGATCCACCCAACCTGCGCCGGATCGAACGGGAGCTTTCGCTCTCGTGGGAGTCCGGCGCTGCACCCGTCATCGTTCTCACGAAGGCCGACCTCTCCTCCGATGTTGAAGCCGCGCGGCAGGCGGTCGCATCGATCGCCCTGGAGACCGACGTGCTGGTGACCAACGCGCGGGCGGCGGTGGGGCTCGGCCAGATAACTGAGCGTTTGACGGGACATCGCACGGCGGTGCTCATCGGACCGTCGGGGGCGGGCAAGTCGACGATCATCAACGGACTGTTGGGCGAGCAACGCCAGGCGACGCGCGAAGTGCGAGTGGCCGATGGGCGCGGCCGGCACACGACGGTGGCTCGTGAGCTGGTGCAGATCCCCGGTGGCGGCGTGCTCATCGACACGCCTGGGTTGCGCTCCCTTGGCCTCACCGGGTCTGAGGAGGGCATCTCCGCCGCCTTTGCCGACATCGAGGAGCTTGCTCGTTCCTGCCGATTCGCCGATTGCACCCACGATCATGAGCCCGGGTGCGCGGTGAAGGCCGCGGTGGAGTCGGGGCGCCTGGCCGTCGATCGCCTGGTCAGCTACCGGAAGCTGTTGCTCGAGTCTCAGGTCGTCGCGGCCAAGACCGATGCTCGCGCGCGGGCCCAAGAGGCGCGTAAGGAGAAGATCCTGGGGAAGGCTATCAAGAACTACAAGAAGCAGTCGGGCCGCGGCTGAGACTGCTCCGGTGCCCTCCCGCGATCCGCTGACCTGCTCCGGAACCACCACCCCCGTCCTCGGGTCCAACGGACCCACTGTAATCACAGCACGGCACATACAAGGGAGGCGGGGGTACATGACCACTTTGCAGAGAGTCTTGCGGCGAGCTGCGACGCGAAACAGCGTACTGCCGATCGCAGGCGCGCTGCTTCTAGTCGCTCTCTCACTGGTGCTCGCGGCATGCGGGGGAGCGGGGGGAAAGGTCGCCCATTCAGGGGGCGCGTCGGACCTGGTGCTGCGCTCCGCCACCGGGGGCGGTTTCGTGCCCGTGGAGCTCAACCTGTCCGAACTGCCTGAGTTCTCGCTCTACGGCGACGGCACCGTCATCACCGAAGGCCCCGTGATCGAGATCTATCCCCAGCCGGCCATGCCGAACCTCCAGCGGGCCAAGGTGACCCAGGCGGGGATCCAGACCCTGCTCGTGGCCGCACGCGACGCGGGGCTGTTCGCGGTACGCGACTACGGCACCCCCGGCATCACCGACGTGGCGACGACGGTCTTCACCGTCAAGGCCGACAAGCAGGAGATCGTCAACAAGGTCTACGCACTGGGTTTCGAGGAGGTCTCCGGCCTTTCCGACGAGCAGGTGCAGGCCCGGAAGAAGGCCAGCGGGTTCAGCGCTAAACTCTCCGATCTCACGGCCACTTTGGGTCAGGAGGTGGGTGCGTCGACGGCGTACGAACCTCAGGCTCTGGCCGTCTACGCGCGCCCAGCTGTCCCGGAGGATCAGCAGGGGGAAGTCGCCCCGAGCAAGCTGCAGTGGCCCCTTGCGGACCTTTCCGCCGTCCCCCCGGGCGACGCGGGGTTCAGTCGCCTCGTGGTCCAGGGCAGCGACCTTGAGAAGCTGCGGCCCCTGCTGTCCTCGGCGACGCAGATCACTCTGTGGGAGAGCGCCGGCAAGCAGTACCGCCTGGTCTTCCGGCCCCTGCTCCCCGACGAGGTGCCCACGTCAGGTTAGGAGGGCCCTCAGGTCGACCCGCGCCCCAGCAGGAGCATCTGCCCCAGTGCCACCGCCACCACCAGGATCTCGGGCACGGCCAAGGTGCGGTAGATGTTCGAGAGTCTGGCCTTGAAGTAATCGCGGGTAAGCACCAGGCAGAGGTGCACGGGGGAGAACATCACGCCGGCGAAGCCGGACGCGAAGGCGAAGGCCAGCATGCCCATGTCCGGGTGCCCGACTCCCCCGATCAGGGGCAGGATGAGCGGGAAGGTGGCTCCCACGAACGCCACGGTGATGCCGGTCACCAGGCCCACGGCGAAGGGCAGCGCGAACAGGATCAGGTATATGGGCACGCCGGCCTGCTCGAGGGTGTTCGGCAGCTTGTCCACGATGCCGGACGCCTCCAACACTCCACGGAACACCAGCACGCCGACCACCATGAAGATGGTCTTGAGCGAGACGCCTTCTCGGAGGGTGGAGACGATCCGCGCCGGGCTGTAGCGATGGGCGACGAACAAGACGATGATCACAGCCGCGAGGGCGAGTGCGATGTTGACGCCCAGGCCGATCACCAGCACCATGACGGCGCCGATGGGCGCGAAGCTCAATGCGAAGAGCCCCAGGTCTCGCGCCAATGTCCCGCCGGCGGGGTGGCGGATGCGCCCTATCCCGCGGAAGCTGTAGAGGATGCCCAGCGGCAGCACCGTCAGGGTGAAGAGGATCTGCCACCGGAACAGTGCCCCCATCGAGATGCCGGCCATGGTCGCGGTGAGGATGAAGCCGGGATAGAGGGGGGAGATGTATTCCCACACGTGGCGGAACCAGTAGTTGACGAAGCTCTTGCGGTCGGCGCCCATCAGGCAGCCGCTGGACGACTCCTCCACCAACGGGGCCGAGAAGCGGGCTCCGCCGGCAGAGGGGAGTATGCCGATCAAGACCGGCATGAGGGCCATGACCGCCCGGTTGTCTCCCAGGAGGCGCTGCAACGACCCCACCAGCTTCTTCAGCGTCTCCGTCTTGCGCAGCACGTTCTCCAGCACCATGATGAGGGCCAGCGCGACGACCAGGGAGATCGAGTCGGGGGCGATGACCGACTTGTACGTGGTCGAAGCCAGCGCGGCGGGAGCGGCCCGGGTCAGGATCGCCAGCAGCGCGGCCCCGACCAGCATCACCCAGCCCAGGTTCCAGCGCAGCCGCAGAAGGGCCACGATGACGGCGAAGACGCCGAGGATCTTCAGCAGGTCGACCAGGGGAGCCTCGCTACTCGCGTCATCAGCCGCGCGCGCGGCTACACATTGAATCGGAAGTTGGCGATGTCACCGTCGGCGACCACGTAGTCCTTGCCCTCGATGCGCAGGACCCCCGCGTCGCGGCAGGCCTTCATCGAGGCCCCATGCTCCATGAAGGCGTCGTAGCTGACGATCTCGGCCCGGATGAAGCCCCGTTCGATGTCGGAGTGGATGGTGCCCGCCGCCTGCCGCGCGGTCTCCCCGCGGCGGATGGGCCACGCCCTGACCTCGTCTTCGCCCGTCGTCAGGAAGCTGATCAGCCCCATCTGGGCGAAGGCGGCGTGGGTCACGATCTCGGCGGGGGCGCCGGGGAGCCCAAGGGCTTCGGCGAACTCGAGCTGCTCCTCGGGGGAGAGGCGCGCGACCTCGGCCGCGTCGGAGAACGGAAAGGCGATGATCTGGCGGTCGTGGGCCGGCTCTTTCAGGCGGGCGTCCTCGGAGGGGTCCACGCCCCCACCGTCCGCGTCGGTGTTGACCAGCAAGAGCTGGGGGATGAGCGTCAGCAGCTGGTAGGCGCGGGCGAACTGCAGCTCGTCGTCGCTCAGCTCCGCTTCGCGTAGCGGGAGCTCGGCTTCGAGGGCCTCGTGGCATCGGCCGAGGGCGCGCTTGCCGATATCGCTCAACGGCTGCTTCTTGGCCCGCTCGAACGCGCGCTCCACCGCCATCAGGTCGGCCAGCAGGAACTCGCTGTCCAGGGTGGCCAGGTCGCGTGCCGGATCGGCCGATTCGGTCAGCAACGGACTGGGGAAAGCGCGCAGGACATGCAGGAACACCTGAGCCCCGGCCAGTTGGTCCAGGTAGCGCTCGAGCTCGCCCTTGCGAGCGCTCGCCTCGGTCCACGCGGCTTCGCGCACGCGAAACTCGGCGAAGGTGGTCTTCTTCGGGTGGAACACCTCGGAGAGCCTGCGCACCCGCTCATCGCCCATGCGCACGGTGGCCACGGTCCCTTCGGCCCGGCCTTCGGCGAGGGCCGCCATCAAGGTCGATTTGCCGCAGCCTTTGAGGCCGATGATGCGAGCTTCCACGTTTCCTCCGGCAGGGGGGCGATGCGCGCATATACTAGCACCGGGTTGGGAACGAAGGTTTCATGCACCCTCCCGCCATACGCGCCGATCTGCTTCTCGCCCAGCGATTGGAGGCGGCCTTGGCCTATGAAGGTGCCGCCTACGTGGCCGCCTGGCAGCGGTTGGATCCCGCGGCGGGAGCGACGGCGGAGTCTCTGGCAGGCGGAATCTTACTGTTCACGGGCGTCGACTCGCCGGTGACGCAGGCCGTGGGGCTCGGCATGACCGGCCCCGTCTCGGGCGAGGAGATCTCCCGCCTCTTGGAGTTCTTCGAGAGTCGGCAGGCACTACCCCGAGTGAGCCTCTGCCCTTTGGCTCATCCCTCGCTGTTGCTCGAGCTGGGGCGCGAGGGCTTCTACTTGGAGGAGTTCGAGAACGTCCTGGTCTGCCCTCTGCACGCGAACGCGGCCGAACCGTCCGCTGACAGGCACGGCGGCGACGACCGCCGCTCCGAGGTGGAGGTCAGGCGCGTGGGCACTGACGAGCACGCAGTCTGGACAAGGGTCATGATCGAGGCCTTGCTCGGCGATCCTGTTTTCGCCCTGGCTGTGCATGGGGGACGCGCCCAAGAGGGCGGTGGCGCCGAGCCGGTCGCGGCTGATCGGGTCCTGGCCGCGGCGCCGCCGCATATCCACGATACGGAGTGCTACCTGGCCTGGGTGGGCGGGATCCCAGCGGGAGGGGGCGCGGTCAGCATCCACCACGGCATCGGCACGCTGTTCTCGGATGCCACCCTGCCGGCCTTCCGCGGTCGTGGGGTCCAGAGCGCTCTGATCGGCGCGCGAGTGGGTCGGGCGGTGGAGGCCGGTTGCGAGCTGGCGGTGTCTGGGACAGCGCCGGGCGGTACGTCTCAGCGCAATTTCGAGCGCCGGGGTTTTCACGTCGTCTACACCGACGTCATGCTTGCAGCGGGCCCCAGCTCGTGCTAGGGTAATACCCCTCAGGGTATATTGAGCGCGTCGGCCAGGGTCCAGAGGCCGAAGGCGATGAACAGGACGGCGGAGGCCCGCTTGAGCGTTCTCTCAGACAGGCGATTGCCGAGCAGGGTGCCGCCCCCGATGGCGAGGGAGTTCGCCGCGAGCATCCCAAGGGTCGCTCCCAGCCACACCGTGGCCGCGCCGCCGAAGCCGCTGAAGCGCGCCGACAAGGAGATCGTGGCCAGCTGCGTCTTGTCTCCCAGCTCGGCGACCAGGAAGGCCAGAAAGACGGCGGTCACGGCCCCCCGGGAAGGAGAGGTCTCGCACGACTCCTCCTCGTCCGCGCCGTTGGTGGAGACCAGCGTCCAGATACCGAAGCCGATGAACAGCAGGCCGGCCCCGATCTTCACCGGGGTCACGGGCAGGAACTCACCGACCAGTCCGCCGATCGCCACCGCCCCAAGGTTGAGCAGCGAGATGGCCAAGGTGATGCCCAGCAGGACCTTCCGGACCGGGTACCGGCAGGTCAGGCAGAGTGTGAGCAGCTGTGTCTTGTCCGCCATCTCGGCGACGCAGACCAGCAAGAACGCAGTAATGAAGGCGGTCATCCGGGGCAGCATAACAGACACCAGACGAACGAGAGGACGAGCGACATGAGCGATCCGGCATACGGCATAGCGAGGCACGTGGGCGTCGGCTACGAAGAGGCGCTGAGCATGGTGCGAGAGGCTCTGAAGGAGCAGGGTTTCGGCGTGTTGACCGAGATCGACGTCAAGAAGACCATGAAGGAGAAGCTCGACGTCGACTTCAAGCCCTACGTGATCCTCGGGGCCTGCAACCCGCCCCTGGCCCACCAGGCGCTGACCGCGGAGCCCGACATAGGACTTCTGCTTCCCTGCAACGTGGTGGTCTACGAGGAAGGGCCCGCGGCGGCGATGGTGGAGGCGATCGCTCCCCTCGCGGCTCTTGGCGTGGTGGGCAATCCCGGTCTCGACCAGGTCGCGGAGCAGGCCCAGGCCCGACTGACGGCCGCTCTCGACGCCGTGGCTGCCCGTGCGGGGGCCTGAGGGGGCCGGCCCTAGGTCAGCCTTTGTGCGTACAGACGCTGCTCCTCTTCTAGCCTAGCCTGGAGCCCAAGTCCTCCCGGGTGGCGGGAGGAGGAGGAAGGGAGGAGCAGTGTTCGAGCGGCAGCCTTGGATGCAGCGGGCCGGAGAATACCCGAGTGGCGACGAGGAGTACTTCGGTCTCCTCGCGCGGACGGTGTTCTCCGCCGGCCTTGGCCCACGGGTCGTTGCGGCGCGCTGGCAGACCTTGTCCGTGGCCTTTCATGCTTTCGACCCGGCGAAGATCGTGCGGATGGAGGAGGCCGACGTCACCCGTCTGCTCTCGGACCCGGGAGTGATCCGGAACCGCCGCAAGATCGAGGCGGTGATCGAGAACGCACGTGTCTATCTGGCGCTGGTCGAGCGCGAAGGCAGCTTCCATCAGTACCTCCGCCGGCTGTTCGGCGACGCGGGCTTCGGTGTGGTGGTCGATGAGCTGTCCAACACGTTCAAGCACCTCGGCCCCACCTCCGCCGCCCTCTTCCTGTTCAGCGCGGGCTGGCGGCAGGAGGTCGTTCCCGAGACGTCGGCGATGACGGCCGACGCTGAGACATCGCACGCGAAACGGCCGGCGAAACGGGCCAAACCCGCTCGAGCCGCCTCGATCCCTTCGCCGCCCACCCGGCCCGAGACCCTCGCGGCCGCCGATGTCGGCGTCGTGCCCGAGGTGCTCCTGGGGACGGAGAGCCTCGCAGCGGCCTCGGTTTGAAGCCCTTCGAGGTTTCGCCTCGGTCTGCACGGATACAATCCGAGGTGTCTCCGACAGGTACGCGCTGACGAACGGCTGTGCGCTGGGAGGGGGTAGCGATGGACCCGGTCGAATTAAGAGACTTCGAGATCAGAATCGATGAGTGGCTCACGCAGGGCTATGCCATCATCGCCGACGAGATCGAAGGACAGATCCGTCTCACCGTCCATTACGTACCTCGCTCCGGCGAGGCCGAAAGCGAGCCTGAGCAGGAATTCTGGCCTCTCGTACCCGAGCTGGTCGGCCTGTTGGAACGGAACGGCATACCCGTCACACGGTCCATCGTAGGACTTTGACGCGCCGCGGACTCTAGCCTCCGGCAACCTCCACGGGCCCGGTCTTCCCCCCGGCCGGGCCCGTTTCACTCGTCTCTGAGGCGCCACCTCGGAACCGTTCGGCGCTTCGGGCGCGTCGGACCCCCATGGAACGTCAGCGCATAACAGCTCTTGCCAGTGCCGCCACCGCATCAGCGGTGGCCTTCTACGTCATCACCCGGTCGGGTCTTGCCGGGTCCCTCGCGGGGGCCGCGGTCGCTTCCCTGATCTCCTCCGGCGCCTCTCATGCCTTCGGACGCGCCCTCGATCGCGCCGCCGCACGGTGGCTGGGGAGGGATCGCGGGAGCGGGGTGGAGGCCGTCCCCGGCACTCCTGCCGGGCACGCCGGAGAGAACCGCCCCTCCCAGTCGGCGCCCCGAGAAGCTCGCTGGCGCCGGCCGGCAACGGTCGCCCCCGTCGTGCTCGCTGTGCTGGCACTCTCGGTCAGCGGTTATTCGCTGTGGACCGGCAAGCCCTTGGAGCGGGTGGTGGTGCGCGAGCGCGTCGTCGAGCGGCCGATCATCGAACAGCGGCTGGTGACGCAGACGGATGTCGTCACCGTACCCGCCGAAGGTGGCGCGGCTGCTTCCGGTGACGGGAAAGCGGTACCGGCCGGCGGGCCGACCGCAGCCGGCTCGGCCTCGACGGCCACCACCAGCACCACGGTCGCCGGCGGCGCCACTCCGACGACCATCCGGCCTTCACCCCCGACGTCAACACCGCCGACGACGCCCACGCCTCCTACGACGGCGCAGCCGCCCACCACAGACGTGCCGAGCGCCACCACTCTCCCCGCTCCTGCGCCCACTGGGGCACCGCTTCCGACAAGCCCGTAGGAGGCCGCGTTTCAACGCGGCCGCCCGCTGCGGTGCGTGTTAAGATTGATGGCCGCAGTGTTGTTGAGCCCGAGAGGAGCCCCGTGTCTCGCGAAGTCGTCATCTTGAGTGCTTGCCGTACGCCCGTAGGTCGTTTTCTCGGCACCCTGGCTGAGATACCCGCCACCAAGCTCGGGGCCATCGCCATAGTGGAGGCCCTCCGCCGAGCCGAGGTCGACGGGGCCGAGGTCGACGAGGTCATCATGGGTAACGTCCTGCAGGCGGGTCTGGGACAGAACCCTGCTCGGCAGGCCACCCTGCTCGCGGGGCTCGATCCCGACACCCCGGCGATGACCATCAACAAGGTATGCGGCTCCGGCCTCAAGACGGTCAATCTGGCCGCTCAGGCGGTCGCGCTGGGCGACGCCGAGGTGGTCGTCGCGGGGGGCATGGAGAACATGAGCCTCGCTCCCTACCTGATCCCCAAGGCGCGAACGGGATATCGCATGGGCGACGGCACGCTGGTCGATTCCATGATCAAGGACGGTCTTTGGTGCGCCATGACCGATGTCCATATGGGCATCACCGCGGAGAACGTGGCCGAGCGGTATGGCATCACCCGCGAGATGCAGGACGCGTTCTCGGCCGAGAGCCAGCGCCGGGCGGGCGCCGCCATCGCGAGCGGCCTATTCAAAGAGGAGATCGTCCCCGTCGAGATCCCGCAGCGCAAGGGTGACCCGGTCATCTTCGACACCGACGAGCATCCGCGTCCCGAGACGACGGAAGCCTCACTCGCCCGACTCAAGCCCGCGTTCAAGAAGGACGGCACGGTCACGGCCGGTAACGCGTCGGGTATCAACGACGCCGGCGCCGCCTTCGTGGTGACCTCTCGCGAGTACGCGGACAAGCGAGGCCTGAAGCCGCTCGCGACCATCGTCAGTCAGGGCTCGGCGGGGCTCGACCCGGCGATCATGGGCATGGGACCGCTCTACGCCTCCCGCAAGGCTCTGAACAAGGCCGGGCTGGCGATCGGCGACATCGACCTGATCGAAGCGAACGAGGCGTTCGCCGCCCAGGTGGTCGCTGTGGGCCAAGAGCTCGGCCTCGACCCGGCGAAGACGAATACTCGCGGCGGCGCTATCGCCATCGGTCATCCGATCGGAGCCTCGGGGGCCCGCATCCTTGTCACCCTCCTCTATGCCATGAAGCACGAACATGCACGGACTGGCCTTGCCACGCTGTGCATCGGCGGGGGCCAGGGGGTAGCCACCATCGTCCGGAGGGAGGAATAGAGTTTCACGGGGGTCACTACTGGGCATGATGCGTGCGGTATGAGAAAATAGAGCAGGTTAGTCGGGATTCAATACCCTTGCTCGTAGGCGGGCGTTGGGAGGCTAGGAGGAATCATGAGAGAGCGCGTTGAAGAGGCCCTGGAGTACATCCGGCCCGCCCTGCAGAACGACGGCGGCGATATCGAACTGGTGGATGTCGACGAAGGCAGCGGCGTCGTGACCGTGAGACTCGTTGGAGCATGCGGTGGCTGCCCGATGTCGCAGATGACGCTGAAAGCCGGCGTCGAGCGCGTTCTCAAGGAAGCCGTTCCCGAGGTGACGTCGGTGGAGGCTGCGTAGGCTTCCGATCCCCGACATAGGCTCTTCGCTTGTGCGACGGGCTCGCTGAGTAGAGTCTGCTCAGCGAGCCCGTCGTCTATTTCCGGGGGGCAGCTTCCGACAGCGACGCCCGAGCCTCCGGATGATTCAGTCGAGCCGCAGCGTGGTCAGGCGATCCCGCGCATCGGCGAGCGTGCGCGCCAGGAACGCCACGCTGGCCAGTGCGTTGGAGGTGGCGGCCATGGTATCGGCGAGGCCGGCCTGGCGGGCGGCGATGCGGTCGGCCAGGATGGCGGCCTGCTCCTGCCCGGCGATGATCGCCTCGATCGTCGGTCCGGTCTGCTCGCGCGATTCCTTGCCTGCCTTGTACAACGCATACGCCGCACGCCCGAGGATCACCGCGCCGACGGCCGCGATGGCGAGGCCGATAAGGAGACAGGCAAGGAGCACCCAGTTCATATCCACATGATAATGCATGTCGGGCGTCCGCGCTGGAAAAGGGGGCGACCGCTCGGATCGTGGGCCTACGTCCCGCTAATCGAACTGCGGGTCTCCCTGGCGTAGCTGCAGCGGGAACCGGCGGATCGTGTTGAGGTCGTTGCGGTCGGCCAGGCGCGCGACCCGGATGACGTCGCCGGTGCGCGGCGCGTGGATGAACTTGCCGTCGCCGATGTAGATGCCGACGTGGTGCACGGTCGCTCCGAAGGCGAGCAGATCTCCGGCGCGGACCTCGGACAGCGGCACCTCCACTCCCATCTGGGCCTGGTAGCCCGAGTAGTGGGGGAGTTCGATGCCGTGCTGGCGGTAGACGTAACGCGTGAAGCCGGAACAATCCATCCCGGTCGAGGGATGTTCACCCGCCCAGACGTACGGCACACCGAGGTAGGCGGCGGCGGTCTCGACCAGCTGGCTCAGGATGTTCACCTGTTCCCCGCCCTCGCCCCGGACGACGATGAGCGCCCGGTCGACCGCCGCGGGATCGTTGTACGTCTCCCGCACGGCGAGTCGGGCGCGAAGCTGCGCGCGGAGCTCGTCTTCGAGGCGCTTCCGCTCGGCCTCCTGCCGGATGCGCTCCTCCTCTATCCGTGCCGCGATCTGGGTGTCGAGCCCCGCGAGGGTGGTCGTGCGCTCGGCCAGAGTCGTCTCGATCTCGGCCTGCTTCTGCTCGAGCTCATGGCGAAGGGCGAGCTCGTCGCTCTTCTTCTGGTCGATCTCCTGCTCGAGGGAGGAGAGGTCGCTCACCGTGACCTTCACGTCCTCGACCAGCTGCCTGTCTTGCGCGCTCACATGGTAGAGAAGCACGAGGCGCTTTACGAAGCTCGAGAAGTCGTGGGTGGAGAACAGGATCTCCAAGAAGCTGTTGTCGCCCGACTTGTAGGCGGCGACGAGACGTTCGTCGACCTTCGCCCGCCGGTAGTCGTACTGCCCCCTGGAATCCTGCAACCGTCGGCGT
>JAJZQZ010000049.1 GCA_021802965.1 Actinomycetes bacterium
ATCGGAAGACCAGGCTATTCGGTCACAGGAAGACTGGTGGTAGGCTAAGCACCGGTCCCAGGCGCAACAGAGGAGACGACCGGTGAGATACGTGTTGCTCTACATCCTCAGCTTCATGGCCTTCATTGCCATAGACATGGTGTGGCTGGGGACCATGACCTCGCGTTTCTACCGTCCCAAGCTGCAGGGGATGTTGCGGCCCACCCCGATCTGGGCGGTGGCCGTGGGTTTCTACCTCGTCTACGTCGTAGGAGTCCTGGTGCTGGTCGTGCTGCCCGCGCACGACGCGGGCGAGGTCTGGAAGGCCGTCGTGTATGGAGCACTCCTCGGTCTGGTCGCCTACGGCACATACGACCTCACGAACCTCTCGGCCGTCAAGGGATTCCCGGCGGTCGTCGCGGTGGTGGATCTGATCTGGGGGACGGTGCTGACGAGCGCTACGGCCGCCATCGGATACTTCGTGGCCCGCTGGTTGCTGTAGCTGTATGTTCGCCCGGCTCGGAAGGATAGCTTCCCGCTACCGCTGGCCCATCGTTGCCGCGTGGGTCGTCGCGGCCGCCTTGATCACCGTCCTCGCGCCGAACATCGATCATGTGGCGGTCAACGACCAGCGGGCATTCCTGCCGAAGCACACGGTCAGCTTGGACGCGATCGAGACGGTCAAGCGCTATTTCCCCGACCGCATCGCGCCGTCGAGCGCCGTGGTCGTCGTGGACGCCGGGGCGGAGGGCAGCGTCGGGTCCGGGCCGGCCAAGAAGTTCCTGGAGGACACCACCGCGTGGCTGAAGGGATCGGAAAGACCCAAGGTCATCCAAGGCGTCATGTCGCCGATCGGCGCCGATCAGCAGACCTCCCAGGCGCTGATGAGCCCAGATCGCCAGGTGGCCTTGATCGTCGTGCGCTTCGCGAACGCCGGTACCGAGGATGTCACCCGGGAGGCCGTCACCGCCATCCGTCAGCGACTGGACGACGCTCCACCGGGGGTGAGCGCGGGATTGACGGGCGACGCGCCCATCATCGGCGCGAACGACAAAGCCACGAAGGACAGCATCGACTCCACCACGTCCATCACCATCGCGCTGGTGGTCATCATCCTGCTGCTGGTGTACCGGTCGCCGGTGAGTCCGTTCATCCCGTTGCTGACGATCACGCTGGCGTACCTGATCTCTAGGGGAGTGGTGGCCCTGCTCGGACGATCGGTGATGATCATCTCCGGCTACACCAACATCTTCCTGATCGTGGTTCTTTTCGGGGCGGGCACCGACTACTGCCTCTTTCTTATCAGCCGGTTCCGGGAGGAGATGGCCGATCCGTGCGCCCCGGCCGCGGCGGTGGAGCGGACGGTCACCAGGGTCGGCGAGACCATCGCTTCGAGCGCAGGCACGGTGGTTGTCGGGCTGTCCACCATGGCCCTGGCTGAGCTCGGCCTCTTCAACACCACCGGGCCCAGCGTGGCCATCGGAGTGGTGATCGCCCTTCTCGCCGGCCTCACCTTCGCTCCCGCCCTCCTCTCCATCTTGGGCGACCACGCCTTCTGGCCCCGGAAGCCTCGGCACATGCGCGATGGCCGCTTCTGGGGGCGATGGGCCCGGGGGGTGACCGCACACCCGGTCATCCCGCTCGTGGGCGTCTTGGTCGTGCTGCTGCCGCTGTCGATCTACGGGCCGGGACAACCCCGGGACTTCAACTTGCTGCAGGACCTTCCCCCCGACACCGACGCCCGCACGAGCTTCGACGTCCTCGCCACGCATCTCGGACCGGGCACCATGCAGCCCCTCACGGTGGTGATCGCCGATACGGATGGGTTCGCCACGCCGCAAGGCTTGGCACGGCTGGAGCGGATCGAGACGGCCGTCGCAGGGGTATCCGAGGTCAAGACCGTGCGCGGCTTCACCGGCTCGCTGCGGCAGAACAAGACGCTGTCGGTGGAGCGCCAGCTGGCCGACCAGGTCAAGGCCATCCGTGAGGGCCAAGCGCGCGTGCGCACGTTGACCCAAGCGTACAGCACGGGCGCGAAGCCCGATCCTCAGGCATTGCAGGAGGCGTCCGCCGGGTTCCTCTCGCTCTACTCCTACCTGCAACAGCTGGGGACGCAGTATCCCGAAGCCAAGGCCGACTCCGGATATGTGGAAGCGATGGCGGCGCTCTCCGGGCTGGCTCGACTCTCCGGAACGACATCGGTCTCGGTGCCTGCGTCCGGAGGCCCGGCGCCGACCACGGTCGATCCGAAGCTCATCGCGGCTCTCCCCGGGGCCATGGAGCGTCTCACCGCGGGGTTCGAGCACCTCCACACGACCTTCGCCTCCCGGCCGGACGCACTCATGCTGCCGGCGTCCTTCGTGGCCGCCGACAAGGGACTCCGGGCGCTGCGCGAGGCCTACTTGTCGCAGGATGAGACGGCTGCCCGCCTCCAGGTCGTCCTGGACGTCGGCCCCTACACCCCCCAGGCCCTGACGGCCGTCGACGAGCTGCGCACCACCCTCGAGGGGGCGGGCGACACGGTGGCTGTCGAGGGCAGCACCGCGATCATCGCCGACCTCAAAGCGGCCGGCGATCGGGACCTGACCCGCGTGATGATCTGGGTGCTCGCCGGCGTCTTCGTGGTGCTGGTGCTGCTGCTGCGCGCCCTGGTGGCCCCCCTGTACCTGATCCTCACCATCCTGCTCTCGTACGCGGCCACGCTCGGCATCGTGCGTGTGGTCTTCGAAGACATCCTCGGCTACGCCGGCGTGACGTGGTGGGTGCCGATCTTCATGTTCGTGATGCTGGTGGCCCTGGGGATGGACTACAACATATTCCTGATGGGGCGGGTGAAGGAAGAGGTGGCACTCAGCGGCAACCGCGAAGGCATCCGCACGGCCGTAGCCCGCACCGGCGGTATCATCACCTCGGCCGGCATCATCATGGCCGGCACGTTCGGAGCGATGATGAGCGCCAGCATCGTCGGACTCGTGCAGGTGGGTTTCGCCGTCTGCGTGGGCGTGCTGCTCGACACCTTCGTCGTGCGCACGGCCCTGGTGCCGGCGATAGCCGTGATCCTCGGACGTTGGAGCTGGTGGCCACGGAGACCGTAATCGACAGCGAGAGCGGGCCGGAGGGCGAAAGTAACCGCCGGAGCGGGCGCAGGTCGATCGTGCTCCTGATGGGGGTTGTCGCACTGACGGGCCTGCTCGTCCTCGGCGTGTGGGCCCTGGCCTGTTCAGGCCAGGGCGACATCGGAGGCCTCCCATCGGCGAAGGACCTCGCCCGGCAACCGCTCACCCAGGTGATCCCGGTCGGAGCCGTCGACAGCGGCCACCTCCCCGCACTCGCGGACACGACCTACGGCGCGGCCAACCTCATCGACAACGCCCTTTCTACGGCGTGGGTCGTCGGCGCCGGGACCGACCCCCCGGGTCAGACGGCCACAGTGACCCTGCCGGGGCCCACCCTGGTCGAGAAGCTGGAGATCGCCAACGGCTATCAGAAGTCGGGGCAGACCTTCCGGCGCAGCGGACGCGCGACGTTTCTGCTCGTTACCTCCACCGACGGCACCTCGTCCAGCATCTCACTGGAGGACCGCGACGGGTGGCAGATGGCCGACGTGTCGGACGTGGTGACGACGAGCCTGGTCATCAAGTTCGTCGAGATCTACCCGGGGAGCGACACGCGGCTGGCGTCGGCGGCGATATCCGAGGTGCGCGTGATCGGGCGCACCATGCCGCCGACCACGACCCGCTGAAGAGGGCGGAGTTCGCAGCCGGCTAAGCCTGGCCTCCCGCGACTCCGGCCGCCGGGTCGAGGGACTCCATCGCTATCGCCTGCTCGGGGCACCCTGTGGCGCAGACGCCGCACCCACGGCAGAGCTCCTCCGTGAAGTCCATCTCCGCCCGGGCCTCCCCGGTCTCCCCCGCCACTCTCGTGCCGGCCGAGACCACGCCGAACGGGCAGCGCCGAGCGCAGCGGCCGCAGTTGGTGCACGTCTCCACATCCCGCCGGGCGACATAGCGCGTGCGGGGCCACAGCTTCTGGGCTCCCAGCCGTTCGGAGACCAGGTGGGGATAGCAGCAATCGGCGCAGCAGTTGCAGATGGCCCCGGTCACCCGGCCGTCGACGAGGGCCACCTCGCCGGTCTGCATCAACCCGGCCTTGTTCGCCGCGCGCACGACCTCGCGCGCACGCTCCCGGGAGATCTCCCAGCCCACCCCCCGCTCGTTGCTGAAGCGGATGCACACGTTCACCGGCTTGTTGCACATGCCCATCATGCTCCGGCAGTTGCAGGGCCACAGGTAGAAACGGTCGACCTTGTCGAGAAGGACCTCCGCCTCCGCGAGCAAGAGATACTCCGAGTTCTCCAGCGCGGGGTCCTCAACGCGCCCGGAGCGCAGGGCCTCTATCTGCGGCCGCTTCCTCTCGAGATAGGCAGACAGCTCCCAGTCGTTGACGGCCTGACGGACCTCCTCGGGTATATCCTTCCACCCCTCGAATACGGCCCAGACCTCGAAGCGGGCATGGAAGCCGGCCTGTGCGAGCCGTCCATCCTCCCGCCGGTCGAGGATGCCGCGGCGGTGGCACCGCTCTATCTCCGTCCGACTCGCCCATGCCGGGCACGCGTGCGCAAAGCTCCGCGGGCGAGAGGGAGGTCTCCGCAAGCGCGGACACGACGGTGGCGTCGTCTTCCTCGAAGAAGCGGTCGAGCCACGGGACCACGGCCTCGGGGATGTCGAGGGAGGCGAGTAGCCGCGCGGTTGCCGCCGCCGACAGCCGCGTCACGCCGGCCCGCTCCCGGGGGCGTACTCGTGCAGGCGGCGCAGGGTGCTCTCCTCTAGCTCGGGAGCTCCGTACGAGGCTAGAAGTGCAGCTGCCCGCAGGCTCGCCTCGGCCACCACGTCGCGCCCGCCGTGCTGCCGCCAGGCGTCGTGCCGCCTTCGGTTGAAGAACGACGGCCGATATCCGTCCCGGCAGTGGGCCGCGGTGTGCTCCTCGAGCAGGAAGTTGCCCCCCGGACCGACCCGTCCGATGACGTCGACCGCCAGCGACTCGTCGTCGACCGGCACGCCCGCGCGCAGAGTCCGCAACATCCCCACCATCTCGTCGTCGGCCACCAGCTTCTCGAACGACATGGCGTTCAGGGCGCTCAGTATGCCGGCCCCGTGCAGGACGAAGTTCACCCCGGCCTCGACGACGGCCGTCATGGCGGCGGCGCTCTCGATGCCGGCCTGCAAGTCCGGCAGGTGGGCGTCGGTGACCGCCGCGCCGGCCCTGCTGGGAAGAGACAGATGCCGGGCAAGCTGAACGGTCGTCGTCATGGCCAGCCAGTACTCGGGCACACCGAACAACGGGTCGCCCGAGACCATGGAGGCGACAGACGAGAACCCTCCGTACACCACCGGGCATCCGGGGCTGACGAGCTGAGCCAGGACCAGGCCGCCCAGGATCTCGGCGTGCTGCAGTGCGACCAGTCCGGCGAGGGTGACAGGGCCGGTCGTGCCCCCCATCGCGCACGGGGTGACGCACAGCGGCTGCCGACGGGCGGCCAGCTCGACAACGGCGAGGCACGCGTCGGCCTCCAGCTGCAGGGGAGATACCGTGTTCACCACACCGAAGAGCCGGGGGCGCTCCTCCCACCGAGAGCCGAAGAGGATCTCCGAGGTATCGAGCGCCACCTGCAGGTGTTCCGCGGTGGAGAGGGCGTATTCCAGGGGTTTGTCGGACAGTGTCAGGGCCCGGCGCACGCAGAGCGTGTACCGGTCCGCGGGCGGGACGTCTTGCGGCTCCAGCGGGAAGCCGATCATGTCCACGTTCGCGAGCTGATGAGCAAGGCGGATGGACGTCTGCAGGTCGTCGTCGGTGCACGGACGTGACGCTCCTGCCTCGACCAGCAACGGCGGGCCCGCGCCGGTCGCCACCACGAGACCGTCTCCCCCGAAACGCAGATCTCGGTCCGGACTGCGGCCCTGCAGCACGAACTCCGCCGGAGCTGGAGCGAGGGCATGAAGCACCTGCTCCGCGGACATGAGGACCCTTTGGCCGTCGACCTCGAAGCCGTGGGCGCCGAAGACGGCCAGCGCTTTCGCGTGCTTGAAGACCATGCCGGTGCGCTCCAGGATGCGAAGCCCAGCCTCGTGTACGCGGCGCACGTCGTCCGAAGGCATCATGCGTCGACCTCGCGGATCAGAAAGCGGCAATCCATCTCTCGCCCAGTGTACTTGATGCCGGGTCCCGCGGCGTCTAAGGTGAAGGTATGCGCATCACGACCATACACGCGACCCCGCTCCTGCTGGCCTTTCGCGAGCCCTACTACTGGGCCGGGCGGTGCGATCTCGACGCCGTCGCCGTGCTTGTGGAGGTCCGGACCGACGAGGGAGTCAGCGGCTATGCCGAGGTGACCGGAGGCTATCCGCCCGTCGCTATCGACGCCGCCTTGCAGGAGATCGGCACGGTGCTCATCGGCCTCTCGCCCCTGGACATCGCGGGCTCGTTGCGCGAGGTGCACCATCTGTATGGCCTCACGCAGGCGGGCAACTTCGCGAACCTGATCGTGGGCGCGGTCGAGATGGCCCTGTGGGACATCATGGGCAAAGCGCTGGACCAGCCCGTCTACCGGCTGCTCGGGGGGGCGTGCCGTGGGGAGGTGGACTACTTCGCGTTCGTCCATGGTCGCGACGCCGAGGAGCTGGCCGAGGATGCCCGGGAAGCGGTGGCCGCCGGCTATTCGGTCGTCTACATGAAGGTCGGGCGGGGCGAGAGCGAAGACATGGAGAACGTGGCGGCCGTACGCGACGTGATCGGCGACCGCCGACTGCGTCTGGACGCCAACGGCGCCTGGGATGTCCGAGACGCGATCTACATGATCCGGCGGCTCGCGATATACGAGCCCGATTGGATAGAGCAACCCGCCCACACGAAGAGCATCGCGGCGCTGAAGCACGTCAAGGAGAGCGTGCCCGTTCCCGTGGCGGCCGACGACCTGATCTACTCCCTATTCGACGTCTACGAGATCTGCCGTCAGCGGGCGGCCGACGTCCTGGTGCTCTCTCCCCACGAAACCGGAGGCCTGGCGCCCTTCCGCAAAGCCGCGGGCATTGCGGAGGCGGCGGGCATCGCTATCAACCTGCACGGACGGTTCGTGACCGGGGTGACGGACATGGCGCTGCACTACGCCGCTCTCACCATCCCCAACCTGACCGAGGGCAACCAGATCATGCACCAGATACTGCGCGAGGACATCATCTCCGCGCCGGATATCACGCCGCGGAGCGGCAGGCTCGGCATGTACGACGCGCCTGGACTCGGCTTCCAGCTGGACGACGAGGCGGTGGGCCGCGCGGCTGAGCTCTACAGCAGGAGCGTCACCACGGGCACTTGACCGGGGGCGGGCCCGTGGGCATCGCTTGAACACCACCTGCCAGGCCGATACTATCGTTGCGGAGGGCACCGAATCCGTGCCACACCGGCCCCCGGACCCATCGGCGCTCCCCCAGGCGCTTCGGGCCACAGGCTGATGCATCCGCCGTCCCGGCCGGCAAGGGTTCGCGTGCAGCTCGACAGCTGGTACCAGCGAAAGGGAAGGGATTGGCTTGATGAAGAAGGTCCGAACGGAAGCACCTCGCGTCCATAGACCCTCGAGGCTGCTCATGGGGCTCGGCGTCCTCGCCGTCCTCCTGGCCCTGACCCTGCTGACGGTCGGCTGCGGCGGCAACGAGACCACCACGACGTCCGCGCCCGGCGCGGTCACCACCGTCGGGGGCACCGAGACGACGGCCGCCCCGGCCGCCGGCGTGCCTCGGGGCGGCGTCCTCAAGGTCGGCATGCAGCCCGGCAACGGACAGTACGACCCGGTCATGATGGCCGGTAGTGTGGGCGACATCCTCCTGACCGTCCAGGCCCTGGAGAACCTCGTCGACATCTCGCAGCAGTTCACCCTGATCCCCGTGCTGGCGACCGAGTGGAATACGACCGACGCCAAGGTGTGGAAGGTGACCCTACGCGACGGCGTCAAGTTCACAAACGGCGAGGCCTTCACCTCGGCCGACGTGGTCTACTCTTTCGGCCGTCTGCAGGCCAAGGATTCACCGATGGCCGAGGTGCTCGCGAACCTTCAGAGCGTGGTCGCCGACGATCCCACCCACGTGACCTTCACCCTGAAGTCGCCCGACGCCGAGTTCATGATGGTCATCACGGACTACCGCGCGAAGATGTTCTGCAAGAGTGTCGCCGATCCCATGAAGGAGTTGGTCGGCACGGGACCGTACATGCTCGAGTCGTTCGCAGCGGAGGACCGGGCCGTGCTCAAGGCAAACCCGGACTATTGGGGCAAGGACGACAAAGGCGAGAAGCTTCCTTACCTCGACGGCATCGAGTTCATCTACTCTCCCGACACCGCCGGCCAGATCGAAGGCCTCCGGGGCGGCTCGCTCAACTGGGTGGGCGGCATCACCGCCGACCAGAAGGCGACCGTCGAGGCCGATGCCAATCTGAAGACCATCACGACGAAGACCAACTACTGCAACGAGCTGCAGATCCGGGTCGATTCCGAGCCGGGCAGCAAGAAGGAGTTCCGGCAGGCTCTCTGGGCGGGAACCGACCGGCAGGCGCTCGTCGATCTGGTGGCCCCCGGCGTGGCCGATCCCGGTAACGGCACCCTCGTGGGCCCGGCCTACGCGGCCTACTACCTCGACGAATCCCCCCCCTACGACCCCGCCAAGGCCAAGGAGCTACTTGCCAAGGCCGGCTATCCCAACGGCACCAAGATCCGCCTTGTCGCCCAGACCGCCGATCCCATCCCCGCCCTGGCCACCGCGTGGCAGGCCCAGATGAAGGCGATCGGCGTCGAGGTCGAGATCCAGCAGGTCCCCACCGACGTGTACTACGCCGAGGAAGGCCAGGACAACTGGTACAAGGCTCCCTTCGGGATCGTCGACTGGGGCACGCGCGCCACTCCCATCGTCTACTTCAACCTGGCTCTGACGAGCAAGGCCGCGTGGAACTACGGGCAGTGGAAGAACCCCGAATTCGACGCCCTCGTGGCCAAGATCCCGGGCACCGTCGACGACGCCGCTCGAGCCGACCTCTACAAGCAGGCTCAGAAGATCCTGCAGGACGAGGTGCCGATGATCAACTTCGTCGTCCTCCTCGGGGTGGCCGGCGAATCCAAGAACGTCGAAGGGATCGAGCTGAATCCCGACTGGGCGCACACGCTGTTCCGGACGGCGTACCTCACCAAGTAGGCTGAGCGGCCACGCAGGCGTGGCCGACGGGAAGGACTGCGACGGGGGACCGGCGACGGCCCCCCGTCGCACGTTGTCAGGGTGGGAGACGGAGGCTACGTATACCTGATCCGCGGGTTCAGCACCGCGTAGAGGATGTCGGCTAGCAGATTCGCGATGCCGTAGATCACCACGATGAGCAGCACCGTGGCCTGGATCAGCGGGATATCTCGGCGCTGCACACCGAAGAGCACCAGCCGCCCGAGACCTGGGTAGCTGAAGACCGACTCGGTCACGATCAGCCCACCGATGAGCCAACCGACGCTGATGGCGATGACGGTGATGGTGGGCAGCAGCGAGTTGCGCAGTACGTGAGTGAAGAGCACCCGTCGAGGCGGCAGACCCTTCAGGTTGGCGGTGCGCACGTAGTCTGTCTGCAGAACGTCGACCGTGCTCGAACGGGTCATGCGCACCACATACGCGAGCGTCGTGAGGGCGACGGTGATGGCCGGCAGGATGAGGTAGGGGAAGGCCTTCACGAAACCGCTGCTCGGCTCGATGGCCGATTGAGATGGGAGCCATCCCAGCTTTATGGAGAAGATGCTGATCAGCACCACCCCGCTCACGAACTCCGGCAGCCCGATGAAGGCCAGCGAGCCCACGGATATCGTCTGGTCCACCCAGGAATTGCGTCTGAGGGCGGCCAGCAGCCCCAGCAGGATGCCGACAGGCACGAAGATCGCGAACGCCACCCCCGCCAGCATGGCCGAGTTGCGAAGGCGTTCCATGACCAAGGGACGTATCTCGCTCCTGGTGCTGATCGAGTATCCCCAGTCTCCCTGCACGAAGTCTCCCAGCCAGGTCACATACTGAGTCACAACGGGCTTGTTCAGGCCGAGCTCCTCGCGCAGGTTCTGTCGGGCCTCCTCGCTGGCGAAGCGGCCGAGCATCATGGTCGCGATGTCGCCGGGCAGCACCTGGGTGGCCCAGAAGATGAGGATCGAGGAGAGCAGCACCATCAGCACCACGAACCCGAGCCGCCTGACGATGAAGGTGAGCATCAGGTCAGCACCAACGTCTCAGCCTGCAGGCACGCAAGCTCCTCGAGCGGGATGTGGCAGTAGATGTGATGCCCCGCGTCGCCCTCACGCCACGGCGGCTCCTGATCGACACAGATGTCGCCGAGAAAGCGAGGGCAGCGAGGATGGAAGCGGCACCCGGAGGGGACGTCCATCGCGCTGGGGACGGTTCCGCCAAGCCTGACGGGCGTCTGTTTGATGTCGGGGTCGGCCAGCGGCACCGCCGAAAGAAGGGCCTCCGTGTACGGGTGGAACGGGGGCGTCAGCACGTCGACGGCGTGCCCGATCTCCATGACCAGACCCAGATAGACCACGGCGATGGTGTCGGACAGGTGTTGCACGGCGGAGAGGTCATGCGAGATGAAGACGTACGAAGTGCGCCGCTCGGCCTGGAGCTTCATGAGCAGGTTCATCAAAGCGCCCTGCACCGAGACGTCCAGGGACGAGATGGGCTCGTCGCAGAGGATCAGCTCCGGGTCCGCGGCGAACGCACGGGCGATGGCCACCCGCTGCTTCTCCCCCCCGGAGAGCTCGTTCGGCAGCCGGTCGAAGTAGGTCGCGGGAAGACTCACCGAAAGAAGCAGCTCCTCAGCCCGCTTCCTAGCCTGCTCGCGACTCAGATCGCCCAGCAGGACCAGCGGACGCACGATCGCGTCACCCACCGAGCGGGTCGGGTTCAGCGAGGCATCCGGGTTCTGGAACACCATCTGGATCTCCTTCAGAACCGACCGCTTGCGCCGGCCGGTCGAGCGCTCCAGGCTGCGGCCACGTAGGCGGATGTCTCCGTCGGTGGCGGGCGTCAGCCCGATGATGGCCCTAGCCAGGGTGGTCTTGCCGCTGCCGCTCTCGCCGACTATCCCCAGAGTCTGGCCTTCTTCGACGGTGAGGCTGACGCCGTCGACCGCGCGGATCCACCGGCGGGTCCGCCGGCCGGGGATCAGACCCCTGGCCGGACCCTTGAAATGGGTCTTGCTGCCGTCGACTTCGACCAGCACGACGTCTTTGCCGGCGGTCGGCGCTACAACGTCCAGGGACTCGGTCGCCTCCCGCAGGTACTCCGCTGGAGGCGGCACGACCTCCCAGCGGATACAGGCCGCGCGATGGTCGGGCTCGACCTCGAGCAGGGGAGGCCGCGCCGCTCGGCAGGCCTCGCGGACGAAGCCGCAGCGCGGCGAGAAGATGCAGCCGTGGGGCAGCTCGTCCAGGCGGGGTATCGACCCGGGGATCGTGACCAGAGAACGTTTCTGCGGCGAGGTCTCGAAACGGGGGACACAACCCAGGAGGTCCAGCGTGTAGGGGTGGCGAGGACGGTGGAAGAGTGCGTCGAGCGACGCCTGCTCCATGAACTCCCCGGCATACATCACGCCCACCCGTTCGCAGATCTTGGTGATCACCCCGAGATCGTGCGTGATGTAAAGGATGGCCGAATCGAACTCCCGCTTGAGATCGGCCACCAGGTCGAGGACGACGGCCTGTGTGGTCACGTCGAGAGCAGTGGTCGGCTCGTCCATGATGAGCAAAGCGGGGTTGGTCATGAGCGCCATGGCGATGACGCAGCGCTGCAGCATGCCGCCCGAAAGCTGGTGCGGGTAGCGCTTCATGACCGCCTCGGGGTCGGGCATGGCTACCTTGGCGAGCATCTCGCCCACCCGCTGCCTGGCGGCCCCCCGGTCCATGCCCAGGTGCAGCCTCGCCACCTCGGCGAGTTGCCTGCCGATCTGGATCGAGGGGTTGAGCGCGCCCAGCGGACTCTGATACACCACCCCGATGCTCGCCCCCCACAGAGAGCGCAGCTCCTTGTCGGACAGCCCGAGGAGCTCCACCCCGTTCAAGCGCACGCTGCCCGCCGTCACCCGGCCGTTTGCCGCGAGGTAGCGGATAGCGCCCATGGCCAGGGTGGATTTGCCGGAGCCCGATTCGCCGACCAGGCCGAAGCTCTCATGGCGGTTGACGCTGAGAGACACGTTGCGCACCGCCTGCAGGACGCCGCGCTCGGTCTCGTACTCGATGCACAGGCCTTCGACCTCCAGCACGGGGAGCGCGGCCGGGCCCGCCGACGAGGCCCCGAGGACGGCGGACCCGGGAGCGATGTCCGGGGTGACAGAAGGAGAGTCCATGCCTACTTCCTGGCCACGCCGGGCAGCATGACCTGCCGCAGCCCGTCGGACATGAGGCTGGTGGCGATCACCAGCAAGGCGATGGTGCCCGCGGGAAAGAGCAGGGTCCACGGGGCGAGCGCGAAGAAGTTGCGGGCCTCGTTGATCTGCAGTCCCCAATCCGGGGAGGGCGGCTGCACGCCCAAGCCGAGAAAACCCAGGGAGGCGACCAGGAAGATCGAATAGCTGAAGCGCATCGACGTCTCGACAAGGAGAGGCGGAAGCGAGTTCGGCAGCACCTCGCGGAACAGGATATAGCTACGCCTCTCGCCTCGCACCCGGGCGGCCTCCACGAACTCCTTGGTCTTGAGGTCGAGCACCATGCTGCGCACCACCCGCGCGATCATGGGCGTGTAGAGCAGAGTGACCACCAGGACCAGATTGGCGTTGGACGGCCCCACCACGGCGAGCAGCACGAGAGCCAGCAGGAGTGACGGGAACGACAGCAGGACGTCGAGCAGACGCATGATCACCTCGTCGAGCAATCCCCCCGCATATCCGGACGCCAGGCCGATAGGGGTACCGATCAGCACCGCCAGCAAGGTGCCGATGCCGCCCAGCAGGAAGATGCCGCGCGCCCCGACCATGATGCGGGAGAGGATGTCGCGGCCGAACTGGTCTGTGCCGAAAGGGTGCTCGATAGCAGGAGGCTTGAGCCGCAGAGCCGCGCTCTGGGCATCGAAGTCGTAGGGGGCGATCAGAGGGCCGAAGATGGCCAAGAACAGGAAGAACAAGAAGATGACGGTGCCGAACATGGCGGCCGGGCGCCGCTTGAGCCGGCGCCAGTAGAGAGCGCGATTGCCGGGGCGGCGCGCGGGAGTCTCGTCGGCGTCGGGCTTCTGCTCCTCGGGGACTCCGCCGTCTTGAATGGATCCGCTCACATCCCCGCCTGAGGTCGTAAGAAGCCGGTCGTCCGGACCATCGGCATAGTATATCGGTCGACCCAGATCGGGCACGTGTCCCCCACCCCTAAGACCCCCCCGGGTCATGTCACCCCTCCCGTCGCGGCGCGTGACGGAATCGCGGGAGATCGAGAACCCTTCGCGGCCTCTCACGTCCGGTCTCCTGATCCCAGAGGCGCTCGAGGTACGCCAGATGCTCGTCCATGGCCGCATCTATCGCGTCCGGGTCACCCGAACAGATAGCCGCGAGCGTACGCTCATGGATAGCGATAGCCGCGCCGGCCTCGCCGGGGTCGTGCATCGCCATGTCCCTGACGATCTCCAAGCGCCTGAACAACGACCGGGTGAGCTCCACGATGGTCGTGTTCTTGGTCGCCCGCGCCACAGCAATGTGAAAGCGCACCTCGAAGAGGACGAAGCGTTCCCGGGTCTCCGCGCCGTGGCGCAGTAGATCGATGGTCGATTGCAGCCTCGCGACGTCGTTGTCGTCGATGTACAACGCGGCCAGCTGCGCGACCGCGGGCTCGAAGAGCCTTCGGGCCTCGAGCACTCCGGCCACCTCGTTGATCCTGAGGTCCATCCTCTGGGCGACGAGCTCGGCCGGGACCACGTCGGACTTCACGATCGTGCCGCCACCGGACCGCGTCTCCAGCACGCCCACGTCGACCAGGGCTTTGAGCGCTTCACGCACGGTGGGCCGGCTCACCTTCATGATGTCCGCGAGCACCCGCTCGGAAGGGAGTCGCTCCCCCACCACGATGTCGCCCATGCGCACGGCATACGCGATCTGCTCCACGGCAGCCTCGTAGGTCCGCCGGGTGCTCACCTCGTGGAACGCAGACATGACGCTCCATGGAGACGCGGATTGGCTACGGGCCATACAGTACCACCTCGTCCGGCACGATCGAGATTCCCCAACAGCTGGTGTGCCCACCGTACCAGTTGCTGTCCACATTTCCAATAGCATTCCGCGAATGCCCTTTCCAAAGCTTTCTTCTCGGGGCTTGACGGCGGACCTCCTCGTCTCTACACTGGTAATCATTGCTTACCAGTTGGCATTCTCGTAGACAGGAGAGCTCGTGAGAGACCGAACGCCTTTCGAGCCGGTAATCCAGCTGAGGCACCTGAGCGACGACACTAAGCAGCGGATCTTCGACGCCGCGCTGCAGGTGTTGGCCGATGTGGGCGCCTCGGTCTCTCACCCTGAGGGGGTGGAACTTCTCGTGCGGTCAGGCTGCACGCTCGACGACTCCGGCTTGCTCCGGGTCCCGCCGAGCGCAGTCGAGCGCGCCCTCTCCACCGTCCCCTCCTCGTTCGCGCTGTACGATCGGAGCGGCTCGCAGGCGATGACGCTGGGCGGCAACAACGTGTACTTCGGCACCGGTTCGGACCTTATGTGGCAGTACGACGTGGAGACCGGCGAACATCGGCCGAGCGGCCTCGACGACATCGCCCGGGTCGCCCGTGTCTGCGACGGTCTCCCCAACATCGACTTCGTGATGTCGGGAGCGTATCCGACCGACCTCGGCCCGCAAGGCGTGTACCTGGCCACCTTCCTGACGATGATGCGGAACACCACGAAGCCTCTGGTGCTCGTCGCCGAGAACGAGGTCGACCTGGGCGCCATCATCGACACCGCCGCCGACCTCCGCGGCGGCGCGGAGCGGCTGCGGGAGGCGCCCTACCTCCTGGCCTACGTCGAGCCGGTGAGCCCGCTGCTCCACCCGCGAGAAAGCATCGCTAAGTTGCTGCTGTGCGCCGATGCCGGTGTCCCCGTCGCCTACGTGCCCGCTCCCCTGGCCGGGGCCACCTCGCCGATCAGCAGTGGCGGTCACGTGGTCCAAGGCATGGCCGAATGCCTCCTGGGTCTGGTGGTGCATCAGCTTCGGGCCCCGGGCGCTCCGTTCATGTTCGGCGTGAACCAGGGCTCCCTGGACATGGTCTCCGGTCAGCCTTCATACACCGCCATCGAGAGCTTCATGAACTACCTGACCATCGTGGAGATGGCCAAGTGGTTGCGGCTTCCCAACTGGGGCATCTCCGGCTGCACCGATTCTCAGGCCATCGACGCACAGCTGGGCCTGGAGGTCGCCGAGTTGACCCTTCTCTCCATGCTCCTGGGTTCGAACCTCAACCACGACGTCGGCTTCATGGGTTTCGGGCTCACCGGGTCGCTCGAGGAGATAGTGATCACCGACGAGTTCGTGTCCATGAACAAGAAGCTCCTGTCCGGAGTCCCCGCCGAAGATCTGGACCTGGCGGTGGAGGCGATCGCCGGCGTAGGCCCCAAAGGCCACTACCTGGGCCACCCGCATACCCGCGCGCATCTTCGAAAGGGGCCCGGGCAATGGCGACCCGGCCTGCTCAACCGCGACAACAGAGACCGATGGGTCGAAGCAGGGTCGGTCGACCTGCGCGAAAAGGCACGCCGCAAGGCGCTCGCCATTCTCCAGACAGACCCGCCTGCGCCTCTCGACCCGGGCCTCCTCCAACGTGCAGATGCCCGGATGAACACGCTGAGGCGGGAGACGGTCTGATGACAGATATCATGAAGGACATCATCGCGGCGGTGATCGACGGAGAGCCCGGGCCTGTGACCACGGCCGTGTCCGCCGCCCTCGAGGCCGGCGAAGACCCCGAATCGATCCTGAACGACGGCCTGACGGCCGGCATGACGGCGGTCGGCGAGATGCTCGACCAGGGGGAGATCTTCATCCCCGACGTACTCTGGGCGGCCGAAGCCATGCAGGAGGGGCTGGCGGTGCTTCTGCCCCACCTTGCGCACGGAGTGTCTCGCAGCGCCGGGACGGTCGTCATCGGCACGGTCCAGGGCGACGTGCACGACATCGGCAAGAACCTCGTCGGACTGATGCTTTCCGGGGCCGGCTTCGAGGTGCGCGATCTTGGGCACGACGTGGCGCCCGAAGCCTTCGTGGATTCGGTCGCCCATAACGGCGCCGGCCTGCTGGGCATGTCGGCGATGCTGACGACCACGATGCCCGCCATGACCCGCACGCTCGAGCTCCTGCGGGCGCGCGGCATGCGCGAGAAGGTGCACGTCCTCGTGGGTGGCGCACCGGTCACACAGGGCTACGCCGACAAAATCGGCGCCGACGGTTGGGCTATCGACGCCACTCGCGCCGTCGTAGTGGCCAAGGAGCTGGCGTGATCCCGGGTGAGGTCGCACCGCTCGACGCACAAGCCTCAGATGGGAAGGAGTGACCTGTTGGCCGACTACGCTGACCTGATGCAGAACGTGGAGGGCGGCAAGAAGGACCTGGTCATGACCCAGGTCGCCCAGTTCCTCTCCGAGGGCCGGCCGCCTCAAGAGGTGTTGCAGGAGGGCCTGATCGCCGCGATGGATGCGGTGGGGGCGAAGATGGAGTCCGAGGAGATGTTCATCCCCGAGGTCCTCCGGGCCGCCAAGACGATGGAAGCCGGGCTCGAGATCCTGCAGCCACACCTGGCCGTCGGGGACGTCACCGTCTCGGGCACAGTGCTCATCGGCACCGTGAAGGGCGACCTGCACGATATCGGCAAGAACCTGGTCGCGATGTTGCTCTCCAGTGCCGGCTTCAAGGTGATCGACCTCGGCATCAACGTAGAACCGCGATCCTTCGCCGCCAAGGTCGAGGAGACAGGCGCCGACTTCATCGGCCTGAGCGCATTGCTCACGACCACCATGCCCATGATGGAGCAGACCCTGGAGGCCCTGGAAACAGCCGGGCTCCGCGGGCGAGTCCGGGTGCTCGTGGGGGGCGCGCCCGTCACCCAGGCCTGGGCCGACCAGATCGGGGCCGACGGATACGCTTCCGACGCCGGCGCCGCCATCAAGGTGGCCAAGGAGTTGGGGGCGGTGAGCTCATGACCAGCTCGATCCTCAGGGGTCAGCACGGCATCCGCTTCGCCAAGCTGACCCCGGAGCAGTGCGACATGCTCCATCAGGCGGTCCTGGAGATCCTATGGGACGTGGGAGTGGAGCTGCATCACGACGCGGCCCTCGCGCTTCTCGAACGGGCGGGCGCCCGCGTCGAAGGCACCCACGTCCGGGTGCCCGCGCACCTGGTGGAGTGGGCGCTGTCGGTCTCTCCGCGAACGATCACTCTACACGACCGCGGGGGCGAGCCGGTCATGCCGGCGGGCGAGGATCGGGTGTTCTTCGGCTGCGGGTCGGAGACCCCGTTCATCCTGGATCACCGCACATGGGAGCGCAGGCACGGCACCCTTGAAGACGTTCTCGAAGGTGCCCGCGTCATCGAGGCGCTGCCCGGCTTCGATTTCCTCATGTCGCTGTTCCTGCCCTGGGACCTCGACCCGTCGGTCGCCTACCTGCATCAGTACAAGGCGATGCTGCAGGGTTGCACAAAGCCGATGCTGCTGGTCACGCCCAACGCCGCCGACATCCCGGTGATGCGCGTGCTTCCGGAAG
>JAJZQZ010000050.1 GCA_021802965.1 Actinomycetes bacterium
CCGGCTGGCTTCGCCCGAGACGGACAGCGCGCTTCCGTGGTCGAAGACCCACGTCATATGGGGAGACGAGCGTTGCGTCCCTCCGGACGACGAGCGCAGCAACTACCATCTGGCGGCGTCCTCTGGTCTGCTCGACCGGCCGTTGGCGGGGATCCACCGCATGCGCGGCGAGCTGCGACCGGAGGAGGCGGCCACCGCCTACGAGGCCGAGCTCCGCGGCCTGGTCGTCGAAGGCGCCTCGGACGGGCCGCGCGTGCGGCCCCCCCTCGACGCGATCATTCTGGGCCTCGGTCCCGAAGGGCACACGGCCTCGCTCTTCCCGGGCGACGACTCCCTCGAGGTGACGGACCGCCTGGTGGTCGCCACTCCGGCCCATGGCGGGATGCGGCGCCTCAGTCTCACCCTTCCTTTTCTGGCGAGCGCGAGCGTGCTGCTGTTTCTGGTCGCCGGTGGGGAGAAGGCCGAGATCGTGCGGCGCGTGACCGGTGGCCGGCGCCACGAGCTGCCGGCGACGCGGGTCGTGGAGGCGGCCCTGCGCGCGGGGCGCCGGGTGGTGTGGCTGCTCGACGAGGGGGCGTCGTCCCGTCTCAGCCTCTAGTCGGCCGCCCTTGGCGCCGCCGGCTGCTGGACGACGCTCGTCCGGGGTGGTATACGTGCCCGACGAACTCATGCAAGGCGAGGAGCCGACCGTGGAATCCGACCGGGAACATGACGCCGGCGCCGAAGGCGCGCAGATGGGCGGCAAAGTGCTGCTGGACGCCGAGCAGCTGCGGCGGACGCTGGCCCGCATCGCCCATGAGATAGCCGAGAACTCGTCGGTGGAGGGCCTGGCTCTGGTGGGCATCCAGCGCCGGGGCGTCGAGCTGGCCGAGCGCCTGGCCGGCCTGCTCGAGGAGTTCTACGGTTCGCGGCCGCCGACCGGCGCCATCGACATCACGTTCTACCGCGACGATATCGACACCCGCGGCCCGGGCTCGGCCTACGACCAGCCGGTGGTGCGCTCCACCTTTCTGCCCTTCCCGGTCCAGGGGCGCACGATAGTCCTGGTCGACGACGTGCTCTTCACCGGGCGCACCATCCGCGCGGCGGTGGAGGCTCTGTTCGACTACGGCCGGCCGGAAGCGGTGCGGCTGGCGGTCCTGATCGACCGCGGCCACCGGGAGCTGCCTATCCGGCCGGACTTCGTGGGCAAGAACGTGCCCACCAGCCGGACCGAGCAGGTGACCGTGCGCCTCTCCGAGACCGACGACCTCGACGAGGTCGTCCTGGAGCGCATGTAGTAAGCTGGGCTGCAGCGCAGACGTCACCCTTTAACCGCGCCCGGTGAGGCCGGAAGGGAGCCAGGATGCACCTGATCTCGATCGATGATCTCAGCACCGCCGACATCGAGACCCTGTTCCGACTGAGCGACGGGTTCCTCGAGGTGGCGTCGCGGCCCATCAAGAAGGTCCCCACCCTCCGCGGCCGCACCCTGATCAACATGTTCTTCGAAGCTTCGACGCGCACGCTGACCTCCTTCGAGCTCGCGGGCAAGCGGCTCTCCGCCGACGTGGTCAACATCAAGGCGTCGGGCTCGAGCGTGTCCAAGGGAGAGAGCCTCAAGGACACCATCCTGACCTTGGAGAGCTACCGCCCCGATATCCTGGTCATGCGCCACGACAAGGTCGGTGCCTGCCGCATGGCGACCCGCTACACGAACGCCCGGGTGGTGAACGCGGGCGACGGCTCGGGAGAGCACCCGACGCAGTGCCTGCTCGACCTCTACAGCCTGCGGAGGACGTATGGGAGCCTCGAGGGGTTGAAGGTCGCCATAGTCGGCGACGTGCTGCGCAGCCGCGTGGCCCGCTCCAACGTCTTCGGGTTCCGCAAGATGGGCATCGACGTGCGCCTTGTCGGGCCGCCCACCCTCATGCCTCCCGGCATCGAGCAGTGGGACGTGCCGGTCTACGATGATCTCTCCGCGCTCGAGGACGTCGACGTGGTCTATCTCCTGCGCATGCAGCTCGAACGCGCCAAGGGGACCGTCCCCCCGGTGCCCAGCCTTCGCGAGTACAGCCGGATATGGGGACTGTCGCCCCAGCGCTTGCGCTCCGGTCAACGGGTGATGCATCCCGGTCCGATCAATCGGGGAGTGGAGTTGACCGGCGACCTCGCCGACTCCGCGCCGTCCCTCATCCTGCATCAGGTGGAGTCCGGGCTCGCGGTGCGCATGGGCATCCTCTACCACGTGCTCGCCCCGCATCCCGGGGAGGGCCCGCTGGTGGAAGAGCCCCTCGCCTGATCTCCATCGGGCCCGTGCGGGCCCGGTCATCACGATCGATCATCACGGTCCAGATCTCCTGACGGCCGCTCTTGCATCGGTCGCGGACTTAGGGTACCCTTATATGGAGATTTGCAGAAGCCTAAGTACCCTCTGTCGGCCGGTCCCCGATAAACGCCCGTCGCGAGACGCGGGATGATCTCAAAGGAGCATCGATGCTTTCTTCATTCGTGATCACACTTCGTGAAGGACTGGAGGCTGCGCTCATCGTGGCCCTGGTGCTCGCCGCCGTCCGCAAGGCCGGGGCTGTGCGTCTGGTCCGGTCGGTATGGTTCGGGGTGGGCGCCGGCGCCGGTCTCAGCCTGGCGGCAGGCCTGGTCCTCACGCTGACCCTGGGCAGCCTCCCTGAGCACGTGGAGGAGATCTTCGCCGGCGTCGCCAGCCTGCTCGCGGTCGCTGTGCTGACGTTCATGGTGTTCTGGATGCGCTCACACAGCGGCGAGATGGCGAAAGACCTGGACCATCGGGTCGCCGGCGCCGCGGGCATAGGCTCGGGCTGGGCCGTCGGGACACTGGCGTTCGCCGCGGTAGCCCGTGAAGGGCTCGAGACCGCGCTGATGCTGTTCGGCTCCTTCGGGTCCTCGACGGCGGTCGCGGCCGGGGTGGGCTCCATCGCCGGACTGGTCGTGGCGATCGTCTTGGGATACGGGTTGAATCGCGGCACGGTGCACCTCGACCTGAGGAAGTTCTTTTGGGCGACCGGGGCCGTGCTCGTGATTTTTGGGGCCGGCCTCCTCGCGACGGGTCTGCACGAGCTGCAGGAAGCGGGGATCCTCCCGACCCTCGTCCAGCCGGTGTGGAACATGAATGGCGTGCTCGACGAGAGCGCGGGCGTGGGAGCCTTCCTCAAGGGCCTGGTCGGCTACAACGGTGCACCGTCGCTGGTAGAGGTCGTCGCATATTGGGTCTACCTCGGCGTCGCCGGATATCTGTTCGTGCGGCCGCGCCATGTGAAGCCGGCGCCCGGGGCGACAACGGTGCAGGCAGGTTCAGGCAGCGCTCGGGCAGTCACCCACTGAGACTGCGTGTCTGAGACGACACCGGTCGAGGGATACGGTGCGGTGCGGGCGCGAGATCCGGCGCCGGGCTCAGTCGGGTGGGACGTAGCCCGTGTCCTTGCGGCCGTGAGCGAGGCGCCCACGGAACATGTGGTCCTTGATCAGGGCGGCCAGCTCTCTCGGGTCGGCCACCATGCAGTACTTGTCGTCGCCGTCCTGGACCTTGAGGACCACGCAGCGGTCCTGAAGGACCACCTCGTAGATGGTCTCCAGCGGGACCACGTCGGGGGCGTCGGTCTCCATGCCGATGAGCACGGCGGCGGTCGTGAGCTGCACCTCTCCGTTGTCCCAGAGGGTCCGCTCTTCGGCCGCGCCCGCCTGGATACCCGAGTGCTGCAGGTCGGCGAGCTTGTCGAGTGAGGCCCCGCAGGTGCGGCAGAACTTGTCCGCCTGCGCGTTCTCGGTGCCGCAGTTGTAACACGTGGCCATCGCAGCCTCCTAGTGCCGGAGTGTCGGGCCCTCGCGGCCCTCGCTTCCTCGATGTCTCCGACGATGGTACCCCTCCCGGGCCTGGTGCTACCATGGGTACGCCTTTAAACGTGTCCAGTGAGACCGAAAGGAACCCGGGATGCTCTCATCCTCCCGCAGCCGTGGACCACGGCTGACCTGTCGCCCCCGCCCCCCCGAGTCGTTCGTGCTCCGTGGCGTGCGTCTCTTCGACCCGTCGCTCGGCTTGGATCAGGCGGGCGACCTGTCGATCGAACAGGGACGGATCGCGGCCGTGGGGGAGGCGCTATCGGCTTCGGCAGGCGCGGAGACCGTCGACCACCTCGCCGGCTGCGCCGTCTTCCCGGGCTTCGTCGACATGCATGCGCACCTGCGCACTCCGGGTCAGGAGTACAAGGAAGACCTGGAGTCCGCCGGGAGAGCGGCCGCGGCAGGTGGGTTCGTCGTCGTCGCGGGCATGGCCAACACCTCTCCGGCGATCGACTCAGGACCTCTGGCCACCTGGGTGCTCGACCAAGCCCTCGAGTCGGCCGACGTGCTGGTGGGGCAGGTCGGGGCGGTCAGCCGGGGCCTGCGCGGGGAGGAACTGGCCGAGCTGCGCGAACTTGCCGATGCCGGAGTGGTGGCCTTCTCGGACGATGGGCGCCCCATCGGCGACGCGGACCTCCTGTTGCACGCCTTGCGCTACCTGCGCGGGACGGGTCGGCGCGTCCTGCTGCACCTGGAAGAGCGCTCCCTCGCGTGCGACGGGGCGATGCACGAGGGGCGCTGGAGCGCACGCCTGGGCCTGCGCGGCATCCCCTCGGCGGCCGAGAGCGGCCCCCTGGCTCGCGACCTGGAGCTGCTCCGCTACACGTGCCGGGAGGCGGCCGAACTCGGGATCGAGCCTGTACCGCTGCATGTGCAGCACCTGTCCTCGGCCGAGGCGGTACGACTGGTGCGGGAGGCCAAGGCCCAGGGCCTGCCCCTGACGGCCGAGGTGACCCCGCACCACCTGCTGCTGACCGACGAGCGCGTGCGGTCCTTCGATCAGAGCCTGAAGATGAACCCGCCCCTCCGGGCGGAATCCGATCGGCAGGTCCTCGTCCAGGGGCTTGTCGACGGGGTGATCGACTGCGTCGCCACCGACCACGCGCCGCACGCTCCCCACGAGAAGGAGGTGCCCTTCGAGGAGGCTCCCTTCGGCACCGTGGGCCTCGAGACCGCCTTCGCCGCCCTCTACGGCGGCTTGGTGGCCCCGGGACGGCTCGGTCTCGGGCGTCTGGTCTCAGCGCTCTCAGCCGCCCCGAGCCGCTGCCTCGGCATCGAACCGCCGAGCTTGGCGGTGGGCGCGCCGGCCCACTTCTGCGTCGTCGACCTGGGGGAGACGTGGCGGGTCGGCGTCGGGGACCTCGAGGGCAAGAGCCGCAACTCGGCGTTCTTGGGAGAGTCGGTGCAGGGCCGGGTGCTGATGACGGTCGTGGACGGGAGTCGACGCTACGTGCGGGGAGAGCGGCATGTATAGGGGGGACACGCCGGGCTACGTCATCCTCAAGGACGGCACGGTCTTTCAAGGCTTCGGCTTCGCCGCGCCGGGCAAGGTGTTCGGGGAGATCGTCTTCAACACGGGCATGACCGGCTACCAAGAAGTGGTCACCGACCCCTCCTACCATGGGCAGATGGTCACCTTCACCTACCCGATGATCGGCAACTACGGGGCGGCGGAGCACCTGCTGGAGTCCGGCCGGGTGCATTCACGCGCCGTGGTGGTGCGCGAGGTGAAGAACACGAACTGGAACCGCACCTGCCCGGACGCTTGGGTCGACTGGCTGGTGGAGCGGCAGATCGTAGGCGTGGGCGGTGTCGACACCCGGGCCCTGACGCGGCGCATCCGCGAGCACGGGGCCATGACCGCGTGCGTCGCCGGGGGCGCGGACTTGCGGGTGAACGACCTGCTGGAGGAGACCAGGGCCTTCCCCTCTCTTGCCGGCCGCGACCTCGTGCACGAGGTCACCTGCTCCGAGCCCTACACTCTGTCGACCACGGCGGCGCAGTACCACGTGGTGGCCTTCGACTATGGGATCAAACGATCCATCCTGAAGAATCTCCTGGAGGTCGGCTGCCGCGTCACCGTGGTTCCCGCGACCTACACGCCGAGGCAGGTGCTGGCGCTGGAGCCCGACGGTGTCTTCCTCTCGAACGGACCCGGCGACCCGGCGCCGGTCGAGTACGCCGTCGAATGCGTCCGCGGGCTTCTGGGCAAGACTCCTGTGTTCGGCATCTGTCTCGGCCATCAACTCATGGCGCTCGCGGTCGGCCTTTCGACGTACAAGCTGACCTTCGGTCACCGCGGCATCAATCACCCGGTCAAGAACTACCTGCTCGACCGGATCGAGATCACGAGCCAGAACCACGGCTTCGCGGTGACCCCACCGGAGACCGTGACGCGCTCCCTGGAGGCCGGGGCGGACCTGTCAGCCCTCGACCCCGCGTCGATGATGCTGCAATCCGACCAGGGCCGCGTGCAGGTGAGCCACCTCAACCTCAACGACGGGACGGTGGAGGGCCTTCGTCTTCTCGACGTCCCCGCCTTCTGCGTCCAGTACCACCCCGAAGCGGGGCCCGGGCCGCACGACAGCCTGTACCTCTTCCGCGAGTTCGTCCAGTTGATGGAGGCGTACGCCGGCCCCTAGCCTGGGGGACGCTCCATGTCCAGCCTTGGCCGAGGCCTCGCCCCTTTCGGTCGGTGATGACAGCGCTCGTCGGGGGTGCTATTGTGCAGCTAGGTGACGAGGTCATCTAGCTGTAGCAGGATTCCATTTCGTTGAGGGGGCTCCACGAGGATGGCGGCGCGTCGAGCATACGCAGCCGAGGCTCTCGGCACATTCGCCTTGGTCTTCGCGGGCGCCGGAGCCATCATGAGCGGGTCGATGCAGGGTGAGCCCGGACATCTCGGGATCTCCCTGGTGTTCGGGCTTGTCGTGATGGTCTGCGTGTACGTCTTCGGCGGTATCTCGGGCGCGCACATCAATCCGGCCGTTACTCTTGCTCTCGCGGTGACGGGCTATTTTCCCGCGCGGCGAGTGGCCGCGTATATCCTCTCCCAGTGCGTCGGAGCCGTCGCCGCGAGCGTTGCTTTGCGGGAGCTACTTGGGACGGCGGCCTCGGCCGGGGCGACCAGGCCCACGGTGGGCGAATGGCAGACCCTGGTGATCGAAGCGGTCCTCACCGGGTTTCTGATGCTGGCCGTCATGACTGTCGTCACGGGATCCGAGGCGGTGCAGCGGGCGGGCGGCCTCATCATCGGGGGCGCCGTCGCCCTTGGCGCTCTCTGGGCCGGTCCTTTGACGGGAGCATCGATGAACCCGGCTCGTTCGCTCGGGCCGGCGCTGGCATCGGGCGAGCTGGGCTCGCTGTGGCTGTACGTGACCGGGCCGATACTGGGGGCGGTGGGAGGGGCGTTGCTCCACGAGGCTTTGCACGGGCGCTTCCATGCCGGCCGGCTCGTGCCCACCTTGGCCAGGCTCAACCGGAGGGGTGGGCTGATCGTTACCTCTGGGCCTCGTCCTTGAGCTTCAGGTAGTCCGCCAGGAACCCCTCGATCGCGCTCTCGTGCTCGGCCAGAGTGAGGGCCCAGCGCTCTAGGCATCGGTCCCCGAGATTGGTGAGGGCATAGAGCCGCCGCGCGGGCCCGCCTCCCTCCGTGTCCCATGTGGAGGTCACCAGATTGTAACGCTCCATCCGCCGGAGTGTGCGGTAGAGACCGCCGCTGTCCGGTCCGGACTCGCCGCCCAGGGGCATCGAGCGCAACCGCTCGGCGATGTCGTACCCGCTGATGGAGCCCGCCTCGGCGATCGCCAGGAGCGCGGCGGGGGACGTATATTTGCCGATGTTCTTGCCGGTGCAGGCGCAGTCATCGAGATCGCATGTCTCTCGGCCGACTGCTTCACCGAGGTCGGCCATGCCTGCGTCGGCTGGTTCGGGTCCGCTCACATCCATCTCCTGCCCCCCGCTACTCCTGCCGATATCGTACCCCAGAGCGACGGCGAGGGTGGCCTGGGGGATTGACTCCTCGGGTATGCTTTGATTAGCGTGCCAAGAAAGCAGGTGCACGGACCGTCGAAAGCTATACTGGGAGGTAGGTTCCCATGGTGAAAGTAGGAGAGCAGGCGCCGCGGTTCAAGCTCCCCGGCCACCCGAGCAACGTCGACCTCGATCGGCTGCTCGCTCAGGGCCCGGTAGTGTTGTTCTTCTTCCCCAAGGCCAACACCTCGGGCTGAACGACCGAAGCGGTTGAGTTCAACCAACAACTCCCGTCGTTCAAGGCCCTGGGCGTCTCGGTCGTCGGAGCCTCTGTCGATTCGGCTCGGGTCCTCGAGGGCTTCTCGACGAAACACGGCCTCGAGTTCCCGTTGGCGAGCGACCAGGAGCGCGATGTGTCCCGAGAGTACGGCGTTCTCAAGGAGAACTCATCCCTTTCGGCCGCCCGCGCGACGTTCGTGCTCGACAAGGACGGCACCGTGGTCCTCGCGTACCCCAAGGTGAAAGCGGGCGGACATGCGGAGACCGTGCTGGCCGATGTCAAGGCTGCTCGAGAAGCGGGGCGCTTGTAGGAGACGCGTAGCCGGTCTGGGGCCCCGACCTCGATAGCAGGGCGACGGTCAAGACGGCGACGACCATTAGCCCCACTATCAGCGCGACCAGGAGAAGGCGGCGGAAGCGCATGCGTCGTCTGGCCTGGGCCGCGCGCCTCCGCGCGGTGCGGAAGCCGGAAGTGTCTGGGTTCGCCGATTCCATTGGATCAGGATAGCTCAACGGGCCCACTTTCCCGTCAGCGCTGGACTCGGAGTGGTCCTGCCGTGTGGTCGCACTCGGCTGGGCGACGCGGGGCGGCTTTGCGATGTTTGCACCAGATAAACAGGGAAAGAGGTATCATTCCCGCGGCGGTCGCCAGGTGGTGGATGTCAGGTGTCGAGGTGCGGCGGGAGAGCTCATGACCGGGATGGACGAGACGGCGCAGGCGGCAGGAGAGGTGGGCGCGCGGCTGTCGGCGCGCATTGAGGGATATCGCCAGGAGATGGTGCAGTTCCAGAAGGCGCTGACGGCCGTCGTCGCCCTCGGTCCCGAGAACGGGGGCGACGGCGAGTGGGAGCGGGCCGAGTTCGTAGCTACGACGGCGACCCGGTTCGGTCTGCCGGCGCCCGAACGTTTCGACGCGCCTGACGCCCGCGTGTCGAGTGCTCTCCGGCCCAACCTCGTGTTCCGATTGCGCGGGCGCCGGTCCGAGCCCGCCACCTGGGTGCTCGCCCACATGGACACGGTGCCTCCGGGCGAGCGCAGGCTGTGGGACTCCGACCCCTTCGTCGCCGAGGTACGCGACGGGCGGATCGTGGGGCGCGGCGTGGAGGACAACCAGCAGGGTCTCACCGCGGCCCTCTTCGCGCTGCGGGCCCTCGTGGACGAGGGCCTCGCGCCCGCCGGCGACGCCTGCGTGATGCTCGTGGCCGACGAGGAGACGGGTAACCGGTACGGGCTGGAGCACGTGCTCGATGCCGCTCCCGACCTGATCGGCAACCGGGACCTGATGATCGTGCCCGACGCGGGCAGCCCTGACGGCGCCTCGATAGAGATCGCCGAGAAGTCCACGCTGTGGGTCGAGTTCACGGTGCACGGGCGCCAGGTGCATGCCTCCATCCCCGACGCCGGCGTCAACGCCCACCGGGCCGCCGCTCACCTCACCGTGCGCCTCGATCAGCGCCTGCCCGCCGCCTTCCCCCGAACCGACGCCCTCTACGACCTGCCCCGCTCCACCTTCGAGCCCACGCGCCACGACGCCAACGTGCCGAACGTGAACACTGTGCCCGGCGAGGAGCACCTCTTCTTCGACTGCCGGGTCCTCCCGTCGTACTCGCTTGGGGAGGTGAAGGCGGTGGTGGAGGGGGTCGCCCGCGAGGTGGAGGCGGAGTTCGCCTGCGCGATAGACGTGGCCTACCCGGTGACCATGGCGGCGGCTCCGCCCACGACCGCCGACGCTCCCGTCGTCCGCGTCTTGAGCGCCGCTCTTCATGGCGCTCGTGGGGTCGATTCCCGGTTGCTCGGCATCGGCGGAGGCACGGTCGCGGCGGTGTTGCGGCGGCGCGGGATACCCGCCGCCGTCTGGGCGACCTTGGAGGAGGCGGCCCACTCTCCGAACGAGTACTGCGTGATCGACAACCTGGTGGCCGACGCGCTCGTCCTGGCATACGTCTTCGCCGCGGGGTGCGAGGAAGGGGTCGCTGGATGAACAAGCTTCGCCTGACCCCGGTGGTCCTCGCCACGGTGATCCTGGCCGCCCACTTCCTCCGTGATCTCTCCTGGGGCCCCCTGCTTGCCTGCTTCGTCATGCTGGGCCTGCTGTTCTGGCGGCGGCGGTGGGTCCTGCGCGTCTACCAGGCGTTCCTCGTCGGTGGGGCCGCCCTCTGGATCAGCACCGCCGCCGGCCTCTATCGGGAGCGGCAGTCGCTGGGTGAGCCGGCCGCGCGCATGCTGGTCATCCTGGGGGGCGTCGCCTTGGCGACCGCGGCGACCGCGCTCCTCTTCGAGACCCGAGGGCTCAAGGCACGATACTCGGAACGAGCGAGCACCGCTCGCCAGAGCGTCGCCGCGTTCCTGCTGGCCTTCGGCATCCTGGTGCCGGTGCAGCTGGTGGTCGATCCACCGGGCATCCTGCTGGAGCGCTTCTTGGTCACCGGCGGGTGGCTGGAGATGCTGGGGCTCGCCGTCTACGCGGCCTGGCTCAGCGAGACGATGATGGACCCGGCGGTCTCCGCGTTGTGGCGCCGCAGGGTGTGGAGGATGTTCTCCGCGGTCTTCTTCGGCCAGCTCGTGCTGGGCCTGGCGGGCTTCGACCGCTTCCTGATGACGGGCAAGCTCCACCTGCCCGTGCCCGCGATGATAGTCGCCGGTCCCCTCTACCGGGGGAGCGGCTTCTTCATGCCCATCCTGTTCACGGCCACCGTGGTCTTCGTGGGCTCGGCCTGGTGCAGTCACCTCTGCTACATCGGGGCCTGGGACGACGTGGCCGCCCGCGGCTTCCGTCTCGGCCGGCGGACGGGACAAGGCGCCTCGCGGAGGACGGCCGTGGGGCGCCGTCCACAGCCGATGCCCGCGTGGCGGCGTACGGTGCAGACCGGCAACCTGGCGGGCGTCGTCGCGATCTCGCTCGGCATGCGCCTGGCCGGGGTACCGTGGCAGGCGGCCCTGCCGGTGGGCATCGCCTTCGGTGTGGTCGGCGTGGCGGTGATGGCGACCTGGTCGCGCCGTAAGGGCGCCATGACCCATTGCGTCACGTACTGCCCCATCGGGATCCTCTCGACCGTGATGGGGCGGATCAATCCGTTCCGGATCCGCCTCGGCGATGGCTGCAACGAGTGTGGGGCCTGCGCCGCGCCGTGCCGTTACGATGCTCTAAGGGCCGAGGACATCGCCCGCCGCAAGCCGGCGTCGTCGTGCACGCTCTGCGGCGACTGCATCGGCCGCTGCCGCGATGCTCAGATCGGATACCGCTTCCCTGGCCTGGATCAGTGGCAGGCGCGGGCTCTGTTCATCGTGCTGGTCGTTTCGCTGCATTCGGCCTTCCTCGGCGTCGCCCGCATCTGAGTCGCGGGGGGCCGGGAGAGCGGCACCTTCGCCGGCCGGCTAGAGCTCCACGCCCAGGGAGGTTAGCTCGCTTTTCACAAGGTCCTCCCAGCCTCGGTTCGCGGCCGGATTGGCGGGACTGGGGTGGGTGATCCGACCGATGGTGGCGGGAGCCTCGGGACCTGTCATCCCTTTGCAGGCCTCTTCGATCCGCTTCTGCGCGAAGCGGCCCACACCGGCGACCACGCGGGGCCGCAGGAGCTCCACCGTCCGGCGGAGTGCCCCATCGCACAACGCGAGCAGTGGAGCCTGCTCGGCGGCGGGCAGCTTATCAGGCGTGCGGTTGCGGCCCGAGTCTTCCAGGAAGAGAAGGGGACAGTAGTTCACCACGAAGAAGCGCGCGAAAAAGGCCTCGGGAGTCTTGAAGGTGTCCCGGGCCCACCCCCAGAGGCGGCGACCGCTGACCTCGCTGCGGACGCACTCGAACCCGTCGATCCGCCGCGCGCGGTGCTCGACGGGTGGCCGGCCGACCGGCCCTCCGATCCCCATCCAGTCCCGGACCAGCGACACCTCGCCGAACGGGACCCCGGTCTGAGCCATGCCCCAGGGCCCTGGGTTCATGCCCACGAGGAGCACCTCCTTGGGGGGTACGGCATATCTGGTCACGTACGCTTCGTACGGCGCTCGGGCATAGACCAACGTGTTGTAGACGTGAGTGACGGGGGGCGAGAAGTGCAGCCGCTCGAGGCTCGCAGCCAGCTCGTCGGCCAGGGCCATGAGGGGGGAGGTCTCGTCCGGCGGGGCCATGGGCAGAGTATAGCCAGTGCCGCGCGCGTCGCGGGCGCAGACCGTGGGCGCTACTATGCGCATGTGGAACAACGGCGAGCGAGGAGCACGAGGCCATGCACGTAGTCATCCTTACCGGCGGGGGAGATTGCCCCGGCCTCAATGCAGTGATCCGTGCCGTCACCCGGCGGTGCATGGGCGACTACGGGTGGCTGGTCAGCGGAGTGCGCGACGGCTGGCGCGGGTTGATGGAGAACGAGGTGTCGCCGCTGTCCCTCGCCAGGGTCAGCGGCATCCTTCCCACCGGGGGCACCATCCTGGGAACGAGTCGGACCAATCCCTTCTCGATGCCCGGGGGCCCGGAGAAGATCCTGCACACGGTCAAGGAGGAGGGCATCGACGCGATCGTGGCCATCGGCGGTGAGGACACGCTGGGTGTGGCCCTCCGGCTGCATCAGGAGTTCGGAGTGCATGTGGTCGGAGTCCCCAAGACCATCGATAACGACCTCTGCGGCACCGACTACACGTTCAGGTTCGACACAGCCGTGCACGTCGCCACCGAGGCGATCGACCGCCTGCACACCACGGCCGAATCCCACAACCGGGCCATGGTGGTCGAGGTGATGGGACGGCACGCCGGATGGATCGCCGTCATGTCGGGCATCGCGGGCGGCGCCGATGTCATCCTGATCCCCGAATTCCCCATGACGATGGAGGACATGTGCGAGCTGGTCCAGCAACGGGCCGATCGGGGCAAGCGCTTCTCCATCATCGTCGTGAGCGAGGGCGCCAAGCTGGCCTGGCGTTCCGGCCGTGCGGAGACGGTGGTGTCCTCGGAGGCCGTTGACTCCTTCGGTCACGCGCGGCTCGGGGGGGTCGGCACTGTCGTCGCCCAGGAGATCGAGCGTCTGACCGGGATAGAGGCACGAGTCACCATCCTGGGCTACGTGCAGCGCGGGGGCTCGCCGACAGCCCGGGACAGGGTGCTGGCGACGCGCTTCGGTGTCAAGGCCGCGGAGATGGTGCAGGCCGGTGGATGGGGCAGCATGGCTGCCTTGCGGGGAGACGACATCGTCTCCTGCCCTCTGGCTGAGGCCCTCGAGAAACCCAAGCTGGTTCCCGCGGAGCTCTACGAGATCGCCCGTACCTTCTTCGGGTAGCCCCCATCCGGGTGACGCTTGCTCGACGGGGATCTGTCGGCAGGGGCGACCCGCGCCGCCGCGGCGGCGGCGCGTCGACGATGCCGGCGGCCGGTCAGCCCTTCAGCGACTCCAGGGCCTTACGGGCCCACTCGGGGTCCTTGAGCAACGCCCGGCCCACGCACACCGCGTCCACGGTCCCGCGCCGGATCAGGTCGTCCGCGTAGGCGGGCTCGACGATGCCTCCCACCGCCGCCACCGGCACGTCGACCATCCCCTTCACTTCCGCCGCCGCCTCGACGAAATAGCCGGGCTCCGTGCGGTCCGCCGGCCTGGAGCCGCAGAGACCACCGCTGCAGTCGATCAGGCCCACGCCCCGGCCTTCCAGGTACGGCCCGATCGCGGCCGCTTCGGCCGGCGTGATGCCGTCGACGGGCCGGTCGTCGACGCCGAAGCGGTACATCATCACCAGGTGTCCCAGCTCCCGTTGGACGGCTCGAAGGGTCTCCCCGATCAGGTGCAGGCGCTTCTCCGGGGAGCCGCCATACTCGTCGTCGCGGTGGTTGGTGAAGGGGGACATGAACTGATCGAGCAGGTAGCCATGGGCGCCGTGCACCTCCACGCCGTCGAAGCCGGCCAGGCGCGCCCGTGCGGCCGCGGCCGCAAAGAGCTCGGGGACGGCTTGGATCTCCTCCACGGACATCGGGCGCGGCTCCTCGGGGTCGCCGGGCACGGCGATGCCCGAAGGGCTGACCGCCGTGGCGCCGGTGGCGGCGTGCGGGCACCGCGAGCCGCCGTGGGTGATCTGTATGATCGCGGCTGCCCCGCCCTCGTGGATGACCTCGGCCAGACGGGCGAGGCCCGCGACGTGCTCGTCGCTCCAGATGCCGAGCTGATGGCGATCGACCCGTCCGGCCAGGGTGACGTATGAGTGCTCCACGACGATCATCGCGGGGCCACCCGCCGCGTGCCGAGCGTAGTGCTGCACGAGGACGTCGGTGACGAACCCGTGCTCGTCGGCCTTGTTGTTGGCCATGGGCGGCATGATGATGCGGTTCTTCAGTGTGAGGCCGCCCACCGCGAGTGGGGAGGACAAGTCGGGCATCGGATCACCTCGTGTTTGTAGCGCTGCTTCGACTCCAGCTCGTCGATCTTACCCGAGGCGCCCTTCGGCGGCGAGTCGACGAGGTCGCCACCCGAGTATGCCGCCTGCGCGCCCGCCCTTGACGCCACGCGCGGACAGGCGTTAGATACCTCCTGCACACACGCATGATCAGTGGCGCCGGCCGCCAATGCGAGGAACGGGCGTCACACGACGGGGGGCTCATGAGCGACACGGCGAAAGACGTCACCTGCCTGGTGCCCGATGGCATCGCCCACACAGCCTGCATGCAGTGTCCGTGGGGGTGCGGGGTCGAGGTGCACATAGCCGACGGGGCGATCGAGCGCATCTCCGGGAATCGCAGCCACCCCTTCAGCACGGGCCTGATCTGTCCGAAGGCGGTGGCGGCGCCCGACCTGATGCTGCATCCCAAGAGGATCACCAAGCCCATGCGGCGCACCGAGAGCGGGTGGGAGACGATCACCTGGGACGACGCGTTCGGCATCCTGGTCGACAAGCTGGGGCAGGTCAAGGAGCGCTACGGGCCGAAAGCCTTGGCCGTGGCCATCGGCATGCCGGTGCTGCTGGGGGGGTAACTCGACGGTCAGCTTCCTGCGGCGCTTCTGCGACATCTACGGCACGCCCAACTGCTTCTCGGTGGAGAGCATCTGCTTCCGCTGCCAGATCATCGCCCGCATCCTGACCCTGGGCACCTACGAGGTGCCCGACGTCACCAACGCGGCCTGCGTCGCCGTGTGGGGCAACAACCCCGATGCTTCGGCGCCCCCCGTCGCGAAGCGGATCCGAGAAGCGGTCAACAAGGGCGCGAAGCTGATCGTCATCGACCCGCGGGTGACCGAGCTGGCCGAGCGGGCCGACCTTCACCTGGCCGTGCGCCCGGGCACCGACACCGCTCTCGCCTTGGGCCTCATGCAGGTGATCATCAGCGAGGGGTTGTACGACAGGGAGTTCGTGAAGCGTTGGACGGTGGGCTTCGAGGAGCTCGCCGCGTCGGCCCGGGACTACCCGCCCGAGCGGGTGGCTGAGATCACCGGCGTGCCCGCGGAGTCGGTCGTGGCGGCGGCGCGGATGTTCGCCCAGGCCGAGTCCGCCAGCATCGTGCAGGGGACGAACGCCCTCGACCAGCACACCACGGGGCTGCAGAACTCCCGCTGCGTCGCCATCCTCCAGGCCATCACGGGCAACATCGACCGGACCGGCGGGTTCGTCAGCACCTCGAAGGTGAAGCTGAACCCCATCCGCATGCCTGAGCTGATGCAGGGCGAGCCCCTGGGCGCCGACAAGTACCCCCTGTTCAACGAGGTCTGGGGGCGCAACTTCGGCGAGGGTCAGTCGATGCTCCTGGCCGAGACCATCTTGGAGGAGGACCCCTATCCGATCAAGGCCATGATCGTCGCGGCCTCCAACCCCATCATCACCTGGCCGGGGGGCAGGAAGCTCGAGAAGGCCATGGACGCCCTGGACTTCCTGGCCGTCATGGATCTGTTCATGACCCCGACCGCCGAGAAGGCCGATCTGTTCCTACCGGCGGCCACCTTCCTCGAGCGGGTGGAGCTGTGCGACTACTACGGTACCCTGCAGGCCGTGCCGTATCTGGCGCTGCGGCGCAGGCTCTTCCAGGTGGGAGAGGCCAAGTCCGACCTGGACTTCTGGATCGAGCTGGGCAAGCGGATGGGCTACGGCGAGCACTTTCCCTGGGCCGACTCCGTCGAGGCTCTCGATTATGCCCTCGAGCCGTCAGCGATCACGATCGCCGACATGGAGGCCGAGCCCGAAGGCGGCCGGCCGTTCGGCGCTGTGAGACTGGGCCTCTACGAGAAGAAGGGCGGGTTCGCCGCTCCCTCGGGCAAGGTGGAACTCTTCTCGCAGACCCTGGCCGACCTGGGTCACGACGGGGTGCCGCGCCACCGCGAATCTCCGGAGCGCGATGCCGTGGGCAGCGATCCGGAATACCCTCTCGTGCTGACGACGGGAGCTCGTGCGCTCCACTACCTGCACTCCCAGTTCCGGGACATCGATCGGCTGGCACGCCGTAACCCCGAGGCCCGCGCCGAGATCCATCCGGAGACCGCGACCACGTTCGGCATCAGCGACGGGGGCATGATGGAGATCGCGAGCCGCCAGGGCACGATCGTCATGAAGGCGCGCCTGACCGACCAGATCGTTCCCGGGGTGGTGAGCGTGCCTCACGGTTGGGGGGATGCGAGCGCCAACGACCTGACCGACGACTACCAGGGCGATCCCATCACCGGCTACCCCATCTTGAAGTCGAAGGCGTGCCGGGTGCGCGCGGCCTAACGAGTTTTGCCTGCAAAACGAGCGTGCATCGAACTCTGCCTCTGTCTGTCATCTGACCATTGACTTTCACCGCTGGGTTTGCGAGAGTCGCATCTATCTGCCTGGTAACGGCTCGAGGGGGAGCCGGACCAGCAGAAGCAGGGCGACAGCCAAAGGCTCGTGATGGAGGGGGATCCAACATGAAGACGAAGAGTCGCTTCTTGATGCTGTGCGCCGTCTTCCTACTCCTTGCGTCGGTCGCCGTCCTGGCTGCCG
>JAJZQZ010000051.1 GCA_021802965.1 Actinomycetes bacterium
CACCACAAGCAACAGGAGCGCGCCGGCCGCGGCGCGCCGTCGCCGCACCGCCACCCGGCGTCTGCGCGCCGCGGACGATCCCCGGCCTCGGGGCACAGGACGGCGACTCGGCTCCTGCGCGTATCCCCATCCATCCACACGTGTCCGCCCCGGCATGGCCGCCCTCCCTTTCGCGGTACTTCGGGGAGAGGGTACAGAGGGCTTCGGACAGAAAGGCTACCGATGTGATCCGCGCGCTCGGTGACGGCGCCTTCCCTCGCGTCGGCTCAGACGCTCCGGGCCAGCAAGGACCAGAGGTCCGCGCCCAGGAGCTGCAGCCGGCAGAACGTGCTCCTCCAGATGGCGTCATCCGACCCGGCGGCCGGCAGGGAAGCCGCGAGGTCGGGCTCCAGCACGCGTTCCACGAAGTCGCTGACCGCCTCCGGAGCCGTCACCACCGCCACGATCTCCTGCTCGCACCGGTAGCTCACGATGTCCAGGTTCGACGACCCCACCACCAGTGTCCGCCCGTCGATGAGCATGGCCTTCAGGTGGATCATCCCCGGGATCAGCCGCAGAGGGATCCCGGCGCGAGTGGCGGTGCGTGCCGCGTAGCCCGCGACCGCCGGGTAGTTGCTGTCGGCGGGCATGACCAGGGTCACTTCGACCCCCCGGCGACGAGCCTCGATCAGCCGATCGAGGAACGGATAGGTGACGTACGGGCTTTCGAGGAAGATGGAGGTCTCGGCCGCGTCGATGGACCTCAGGACCGGGTCGTAGGCGGCCTCGTTCGTCCGGCCGTCGAGGAGGTGCACCTGGATCCCCTCGAAGTAGCCGATGGCCCGCCGGTCGATCCCGCGGCAGGTCGCGTCGACGTCGGCGGCAAGAAAACCTGCCAGCTCGGGATCTTCGACCCGCAGCATCATGTCGTGCCAGGCGAAATTGTGGTCGCTGAAGTTGATACCGCCGAGATACACGACGTCGTCGACCACGGCGAGTTTCTTGTGGTTGCGAGCCGGGAGGCGCACGATCAGGGGACCCAGCGGGTTGGTGAAAAGGACACGCACCCCGTCCGCCCGAAGCTGGGCGACGGCCCGCGCCATCTCGGCCAGTTCGTGCCGGAGAGCGGGGTCCCGCCGGCCCCGGGAGTAGCGCACGAAATGGTCACTCACCTTGACGAGCGAGTACTCGTCGATGAGCAGCCGGCGGTCGGGGCTCCGAGACGAAAGCAAGAGATCGGCGAGCCACAACCCGGCGCCGTCACCCTCGAAAGACAGGGTCTGTATCTGGATGCGCCGGCTCGCAGATCCGATGTCGCGCGCGAGCGCCTCCGAGAACTCGCCCGCGCCGACGAGGACCGAGTAGCGCGAAGATGCGGGCGGCCCTGCAGCCGGAGGCCCCTCAGCCCCGGCAGTCGGAGTGTCGCCGGCCCTCGTTTCGGTCACCTCGTGGTCCACGGGCCGTACTATATCTGGCCTTGGCCTCGATCTGTCGTCATTCGACCATCGGGCTTGCCTCCCTGTGGCAGACGCATCACCGGGCTCCGGGCTCCACCCGGTACCCGGCCTGGCCACCCGGTGTATCGCGGCGACGCTCTCTGTGTAATCATGTGCCCATGAACGCGCCCGGCGGCCACCACGAGATACGCCACCCCTCCGAGGAGGATTTTCCGCAGTTCCTGAAGACGGGCCGGGCGGCCTTCGGTATGGGGGTTTACCCCGGCGACGAGGATATCCACCGCCCGAGCTTCGCTCCCGACCGCTTCCACGCCGCCTACGACGACGGCCGCATGGTGGGCACCATCGGCTCCTTCGAACTCGAGCTGACGATCCCCGGGGGACGTGTGCTGCCGGCCGCCGGGCTGACATGGGCCGGGGTCCTGCCCACCCACCGCCGCACCGGGGTGCTTCGCGCCCTCATGGCCGCGCAGATCGAGCAGGCCCGGGCGGCGTCGCTGCCCCTGGCGATCCTCAACGCCTCCGAGGGGGGCATCTACGGCCGCTTCGGATTCGGACCGGCGAGCAGCGCCATCGACTTCCAGGTGGACAGCTCCCGAGCCGCGTTCGCGCGCCCGGCCGACGCGCCGGGCCGTATCCGCTTGGTGGAGAGCGAGGAGGCGGCCGGGATGATGGCCGGCGTGTACGAGCAGACCCGCTCGCTGCGCGCGGGCATGGTCAGCCGCCCCCCCTATCTGTGGCACGACCTCCTGGCCGACCCTGAGTGGCAGCGCGACGGGGGCACTCCCTTCTTCTTCGCCGTGCACGAGACCCCGGCCGGAGTCGCCGACGGCTACCTGCTCTACCGCACCGTGCCCCGCTGGACCAGCGTCGGCCCGGAGTACGAGCTGAAGGTGTCCGAGAACGTGAGCCCGGATCCGGCGGTGCGGGCCGCGCTGTGGCACTTCGCCACCCAGGTGGACCTGGTCACCACAGTGACCACCGAGACGGCCTTCCCCGTCGACGAGAGCCTGCGCTGGCTTTTCGCCGACCCCCGCACCCTCCGGCTCACCCGCCTGGCCGACGACCTGTGGGTGCGCATCCTCGACCTCCCCCGCGCCCTCGAAGCCCGGGCGTACCGCGCCCAGGGCAGGCTCGTGCTGGAGATCGAAGACGAGGATCACCCGGGAGACAACGGCAGGTTCGAGTTGGCTGCGGGCAGCGCCGGCTCGACCGTCTCCCCCAGCGTCCGCGACCCCGACGTGGTCCTCGGGACGGCCGCTCTGGCCACGACCTACCTCGGGGGAGTCCCCTTCAGTCGTCTGGCGGAGGCCGGGATGGTGCGGGAACGGCACCACGGGGCTCTGGCCCTCGCCGACCTCCTGTTCGGGACCTCGGCGGCCCCTTTCTGTGGCACCCGGTTCTGACGAGCGCGTTCCCGGTGGCGGATTCTTCACACTTCTCTTACACAAATACCTTATGATGCCATCCGTACTGTCCCCCACGCAGGGAGGTAGCCCGTGCGAATGAACCTGAGGGTCGTCCTGCTGATCACCGCTCTGGTGGTCCTGGTGGCCGCAGCCGCGGTGCCGGCGCTGGCAGAGACGTTGTCTCCCGCTCAGCCCAGCCCTGGCTCCGGACCGTGCATCGGCGCGGACGGGTCGGCGACCGGACCCTGCGCCACGGGCGGACAAGCCCCCTGCGCGCCGGGCGGCGCCGCGACCGGCGTCGTCAGTCCCGGCACAGGCGCCCAGGGCTGCCAAGGCCCCGGCGGCGGAGCCGGCGGATGCGGCGGGCACGGGGCCGGTGGATGCGGCGGTGCTGGAGCCGCGCAGAGCAGCAACATCCTCTGAGCCTCGCGCTCACGAGAATGCGACCTAGGGGACCCATCGGCGGGGCCCTCGACAGGAATGAAGACCCCCGGCGGCGACAGCCACCGGGGGTCTTCTTGTCTGGTCCCCCAGACTCTTCCGTGGGAAGGCGGGTCGATGATAGGCTCATCGGCATTGGACTTCTGCACGGGAGGTAGACCAGGTGGCTCAGATGCAGATCGGGATGACCCTCGCCAAGCACATCTACGACACGCAGCGGCTGCACCCCGAAGCCACCGGCGCCCTGACGCTCATCCTCAACCAGGTCTCCATGGCGGCCAAGATCGTCTCCCGCGAGGTGAGAAAAGCCGGACTCGTCGATATCCTAGGCCTCACCGGGCAGAAGAACGTGCAGGGCGAGGACGTGCGCAAGTTGGACGAGTTCGCCAACGAGATCTTCATGGCGGCCTTCAGTCAACTGGGCAACTTCTGCATCATGGCCAGCGAGGAGAGGGAAGAGCCGGTGCTGGTCTCCGACGGCCGTAAGAGTGGCGACTACACCATCGCCTTCGACCCCCTCGACGGCTCCTCCAACATAGACGCCAACGTGAGCGTCGGCACCATCTTCGCGGTGCACCGCAGGGTGAGCGAAGGAGACGAGGCGGTCCCCGAGGACCTCCTGCAAACAGGTCGCGCCCTGGCGGCGGCCGGCTACGTGCTCTACGGATCGAGCACCATGCTGGTGATGTCGACCGGTCACGGCACCCATGCGTTCACCCTCGACCCCTCGGTGGGTGAGTTCCTCGAGTGTCACCACCAGATCACCATCCCGAAGCGTGGCAAGACCTACTCGTGCAACGAGGGCAACTATCCTTACTGGTCCGAAGGCGTGCGTCACTACATCGCCTACATCAAGGAAGCCGACCCGGCGAGCGGCCGCCCCTACAGCTCCCGCTACATCGGCTCGATGGTGGCCGACATCCACCGCACCCTGCTCTACGGCGGCATCTTCATGTACCCGGCCGACACCAAGGATCCCAAAAAGCCCTCCGGGAAGCTCCGGCTGCTCTACGAATGCTCGCCCATGGCCTTCCTGATCGAGCAGGCGGGCGGCGTAGCCAGCAACGGCACGGCGCCGATCCTGGATCTACAACCCACTCAGATCCACGAGCGGACCGCCTTCTTCGCCGGCTCCCCCGAGAACGTCCGGGAGCTCGAGCGCTCCATCGCTCAGTACGACATGTAGCAGAGGTTGCCGCGGAGCCCGCGACGCTGTGATCACGTATGTCACCTTCGCCTCCTCGACGGTCGGGGCAGGTCGACGAGATGGCCCGCGGTGTCGAACTCCATATCCCTGGGCTCGCCGACGCTCCAAACATCCTCGCGTCCTGGTCCCTCTGCCTCCCACAACGCCTCGGACACCCACAGCCGTTGCAGGTGGAGGGTGCTCGAGATGCGCGCGACCCGGGCGTCGATCGGGACGACCCCCGACAAAGAGCTCAGGGCCAACGCGATAGCCGTCCGGTCGTCTCCGACCCACATCGGCGTCTTGCCGAGCGCCAACTCCAGGCTGGTCACGGTGTTGGTCCAGGTCTGTTGGTAGTCGATCTGGTCCACCAGCGCGGCGGTGGTGAGGTCGGCGACGCCCAGGCCGCAGAGGTTGCCGTGGGTCTGCTCCGAAGCCCGCAACGCGACGAGGCGCCGCGGATCGCGTTCGGGGTCGGTCATGCGGGCGGTGGGATGTCTGCCGGTGACATTGGGGTCCATGCCGTCGCCGCTCAGATCCTTGCCGATGCGGTCGACCACGAGCAGATCGAGGCCGGTGAATGGGATCCGGGGCATCAACCTTCGGCTGAGGTCGAGTAACTCAGGCTCCCGGCTCGGGATAAGCGGCCCGGGCACGAATTCCAGGCGGCCGACCTGCTCCAGGCCGTTCTCGACGCTCGCCAATCCTCCGATCACCGGCACCCGCTCGAGGATGAGTGCGGCGGCCTGGGGGACGACCCACCCGAACTCCTCGGAGCCCTTCTGGTGCAGCGAAGCCGCGCCCTTGTGCTTCCCGAAACCGATGGCCAGCATCTTGCTGAGCCCGCTCTCGACCGGGCCGCGGAACGCGGTGTGCATCTTCACGCGGTTGAGAGGAAGGACGGCGTCGGCGGCGAGGGCCTCCCGGCTGAAATAGACGGCGGTGCCGTCGGCAAGGCGGCCGATGAGGTCCACCTCCATGCCGGCGCGGATCTCCACCCCCATCGAGTCCGGGGTCAGACCGTAGCCGGCCAACACCTCCAGCTGACCCTCGGACGTCGCCCCGCCATGGCTGCCCATGGCCGGGATCAGGAAAGGATCGAGACCCTGACGGCGGAGCTCGCTCACACAGGCACGCACTAATAGCGGGAGGTCGGCGAGACCTCGACTGCCGACTCCTACCGCCACCCGCGCGCCCGGACTCAGCTGTCCGGCGAGCTTCCCCAGCTCCCTGCGTACAGCCCCCGCCACGTCCTCTTCGCGGAGCACCTCGAGCCGCTGCTCGACGGGCACCATCCGGGGAAGCGCAAAGTCCAGCCGCCCCGCCTCGACCTCGAAGATCACGCCGTTCCCTCCTGCATTCGCCATCGCACACGCCCCTCAGGTGACAAGTCGCCGCGCCTGTTCGAGGTACTCCGGGTACTTCAGGTAGTCCGTCTCTTCGGACAGGCCGGTGGCCACAAGAGACCCCGCCAGTTCCATCCCGACCCACTCGAGCCCCCGCTCCAACACGCGCACGACCTCTCCCCCGTCGGCCGGGTCGTTCTCCGCCTGGGTGGTGATCACGTAGAGCCGCTTCCCCGGCTCGAGCCGAGACCGAGATCGGTCGTCCAGGAGGCCGTATAGACGATCCACGACGGCTTTCAGCCAACCGGACATCGCGTAGAAGTAGACGGGAGTGGCCACGACCACGATGTCCGCCCGATGCAGGGCCCCGTACACCCGATCCATGTCGTCGTGGACGATGCAGCCGGGGCCCCGTTTGCACCCGTCGCAGGCGTTGCAGGGCATGATGCGCAGGCTGCGCAGATAGAGACGTTCGACCCGGTACCCGCGCTCTCGCGCCCCTTCGAGCGCGAGGTCGAGGAGACCGGCCGAGTTCCCCCTCGCCCGCGGGCTTGCGGCGATGCCGAGCAGCCGCGAGGCCGAGGATGCCTTCGTCTCCCCGGTCGTCCCCGACTCCCCGTTCTCCACGATCGGCCTCCCCGCCCGTCGGTTCTATCGGCCATACTGTACCAACGGAACATGCCAATACCCATCGAGGCCGCCATCGCCACCGAAGACTCGCCGTCCAGGGAGACGAGGACCCCGGGCCGAAGCACCTGGGATCCGCGGACCCTCGCTGCCTTTCGCCAGACGGTGCTCGAGTACTACCGAGCGCACGGCCGCGACCTGCCCTGGCGACGGACGCGGGACGCCTATGGCATCCTCGTCTCGGAGGTCATGCTCCAGCAGACCCAGGTCTCCCGCGTGGTCGAGAAGTACGAGGAGTGGCTGGCTGCGTTCCCAGACCTCGAGTCGCTGGCGGCGGCCCCTCTCGCGCGGGTCCTGGCGGTCTGGCAGGGCCTGGGCTACAACCGGCGAGCCCTCGCCCTCAAACGGCTGGCCGAGATGCTGGTCGCCCTTCCGGGCCCACCGGGTGGTGCCCAGCTTCCCCGGGAGCAGGCCGGGCTGCGGGCTCTTCCCGGCATCGGTCCTGCGACAGCCGCGGCCGTCGCCGCCTTCGCCTACGACGAGGCCCACCCCTTCATCGAGACCAACATCCGCGCCGTGTACCTGCACCACTTCTTTCCGGACGAGACCGGGGTCCACGACCGCGAGATCCTGCCGCTCGTCGAGGCGACGCTCGATCGCGCCGACCCGCGCACGTGGTACTACGCTCTGATGGACTATGGCGTGATGCTCAAGGCGAGCCATCCGAACCCGTCGCGCCGCAGCCGACACCATGTCCGGCAGTCGCGGTTCGAAGGCTCCCCCCGACAACTCCGGGCCCGCGTGCTGCGGTTGCTCCTCGAACGGCCCGGCAGCACGATGGCCGAGATCGCCGCTGAGCTGGAGCACGCGGGATCCCCGGTCGGAGAGCGGTTCGAGGGTGTTCTGACCGGGCTGATGAAGGAAGGTCTCATCGAGCGAACAGCGGCCGGATACCGCATCGGACCGTAATGGTAGGATGCGCTTCAGACGATACTTTTCGAAGGCCTAAGCGGTCGGGCCCTGGCAGGAGGACTCTCAGCATGACATCGCTCTACTGGCTGCAAGGCGGGGGGTGCGGGGGCGACACGTGGGCGTTCCTGAGCAGCGAGACGCCCAACCTCGTGCAACTCTGTGAATCGTTGCACATAGACCTTCTGTGGCACGCCTCACTCTCGCCCACACCGATCGGCACTCAGCGTGAGCTCGAAGAGTCGGTCATCGCCGGAGATACTCCGCTGGACATCCTGGTTGTGGAGGGCGCGGCCATCCAGGGGCCGGACGGGACGGGGATCTTCGACATGGTCGAAGGCCGGCCCAAGCGCGATCTGATCCGGGACCTCGCGCGGAACGCCCGCTTTGTCGTCGCGGCGGGGACATGCGCCGCCTTCGGCGGCTTCGGCAGCCGGACCGAGGTGCAGGCGACCGGGCTGCAGTTCCACCGGAGCGAGCCGGGTGGGCTCCTGGGAGCCGACTTCCGGGCGGGCAGCGGCCTTCCCGTGATCAATCTGGCCGGCTGCCCGTGTCACCACAACGTGGTGGCCGGGACGATCCAGGCCCTCGCGTCGGACATCCCCCTGCCCCTCGACCAGTTCAACAGGCCGACTCACTGGTATTCGGTCATGGTCCACCAGGGGTGCACCCGCAACGAGTACCACGAATACCGGGTCGAGGAGCACGACTTCGCCCAGAAGGGCTGCCTCTTCTTCCACATGGGCTGCCGGGGGCCGCTGGTGGGAGGACCCTGCAACCGCATCCTGTGGAACCAGCGCTCGGCCAAGACCCGGGTGGGAGTGCCCTGCTTCGGCTGCACCGACCCCGAGTTCCCCCAGAACCACCGCTTCTTCCACACGCGCAACATCGAGGGCATCCCCCTCGAGCTGCCCATGGGGGTAGACCGAGCCCACTACATGGCCTACAAAGGGATGGCCGCTGCAGCCGCGCCCAAGCGCCTGCGCGATCGCTCGACGGAGGTCTAGATGAAACGGACCATCCACGACGTACCGCTCAACCGCACCGAAGGCGACCTCGAGGTGCGCATCGCCGTCGAGGACGGAGTGGTGGTCGACGCCTGGAGCACGGGGACGATGTACCGCGGCTTCGAGCGCCTGCTCGTGGGACGGGGAGCCCTCGACGGGCTGGTGGTGACGCCACGGGTATGCGGTATCTGCAGCACTACCCACCTCCTGGCCGCGGCGAAAGCGCTCGACATGATCGCCGGCGTCGCTCCACCGGACGACGCCGTCCGCCTGCGCAACGTGACGCTGCTGGTCGAGCAGATGCAGAGCGACGTCCGCCACGCGATGCTCATGTACCTGGTCGACTTCACCAACGCGGCATACGAGCAGCACCCTCTCTACGAGGATGCGGTGCGCCGCTACGCGCCGGTGCGCGGCGACTCGTGCCGCGAGGCCATCATCGAGACGAAGAAGATCATCGAGATCATCGCCATGATCGCCGGGCAATGGCCTCACTCCTCGTTCATCGTCCCCGGAGGAGTGGTCTACAAGCCCCACCCCACCGAGCTGCTGCAGTGCCAGTACATTCTGAACCGCTTTCAGGCGTGGTACGAACGGCGCATCCTCGGATGCTCGTTGGAACAGTGGGCCGAGGTCCGGACCGGGGCCGACCTCGACGCGTGGCTCGAGGCAGACGAGAACCATGCCGAGAGCGATCTGGGCTTCTACATCCGCTTCGCCAGGAGCCTGGGCCTCGACACAGTGGGCGGCGGACACGAGCACTTCCTTTCGTACGGCAGCCTCGACCTTCCCCGGGAGACCGCCGTCCGCGGTGACGTCGACGCGACCCATGTCCTGCGCCCCGGCTTCGCGCGGGGCACCCGCGTAGCCCCTTTCGCCCAAGACCTGATCGCCGAGCACGTGGCCTACTCGTGGGCGGCCGATTACGACGGCGGCCGCCACCCCTTCGACGGTCGGACCGACCCGCGGCCTCCGCACGACACAGCCCGAGGGCCTTCGTCGCCGTATTCGTGGGCCAAGGCCCCTCGCTACCAGAGCGCGGCGGCCGAGACGGGCCCCCTCGCCGAAGCGGTCATCGCCGGCGACCCGTTGCTCTGCGACCTGGTCGAGAACCAGCGGGCCAGCGCCTTCGTGCGCGAGCTCGCACGCTTCACTCGGCCGGCGGCCATGCTGCCCGTGCTGACCACCTGGGTGAAGGAGCTCAGTGCCGACGGAGGTTCGATCTACGAGTCGTCTGCGAGCATAGAGGAGGGTCTGGGCATAGGGCTGGTCGGTGCGGCCAGGGGAGCACTGGGTCATTGGGTGAAGGTGCGAGGAGCGGTCATCGAGCAGTACCAGATCGTGACTCCTTCCGCCTGGAACGGATCGCCTCGGGACGGCTCAGGAGTCCGCGGTCCCTGGGAGGAGGCTCTCGTCGGCACCCCGATCAAGGACCCCGGCAACCCGGTCGAGGCCGGGCATGTGATCCGCTCGTTCGACCCCTGTCTGGTCTGTTCGGTGCACGTCTTGCGGAAGGGTCGGTGAACAAAGCCCACACTCGGATCGTCTGCCTGGGCAACCGCTGGATGCCCGGTGACGACCTCGGTTGGCGCGTGCACCAGCGGTTGGCCGGGCGGGCCGGGGCCGTGCGGGCCGGCGCCGCGCGCACGTCGGCGGTCCCGGCCGAGGCCACCGACGTCGAGCTCGTCGACGGTGGCCTCGCAGGCCTGGATCTCCTGTCGCTGGTCGAGGCCACCACTCACCGAGTGGTGTTCGTCGATGCCCTCGAGGGCTTCGCGTCGCCGGGGCTGCCCGTGGTGCTCGATAGGGCCGAAGCCGCTCCCCCCGCGCCCCCGGCCTACGGGCACGACGACGGCCTTGCCTACCTCCTGGCGGCCTTGCCCCTGGTGGCCGATACGCCCCTTCCCGAGGTGCTGATCGTGGGCGCCGAGGGCCCGGCTGACGACGATCTGGTCGACATCGTGGCGGAGCTCACCTGGGAGGTGGCCCTCCATGGACGAGCTTGACCTGCGCGAGGAGAACGAGCTCCTGCGGGGCGAGATCCGGGTGGCGCGCCGGGCCGCCGACATCACGGCCGACCTCGTGGTCAAGCAGTTCGAGGAGACATCCGCGGCGCTGGAGCGGCTGCAAGAAGTGAACACCCAGCGGGAAGCCGTCCTTGCCGGAGCTTCCCAGATGTCGATCATCGCCTCCGACCTCGACGGCACCATCATCCTCTTCAACAAAGGGGCCGAGACCCTTCTGGGCTACGAGGCGGCCGAGGTGATCGGGCGCCGCAGCGTCCTCGACCTCCACCTCGAAGAGGAACTTTTCGCCCGCGGCGAGGTTCTGAGCTCCGAGGTCGGCCGCCGGGTGCACGGTGTAGACGTGTTCGCCATGCTGGCGGCCGAGGGGCACTCCCAGGCCCAGGAGTGGACCTACGTGCGTAAGGACGGCGGCCACATGCCCGTGAGCCTCTCCATCACCGCGCTGCGCAGCGCCGAGAACGAGGTCACAGGCTACCTCGGCGCCGCCATGGACCTCACCAGCCACAAGCTGGCTGAGCAGGCGGTGCGGCGGGCCAACGCCCTGATGGAGGACGCCATCCGCTATTCGCCGATATTCCTCTGGGAGATGGACACCGACGAGCGCCTCACCTTCCTGCGGGGCGCACACAAGATCATGGGCTACTCGGCGGAGGAGCTCCTCGGCCGCCGCCTGTCCGATCTGCGCTGCCACGAGATCGGATGCCAGGAGCAGCGGGGCGTCGTCGACGAGGCCTTCGCTCAACGCCGCACCTTCGACCGCCTGCTCAGCTGCATCCTCGCGCGCGACGGCCTGCATATGTGGATCACCATGAGCGGCCACCCCATCTTCGACGCAGAGGGCACGTTCCGCGGCTACCGGGGAGTCAGCGTCGACGTCACCGAGCTGCAGCGCGCCCGGCACGCACTCGAGAAGATGGCCCTGCACGATCAGCTCACCGGTCTGGCGAACCGGCGCCTGCTGTACGACCGCTTCGTGCTAGAGACCGCGCGCGCGAAGCGGAACAGCGGACCGCTCTCCATCCTGGTGGTGGACATCGACTATTTCAAGCGCGTCAACGACCGATACGGCCACCTCGTGGGCGACGCATGCCTGCAGGCGCTGGCCACGGTGTTCGAGAACAAGCTGCGGGAGGCCGACCTGGTGGCCCGCTTCGGCGGCGAGGAGTTCATCGTGCTCCTGCCCGAAACCGACGCCGCAGAAGCCGAGCTGGTCGCTCAGAAGCTACGGCGGGGGGTCGAGACCTCCGAGCTGCGGGTGGCGGGCCTGCTCAGGCCTCTCCACGTCACCGTGTGCGTCGGAGTGGCGACGATGCTCCCGGACCTTCCCCTCTCCTTCGACGACCTGATGGAGCTGGCCGACCGCGCGTGCTACCGGGCGAAACAGGCCGGCCGTAACCGAGTCATCGTGGCCGATGGTGACGGGGCGGCCATCTCCGACGCGTGACCTTCAGCGGTCTCGTCTGCTCACTGGCGGTTCCGGGCCAGATCCCAGCTGAACTCGGTCCAGGCGTCCATCGAGCCATCCGGCTTTTGGGCGGCGTACCTGACCGTGATCCTGCTATACGCCAGCGCGATCTCTTCAATGGGGGTATTCGAGGAACCAAAAGAGCCGGCCTCGACCCGAGGTTGACCCAACGGGGTGACGTTCTTCTCCATGGTCGTGCCCACGTTGTATCGGGTCACCAGGACGTTGGACAGCTGGTACTCGTAGAACACCTGCCCGCCCTCACCCCACCTCTGGAATTCGATCACCACACCGGGGATCATCCTGCCCGTCGCCGCTGCATTCTGAAGCGGGGGGCCGGTGCGGTCCAAGCGTTTGACCAAGACGATGTCCTCGAATTGAGGCTTCCCGGTGGCGGCGCCACTCCCGCCCAGGGCAAGCGGAGGCGCCAAGAGCGCCTGATCGAAGCTCAGAAGCTCGGACCAATCCTGATGATCCTGATCCACCGACTCCCCGGGGAACAGGATGCCCCCCGACCCGTTCACGAACTTCACGTATCCCGTGAAGGTGAAGGTGCTGTCCGACTCCGCCGACCGGGCCTCCACCGGCTGGGACCCCATGGAGGTCGCAAGCAAGACCCCTCCAATCGCCACCAATGCCAGCACCGCCGGCGGCAGCAGTCTGACCGTCCATCTGACCGTCCAGCTAGATCCCGAACGACCCCAGAACCATGACATGATCCCCTCTCCTTGGACTGGTCGATTCCCCATCCCTCCCGCACCGCTACGAAGGCCATCCCCCCGCGCGGTCACGCGACCTTCCCCCGCCACCCCACAAGGGGAAGTTGCTGCCGTAGAGACTACCCTCGCGCCGCGACCCATAACCCAACGTCCGCGTGAGGAGGCGCGCCGCCTCGCGATGGGCTCGGAAAAATTGTCCATGGAGCGCCTCGGACAACCCTCCGACGTGCGGCCTGCGGCACGCGGCCGAAGCCACGGCCGAAGCCGTTCCGCCCGATCGGTTAGTGACTGCGCCCACCTCGAAGATGGTGTAGAATCCCCGGCGCGCGCCCGTAGCTTAGTTGGTAGAGCAGGGGACTCTTAATCCCAAGGTCGAAGGTTCGAATCCTTCCGGGCGTACTGACCTGAAAGCCCCGCATCCGGCGGGGTTTTGTCGTTGTAGGGCCCCTTCGCGAAACTGGCCATTTCAGGCCTTTCACCCCTGCTTTGACCCCTTCGGGAATAGTACACGGTGGTATTCAGTGGTATTCAGTGGACAAGTTGGAGTGTATCTTCGGTGACGCCCTGTCCAACTTCGCCCCAGCAGGGACCTCACGGCCAAGGATGGCGTCGTGCGTGGACTGTCAGAGAGTGTCCTGGAGCTCGTCAGGGAGACGCTCGACAGACACCGCATAGCGACCAACGGGAACGAGAGGACCCTCTTTCCGTGCGGCCTCTCTTCTCCGCTCCGTTGCGTGAGAAGGACGACCAGGTTATACTTTCGTTGATGGAGTCGGCGTCGCTGGCACGGCGCCCCTCAAAGTTTGGAGGGAGCATGCTGTCAGCGGCTGGTGAGAAGTTCCGACTCTCGAGTCACCGCCCTCACGCACCCTGCTCAAGGTCGCCCCCGCCGCCGCGCCCCCTGTAGTTCCGCCACTCCGAACGTGAGTTAGGAGGCGCGTGATGAAGCGAAGATTCTCGCGGCCGGTAGTCCTGGGAGTTCTCCTTGGGTGCGTCGTGGTGCTCGGTGCCCTTGGAGCTGCTGGCTACGCCGCTACTCGGCCGGAGCCGGTCCCCCCTGAGGAGTACGTCGCCCCCGCATGGGCACCGCCAGACCAGGCGAAGGCGCTGAAGGAGAGCTATACGCAGGACTACTTGGACGACGTCGCCACTCCCGACGACACGACCCCGATCCTCCCGTCTAAGCAGCCACCCAATTTCTACGACAGCGTCCCGCTGTCGTACGTGGCAGAGGAGGACAGGGAGGCGGTCCGCGACCTGCTGAAGAAAGGCTTGGAACCGGATCTTCTTGTGCGTCCTGACGGCAAGATGGCTCTTCGCAAGTAGTGTGGAATCCCAGGATATGTAGGAAGGAGAGGGAATGCGCCGAGCCACTGTACTCAGTGCCATTCTAGCAGGCATTCTTCTACTGTTTCTGCATACTGGTAGCGCATCCGCCACCGACTGGTACTACGGTGGTCTCTACAACGACTATGCGGCTGCAATAACCGGCATCAAGGCTGATGTTAGTGCGACTGAGCGACATCAGTACGGCGAAGAGTATGATGTAACGCTCTGGACAACGGACGGGGAGGCCTTCCTCCACCTTATGCTTGTCAAGGACGCTGGCTATCATACATTCCGCCTAACAGTACATCTCACCTACAAGACCGCCGCGCAAAACCCATATAACCCAACAAGTAGACACCATGAGATCACCTACGGAGGCGGCTACACGGGCTGGCATAATCTCAAGATTGCTCTCAATTCTGGCACATACTGGAAGGTCTATATTGATAACACGGTCAAGGACTGGTACGTCAACTGGCCCTATAGTGGCCCTAGTTCGTATACTTGGGCTGATGCCACCTACGGAGACGGGGTGTATCCTGGAACGTATTTGAATCACCATGACAACGTCTGGATACTTCGCAGTGGCTCATGGTCGCTTCAAACAGAGGCAACCTACTCCGCCTACTTGGGAACTGCCGTCAGCCCGCCGTACCAATACACTGTGATCAATAACGAAGCCCATTATGATTGGATGGGGATTCAGTGAGGGCTCGCACGGACAGCGGCGCATGATGATGTACGGCGTGGCTGTCCTGTAGTCGTCCCTTCCCCCCGCACCGCGCCGCCGCGCCGCCGTCCTTGTACACGCTTTGTACACGGGCCCCAGCGACGGCCGGTGAACCGCGGTGACCATAATCCGCCCGGGGCGGCCGAAGTTCCTGCAAAATGGAGGAGAGCGGGTACCTCTGACGAAGGGCGGCGACCGCTCCCCTCTAACTCTTGATCCCAAGGTCGAAGGTTCGAATCCTTCCGGGCGTACTAAAACCCCCTGGTAGGGGCAATGCTGCATCCACGGTAAGCATTGCCCCTCGCCCCGGCTTGTAGCAACCCATGTAGCAACCCGTCACGCCTTGGCCTGCTTGCCTCCCATAACACGCGCTCCCCAGCCGGACGGCCCGTGATGCATGGGTCAAGGCTGCACCAAAGCCCCGGTGCGGCCCTGCGGGAACACCAGCAAGGTCTGGCATGGGTCCGGCTGGCATGGGTCCGGCGTAGGATAAACTCAGAGCCCGTGGGCGTGCCCATCACCGTCACGCTGTACATCGTCAGCGAGAACGTCTGCCGCCGCCACTTTAGCTTGTCCAAGACGGCCATGTTCGTCGAGATACCAGATTCCACGGCCTCCGAGCGGGTGGCTGCAACCAAGGACGCATGTCGGCTTGTCCAAGTCGTCTCGCTTCCTTGCGATACTCGTACGCGCTGCGTAGAATCGGCACGAACCGGCTGGGGATAGAAGGGGGGCTTCATGCTTCGGACCGCCCGCTCTCACGAACGGTCGCACAGGCTTCACTCTAGACCGTCCCGCCTCCTACGACTCTCGCCGATCATCGCGATGGCCCTGGCCGTCTCGGTCGTGGCGAGCCTGATAGGCGCGTCCGCAGCCGTCGCTTTCACCGATGTGCCCTCCGGCCAGCGCTATGCCGAGGCAATAGCGGATCTCTCACAGCGGGGCATCATCTCCGGATACACGGACGGACGCTTCGGGCCCGACGATCCTGTGAAACGCGCTCAGTTCGCCAAGATGATCGATCTGACCCTGGGCCTTGATGTGGAGCAGGTGCCGGCCTCTCCCTTCACCGATCTCGGCGAGGCGAGCGCGACAGATCCGCACTATCCGGGGGACTACGTGGCTCGGGCCTACGCCGAGGGCATCGTCAAGGGGCTCACCGCCAGCACGTACGGCCCGTACGAGCCGATCAAGCGCGCCCAGGTGGTCACCATGGTGGTCCGCGCCGTCGATACCGAATACCCCGGCCTGCTCAGCACACCGCCGGCAGGCTTCGTCTCGGACTGGGGCGCCTTCCACGCCGAGCACGGCCCCAACGCCGACCGCGCCCAGTACAACGGGTTGTTCGACCACTTGCCCATCGGGGATACAGGTTTCGGTCCGTGGGAGGCGATGACGCGCGGAGAGATCGCTCAAGTTCTGCACAACCTGCTCGGACTGGTCGCTGGACCAGTCGAGTACGTCAATCCGCTGACCGTGCAGGCCCACGCCGACCCCGGCCACGCTGCCAGCAGCAGGATCACCTCGGAGGCGGGGGGCACGGTGACCGCGACGGGGGCGAACGGCGTCCGTTACACACTCACGGTGCCGGCGGATGCGGTCCTCTCCGACGTGGTGGTCACGCTGACGCCGGTCACCACCATCGACGGCCTGCCATTGAGCGGCGGACTGGTCGGAGCGGTCGAGCTCGCCCCGGCCGGCGTCCTCCTGCTTGAACCCGCGACCTTGACCATCCAACCCCAGTCGCCGGTGTCGCCGCCGGCTGGGCAGTCGCTGACTGGATTCGGCTTTGAGCTCTCGGGACAGGAATTCCACCTCGTCCCGGTGATGGGCTCTGCAGGCGCGCTGACCCGCCGAGTCGATCACCTGAGCGGAGTGGGCGTGGCCCTAGCAACCCCGGCAGATCTCCAGACCCAACGCGAGACCCACCCGCCCACCAGCCCCGCTGATCGACTCGACCAAGGCTTCGACCCCTCCTGGACCGCGGGCAAGATCGCGAGCTACCTCGACGCTCAGTGGCCCATGGTCCTGGCGTCTGCACGGAGGGCAGTGACAGACGAAGCCATGGTGTGGCCATCCTTCGCCGCCTTCACGAAGTGGGACGAGTGGGCGACCGCCGTCGGGCTGGAAGCCGCCTCCGCGAGCGCGGCAGCCCCGGGCTTCTCGCGTGGGATCTCCGTCCTGGGGCAAGACCCGAAGCCGGACGCCCAGTTCTACGCCGAGTGGGCGCGGGCGATCAAGGCCGCTCAGGAGCGTGTCAACGCCATCGA
>JAJZQZ010000052.1 GCA_021802965.1 Actinomycetes bacterium
TGCCCTTGCCCCTCACCTGAGCGAGGAGACGCTGGAATACCACTACGGCAAGCACCACAACGCCTACGTGAACAACCTGAACGGCCTCATCGAGGGCACCGATCTTGCGAACAAGACCCTGGAAGAGATCATCATGAGCGCCTCCGGCGGGGTCTTCAACAACGCGGCCCAGATCTGGAACCACACCTTCTACTGGAACTGCATCAAGCCGGGCGGTGGGGGACACCCTTCTGGCGATCTTGGCGCCACGATCGATCGCGACTTCGGCTCGTTCGACGATTTCAAAGCTCAGTTCGGGCAGGCCGGGGCGACCCTCTTCGGCTCCGGATGGACCTGGCTGGTCTTGGAGGGCGACACCCTGCGCATCACCCAGACCTCTAACGCCGACGTGCCCTTGAAGCACGGCCAGACCCCCTTGCTGACCATGGATGTCTGGGAGCACGCGTACTACATCGACTACCGCAACCTGAGGCCGAAGTACATCGAGACGTTCCTGAACTCGCTCGTGGCCTGGGACTTCGTCGAGGCGAACCTGTCCAAGGCGAGGTGAACGCGGCTCCTCTCCGTTTCTGATCGGGGCCCGGGACGGCCGGGCCCCTGGTACAATCGACCCATGAGCCGGGGGGACTACAACGCCACCTGAGTCCCGCCTGTGAGCCGGCGTCGGGGCGACGAGCGGGGCTTCTTGGTCCGCTTGACGTTGCCTACCCTGGGGCTCTCCCTCGCCGTGACCCTCGTCACGACCTATCTGCCCCTCACGATCCGCCGGTACACGGACTCGGCGACCCTTATCGGGTTCGCCATCGGCGGCGAGGGCCTGTTCGCCCTCGCCATCCCTCTGATCGTCGGGTCCGTCAGCGATCGCACGTGGAACCGGTGGGGTCGGCGTCGTCCCTTCATGATCGCGTCGGCGCCGTTGATGGCGGTCGCGGTCGCCCTCGCGCCCTTTCAGCCCGGCTACTTTCAGATCGCGGCGTCTGTCTTCGTCTTCTTTGCCGCGTACCATTTCTACATTGCGCCCTATCAGGCCTTGATCCCCGATCTCGTGCCGTACTCGCGGCACGGACAGGCTCAGGGGTTCCAGACCTTCATGCGGGGCATCGGCATGTTCGTGGCCATGGTGATGGCCGGCCTCCTGCTCGGGGAGTGGGAGCCTCTCCCGTACATGCTTGCCGGAGGACTGCTCCTGGCCTTGACGGCGGTGGCAATCGTCTCCATACACGAGGAGCCTCCCATCGAGCCCGTGTCTCCGCGCGTGGGCCTGCGCGCCACGGTGGTGGAGCTGTGGACCAGCAGTCGGGGCGAGAAGCCGATCCACCGTCTCCTTGTGGCGAACTACCTGTGGGAATCCACCGTGCAGGGGCTGCGCCCGTTCATCATGCTGTTCTTTCTCTATGCCCTGGGGGTGCAGGCTCGCGGGGGCGCGCTGTTGATAGGTTGGGTCGGTCTCACCTACATCCTGGGCGGGGTGGTGAGCGGTTACCTCGCCGATCGGTATGGGCGCTTCCGGGTCATGTGGGGGGGCATCGTCGTGTACATGGTGGGATGCGTCCTCGGTTTCTTCCTGCGGGACATCCGCTGGGTGGTTGTGCTGCTGCCGATCTTCGGCGCCGGCGGAGCCGCCGTGCTCACCCTGCCCTACACCATCATGATGGCCCTGATGCCGGCAGGGCGGTTGGGACAGTTCACCGGCCTCTATTCGTTCTCGCGCGGGTTGGCGACGGTGACGGCTCCGCTCATCGTGGGCGCGGCGATCGACATTTTTGCCCGGTGGCTGCCTGAAAGCCGCGGATACGGGATAATCTGGCTGGCGGCGGCGGCCGCGCTCGCGCTGTCGATGGTGATCTTCCGGACTGTGCCCCGGCCGAACGAAGGCGACGCCGTGCGAACGTGGCGCGTCGACATGCCGCTCGAACCGCCTGCCGGGGGAGTTTAGGAAGCATGTCCACCGGGGAAAGGAGTGACGGTTTTGGTGCTCGTCATCCCTCGTGGCGCGTTCCCCAGGAGAAGTTGCATGGAGCCTTCAGCACCGCACAAGGAAGTGTCCGAAAGCAACCTCGAGGCGGAGGGAGAACGTGGATCGGGCCGCGCCGGTTCGACCGCGATGCCCGTACTCACCCGCTCGGAGGCCGCCGTGCTGGCCGTGATGTCCAGTGGAGACCGTATGGGTCTTTCCACTCTCCGCGCTCGCAGCGGGATGTCCCAGGTGGAGGTGCGCTCTGCCCTCGATGGCCTGCGGGCCAAAGGTCTCATCGTCAGGCTTCACACCATAGTAGAGAGCTACGCACTGCGCTTCCCGGGGTTGGATGTCGACTGAGCTGAGGCGGCCGGCGTGGTCGATCCGGTTTATCCGTGAGGTGGCAGGGGGGGTCTGGAGCGATGACTGTCTGGGCCTCGCCGCGGAAATAGCCTATTTCGGGCTCTTCAGTCTGTTCCCGTTCTTGCTCTTTCTTCGAGCGCTCGTACCTTATGTCCCGGGCTCCGAGGCGTTGGTGAACAACGGGCTCGAGGCCCTGGCGACTTGGGTGCGGCCGGACAGCAGGCTGTACGAGATCGTCAGCGAGAACGTCATCCAACAGGTGAACAACCGCAGCCAGGCGCTCATCTCCATCGGGGTGGTGCTGACCTTGTGGAGTGCCTCGAGCGTGTTCATGGTGCTGATCAAGGCCATCAATCGGGCCTACGGGCTGATCGACACGCGCAGCTGGGTCCGGCGCCGAGGACTGTCCTTCGTGCTTACCTTGGTCATGATGGTGTTCGTGCCCTCCGGGCTGCTGCTCATGCTCCTGGGGCCGTGGTTGGGGCGGTTGATCGGAGAGTACCTGGGATTCGAGCGCCAGTTCGACGTGATGTGGGCCGTCGTCCGGTGGCCGCTCGCCTTCGCCTTCTTGACTCTCGCCCTGGCGGTCTTCTACTTCTTCGGCCCCAATACGAGGCAGCGCTGGCATTGGCTGACGCCGGGGAGCGTACTCGCGGTGCTGGTGATCCTGCTGGAGTCGCGGTTGCTGTCCTGGGTCCTCGGCTCGACCATGTTCACCCCCGATTGGGTCACGTTCGGGGCGATCGGCGCCGCGATCATCATCGTGTTCTGGCTCTACCTGATCGGTTTCTCGATCTTGCTGGGAGCCGAGGTCAACGCCGCCATCGGGCGCATGACCGGGAGGATCCCGGGCTCGACCTGATCGCCGGCGCGGGGCGGCCTACCGGGCGGCGCAGGCCGTGGCCGAAGGCTCTCAGTGGGCGTCGGCGCCCGTGCGCTTCGTCTGCACGGCGTGCCGCAGCCACTCGACCCACGTGTCGAGGCCCTCGCCTGTCTTGGCCGAGACTGTCAGCACCTCGGCCTCCGGGTTCACCTTGTGGATGTTGGCGCGGATCAGCGCAAGGTCGACGTCGAGGTGGGGCAGGAGGTCTACCTTCGTGACGAGCGCCAGCGAGGCTTCGTGAAACATCAGGGGGTACTTGAGGGGCTTGTCCTCGCCCTCGGTGACCGAGAGCAGTACGACCTTGCGGTCCTCGCCGATGTCGAACTCCGCGGGACACACCAGGTTGCCGACGTTCTCCACGACGAGGAGGTCGACCTGGTGCAGGTCCAGGGACTCGATCGCGCTCGCGATGAGGGGCGCGGCCAGATGGCAGTCACCTCCGAAGGGCCCGGTGTTGATCTGCACCACCGGGATCCCGAAGGGCGCCAGCCGGTCGGCATCGGCCGTCGTCTCGATGTCGCCCTCGATGACGGCGACGCGCATCTCCCCCTCGAGCCGGGCTAGGGTGGCCTCCAGGAGCGTGGTCTTGCCCGAGCCCGGGGAGCTCATCAGGTTGGCGGCGAAGACGGCATGCTCCGCGAGAAGCCGTCGGATGCGATCGGCATGCCGGTCGTTCGCATCCTGCAGATGGCGGTGGACATCCACCTCGTCCCTACGTCCTCCCGCCACTCCGTGATCATGGCCTCGATGCCACCGCAGGGCGGAGGGCGCCGCGCCGGGACGGCGGAGAGGCCCGGGCGACTCGGTGCGGCTCATGTCTTCGTCCACGGTCACTCCTCGTCGTCTTCGATCTCGATGGTGCGCAGCAGCAGCTCCTTGCCGGACAGGACCGAGACTCCGCCGTCACACGCCGGGCAGAAGAACTCCACGCTCTCGAGCGTCCACTCGTCGTCGCAGGTCTCGCAGCGTACCCGTATGGGTATCTGGTCGATGATCAGGCGGGCCCCTTCGGCGCGGGTGCCGAGAGCGGCGGCTTCGAAGCAGAACTCCATCGCCTCGGGAACGACGGCGCGCAGACGACCTACCTCCAGCCGGACGGAAATAGCGCGTGCCTTCGGACCGCATTCGTCGAGCACTCGCTCGACCTCCTCGACCACCGTGCAGGCCAGGCTCATCTCGTGCATCAGCAGATGCGAGGAAGCTGCTCGCCCAGAGGCATGTCCAGGATGCGCCGGCCTCCGAGGTAGGTCTCGACCGTGACCAAGCCGTCGAGGCCCTCCTCGAGCGAGCCGATCGCGGCGGCGTCACGCCCGAGGGGATGGGCCCGCATGACCTCGAGCGCGGCCCGCGCATCGTCTTCGGCCACCACCACCACGACCTTACCTTCGTTGGCCACGTAGAGGGGGTCGATGCCCAGGATCTCGCCAAGGGAGCGGGCCGCGGGCGACACCGGCACGGATTCGGCGCGGACCGCCACACCCCACGTGTGACCGTCGGCCAGCTCGTTGAGCACAGCGGCGAGGCCGCCCCGGGTGGCGTCGCGCATCCACCGGAGCCGAAGGCCGGCGGCAAAGAGGTGTTCGATCAGGCCGTTGAGAGGCGCGCAGTCGCTCCGGAGGGGGTTGTCGAAGCGAAGGCCCTCCCGGGCGGCGAGGACGGTCAGGCCGTGATCGCCGACGCTGCCGTTGATCAGCACCTGGTCCCCCGGCCGGGGTCGAAGCCATCCTTCGGGCAGGTCGCGAAGCTCCCCGATGCCCGCGGTGGTTATGAAGATGCCGTCAGCCCCGCCCCGCTCAACCACTTTGGTGTCGCCCGTCGCCAGGATCACTCCCGCCTCCGCGGCCGTGTCGGCCATCGACGCCACGACCCGGCGCAGGTCGTCCAGCAAGAGGCCTTCCTCGAGTATGAAGGAGCACGACAGGAACCGGGGGACGGCGCCCGAGACGGCCAGGTCGTTGACGGTGCCGGCCACGGCCAGGGTGCCGATGTTCCCGCCGGGAAAGAACGGCGGCGTGACCACGTAGGCGTCGGTCGTGAAGGCCAGGCTCTGCGAGCCGAGACTCACGATGGCCGAGTCGGTCAGTCGAGCCAGGGCCGGGTTGTCGAAGGCGGAAAGGAAGACCTCCCGGATCAGGCGCCCGGAGAGCGATCCTCCGCCGCCGTGCGCAAGCAGCACTCGATCGGGAGCCTTCACCCGTCGGCCCGCCGCTCGTAGCGATAGTAGGCTGCGCAGGTGCCTTCGGACGACACCATGCAGGCTCCCTTTGGATCCACCGGAGTGCAGGAGCGGGCGAACAGAGGGCAGTCGGGCGGGGTGATGGTGCCACGGAGGATGTCGGCGCAACGGCACCCGGCGGTCTCCCTGGGCTGGGGCACCTGCACATCGAAGACGTGGGCCGCGTCATGGTGCGCGAGCTCGGGGCGGATAGCCAGGCCGCTGCCGGGAATGATCCCGAAGCCCCGCCATTCGGCGTCGCACGGTACGAAGGCGCGATCGAGCACGGCCTGAGCGGCCTGGTTGCCGCCGGTCGTCACCGCCCGCCCGTACGTGTTCTCCACCTCCGCGCGCCCCTCGGACACCTGTCGGACCAGAGCCAGCAGGGCCTGCAGTATGTCGAGGGGTTCGAAACCGGCGACGACACACGAGGCTCCGTACTGGTCGGCCAGGAAGCGATAGGCGTCCGACCCGATGATCGCGCTCACGTGCCCCGGACACAGGAAGCCGCGCACCGCCACATCGGGCGCCTCCATGAGGGCCCGCATCGGCGGCGGCATGACCTTGTGATCGCTCAGGACAAAGAAGTTGGTGAGGCCGGCGGCGTCGGCCTCGAGGAGGACCGCGGCGACGGTGGGAGCGGTGGTCTCGAAGCCCACGCCCAGAAAGACCACGTGCCGGGTCGGCTCCTTGCGGGCGAGGGCGAGGGCGTCCAGAGTCGAGTACACAACCCGTACGTCAGCACCGGCCGCCCGCTCTCGTTCGAGGCTGGACTCAGAACCGGGGACTCGTATCAGATCGCCGAAAGTGGTCACGATGACCTGCGGCAGGCGGGCCAGGGCGATCGCATGATCCACCAGGCGGACAGGCGTGACGCACACGGGGCATCCTGGGCCCGAGACCAGGCGCACGGCCGGGGGGAGCAGATGGCGTATCCCGAAGCGGCTTACCGCCATCGTGTGGCTGCCGCACACCTCCATGAACGTGACCGGACCTTCGAGTGGGACCCGGCGGATCTCGTCGAGCAGTGCAACGGCGGCGGCCGGATCGCGGAATTCGTCGATGTAGCGCATGGCCAGGATTATACGCAGTGACCGATGCGGGCCGGCTCCGGCGTGAGGGTCACCCCGAAGGTATCCGACACGCGGCGTTGCACGTACGCGGCCAGCGCAAGCAGCTCGGCGGCGGAACCTCCCCCGTGATGCACGAGGGCCAGCACGTGGCGAGTCGACACGCCCACGTTGCCCTGCCGCAATCCACGGCTCACCCCGGCGTGCTCGATCAACCAGGCGGCGGACAACTTGACCATCCCGGGCCCACCCAAGAACCGGGGCATCTCGTCTTCGCTTCGGACGAGGTCCAGCTCGAGCGCGCGGGAGGCAACCCGAGCCGCCGCGTCTTTGGTCACGAGGGGGTTCATGAAGAAGGAGCCGACGCTGCGCCGGTTGGGATCGGAGGGATCCAGCACCATGGACTTCTCCCGCCGGAGCGAGAGGACGGCCTCGCGTACCGTCGCCAAGTCTCGTCGCTCCGCGGCGGCCAGCGCGCGCGCGACCTGCTCGTGACGCACGCAGGGCCCGCCATGCCGAGGAAGGCGGAACACGACCGCCAGCACCACGAAGCGTCCCGGTTCGCGTTTGAAGCGGCTGTCTCGGTAGGCGAAGCCGCAGCCGGTCGCCGGTATCGTGTAGGTGGAGGCGGTCGCGCGGTCGATCACCCTCACGGACTCGATCGTCTCGGCGACCTCCTGCCCGTAGGCCCCGACGTTCTGCACAGGAGTGGCTCCGACGAGGCCCGGGATGCCCGACATGCACTCCAGGCCGCCCAGGCCCTCGGCGACCGCGTGCGAGACGAGGGCGTCGAAGGGTTCGCCGGCGGCAGAAGTGAGATGGGCGTGGTGCTCGTCGCGCGTCGTGATGGCCATCCCGCGGATGCCGACCCGTATCACCAGGCCGTCGAAGCCTTCGTCGGCCACCACCACGTTCGACCCTCCTCCGAGCACCGCCAGAGGCACTCCCATCTCGTCGGCCCAGCGGACGGCTCTCCACACGGAGTCCCCGTCGGTAGCGTCGAGAAACAGCCGTGCGCGTCCCCCGAGCTCGAGGGTGGTGAAGGGGGCAAGGGGGACATCCTCGCGGATGGCGAGATCGGGAGGAAGCGCGGGCCCGCCGCTCACGGCGCGCCCTGTGTTCGCGCGCGCAGCAGAGCTGCGGCTGATTCAGCTTGCCCCAGGCAGAGGCCTCCGTCGTTCGTGGGGACGTTGCGATGGACCAGCACCTGAAGACCCGCCGCCTCGAGACGGCGGACCACGAGTTCCAGCAGCACCATGTTCTGGAACACGCCGCCCGCGAGGGCGACGGTACCGAGGCCTCGCTGCTGGGCCAGTCGTGCCGCCGCATCGGCGGTGAGCCAGGCGAGGGCGTGATGGAACCGGGACGCGATCGCGGCGGGTGCGACGCCGGCGGCCACGTCGCCCAAAGCGCGGCGTATGAGGGGCAGCACGGGCAGGACGACCGGCTCGCGGGGCGGCGCCCCGATCGCGGTCGCGGCCGGGTCGGGGCAAGACCTCCGGCCGACGGTCGCGAAACATCCTTCCAGGCGGGCGGCCCCGCCCCAGTCGGGTTCGGAGTCGGCGGCCGGGAGGCCGCCGCGGAAGGCTTGGCGAGCCGCCGTCTCGAGGAGCACGGCCGCGCGACCTTCGTAGGCGGCCAGGTGACAGAGCCCGAGGAGAGCGGAGACGGCGTCGAAGAGGCGTCCGGCCGAGGAGGTCCAAGGCGTGTTGATGCCGCGGCGCGCGGCCCGCAGGACCAGCTCCCACGGCCGCTCGAGGATGTCCCGGCCCAGGGGAAGACCCGCAAGGACAGCCAGAAGCTCGTCATCGCCCGCGGCGGGGTCGCAGGCGGGTCGGAGGGCGTCAAGGCAGCTCGCCACAGCTCCGAGGGCGAGCCGCCAGGGCTCCTTGACCGCGGCATCGGCTCCCGGCAGGGGAAGGTGCTCCAGGCGTGCGACCCGCTCGAAGGAGCCGGGAACGCCCGCGAACATCTCGCCGCCCCAGATCGTCCCGTCCGGCCCGTACCCGGCGCCGTCGTAGGCCACTCCGATAACGGGCCCGGGGTGGTGGGCGTCGGCCAAGACCGACGCGACATGGGCTTCGTGGTGCTGCACTCCCACCAGGAGGAGGTCGTGGGCGGCCGCGTAGTCCCGAGCGAAGCGCGAGGAGAGATAGTCGGGGTGCAGATCGTGAGCCACGGCGGCGGGGGAGAGTCCGAACAGTCCTTCGAAGTGAGTCACGCCGTCGCGCAGCGAGCGCAGGGTCTCCACGTTCTCCAGGTCTCCGATGTGGTGACTGATGAACGCCCGGGAGCCACGCGTGAGGCAGAACGTGTTCTTCAGGTGGCCGCCGACGGCCAAGATCTGCGTGTCCGAGCCCGAAAAGGCCACGGGCAGCGGAACGTAGCCCCGGGCTCGGCGCAGCAGATACGGCTGCGACCGGAACACGCGGGCCACGGAGTCATCGGTGCGCACGTGGATGGCTCGATCGTGGGTCAGGAAGCCGTCGGCGAGAGGAGAGAGGCGCAGGTCTGCGTCGGTCTCTTCGAAGGCGATGGGCTCGTCGCTGAGGTTCCCCGAGGTCATGACCAGAGGCCGACCGACGTCGTGGAGCAACAGGTGATGCAGGGGGGTGTACGGCAGGAACAGGCCGTAGGTGGTCACATCAGGAGCCACGCCGCCGCTCAGGGAGTGTCCGTGCCCGTCGAGCCGGTCGAGCAGGACCACCGGCCTCCGGGAAGAGGCGAGAAGGGCTCTTTCGCTTTCCGAGAGTGAGCAGTATGCGACTGCCGCCTCCGGCGACGCCACCATGACCGCGAACGGCTTGAGGTCCCGGTGCTTCCGGCGGCGCAGGGTCCGCACCGCCTCTTCATCGGTGGCGTCGCAGGCCAGGTGGAAGCCTCCCAGCCCCTTGACGGCGAGCACGCCGCCCGCCTGCAGCAGCCGCACGGCGGCGCCCAGTGCGTCCTCGCCCCAGCTGGGTTCCTTGCCGTCCCCGGCCGAGTGGTACCCGAGGCGCGGCCCGCAGGCGGGGCAGGCGTTCGGCTGGGCGTGGAAGCGCCGGTCGGACGGATCGTGGTACTCGGCGTCACACTGGGGACACATGACGAATGGGGCCATGGTCGTGCTCGGGCGGTCGTAGGGCACCGACCGCGTGATGGTGAAGCGCGGACCGCAGTTCGTGCAGTTGATGAAGGGGTAGCGGTGCCGCCGATCGGCGGGAGAGAAGAGCTCGCGCAGGCAATCGTCGCAAGTGGCGGCGTCGGCGGTCACGAGGGTGTCGACGCGGCCCCTCTCGCTCGCCCCGATGTGGAACCCGATGCGCCCTTGGCGGGCGGCCGGGGTGGAGGTCAGGTCCTCGATGAGGGCCAGAGGAGGGGCGTCGTCCACGACGCGGGCCAGGAAGGCCTTAAGAGCTTCGGTCCGGCCTTCGAGGTGAACCTCGACACCGGCGGCGCTGTTGCGCACCTCGCCCGCCAGCCCGAGGTCGGTGGCCAGCGAGTGCACGAAGGGGCGGAAGCCCACGCCCTGCACGGCTCCGGATATCCGCACCTCCAGAGCGGCTTCGACTTCCTGGGCCGCACCGCGTGGTCGTCGGTCTTGGTCCATTGGCGCACTGTACCACGGGCGACAAAAGGCTACTCTGGTAGAATGCGGCCTCATGGACGGACCCGAGAGGAGACCCTTGATCGGCCGGGCGGACGCGGAGCACGAGCCTGATCCCCGCCCGATCGGGGTGTTCGATTCGGGGGTCGGCGGCCTGACCGTGCTTCACGAGTGCCTGGTCAACCTGCCCCATGAGGACTTCATCTACCTCGGCGACACGGGCAACTTCCCCTATGGGCCCAAGGGCCTCGCCGAGGTACGCGCCCTCGCCTTCGCCAACGCCGCGTTCCTCGTGTCCCATCACGTCAAGCTCATCGTCGTCGCCTGCAACTCCGCCACGGCGGCAGCTCTGCCCCAGCTGCAGGCGTCCTTCGAGACCCCCATCCTTGGCGTGGTCATCCCGGGAGCTCGCGCGGCGGTGCAGGAGACCCGCAATCGCCGCGTGGGCCTCCTGGCCAGCGAGGCCACGGTGTCATCGGCGAGCTATCAGCAGGCGATATCGACGCTGGACGCGGGGATAGAGGTGCGGGCGGTCGCCTGCCCCCGCCTCGCTCCCCTCATCCAGGAAGGCGATGTCTTCTCCGAGGAGGTCGAGCGGGCCGTGCGCGAGTATACGGCTCCTCTCAAGTCCTTCGGGTGTGACACCGTCATCCTGGGGTGCACCCACTATCCACTGGTCACCCCGATGCTGCGCCGTTTGCTCGGCCCGGGAGTGGCCTTGATCAACTCAGCTGAGGAGACATCCCTGGAGATCACCGAGACACTCAAGCGAAAAGGCATCGCCAACCGGCGCGACCGCGAGGGCGGCTACACCTTCTTCTCCACGGGCGAGCCCGAATCGTTCCGCCAGGTGGGAGCGCGCTTCTTGCAGCTGCCCATCCGCGAAGTCGGTCACTGGGTCGGGGGGGCGTCGTCGCCCATCTCGGCCACCCGGGTGGGCGCATGATGGGGAGCCCGTCGGCGGGCGGCGAGCGCGGCCCGTTGGAGCTCCGTCCGCTCCGCATAATCCCGCATTTTGTGCCCTCGGCTGACGGTTCCGTCCTGTTCGAGCTCGGGTCCACGCGCGTGCTCTGCACGGCGAGCGTCACGAACGGTGTACCCCGTCGCCTGCGCGGCACGGGGACCGGTTGGCTGACCGCCGAGTACTCGCTGCTCCCCGGATCGACGAGGGAGCGCACGACCCGGGAAGCCGTCGCGGGCAAGCAGGGGGGGCGAACGGTCGAGATCCAGCGTTTGATCGGCCGCAGTCTCAGGGCCGTCACCGATCTCTCCGGACTGGGAGAGCGCACGGTCTACGTGGACTGCGACGTCATCGAGGCAGACGGCGGCACCAGGTGCGCGTCCATCTCGGGCGGGTATGTGGCGTTGCACCTCGCCCTCAAGAAGCTGGTCGACGCGGGGGCCATACGGTCGCTGCCGCTTGAAGACTCCTTGGCGGCCGTGAGCGTGGGCGTGGTCGGCGGCATGCCGATGCTGGACCTGGACTACGCGCAGGATTCGACTGCCGAAGTCGACATGAACGTCGTCATGACCGGGTCGGGGCGTCTGATCGAGGTCCAGGCCACGGCGGAGGGGGCCCCGTTCGACCGCGCCACGTTCGATCAGCTGCTCGATTTGGCCGCCCTCGGGGTCGAGGAGATCAGAGGGTGTCAGACCGAGACGGTCAACCGGGCCTACTCACCGACGAGCGCCTGAGGGCAAGGGCGGGGGAGTGCGACTGGTCGTCGCCACGGGCAACCCGGGCAAGGCTTCGGAGTTCGGCCGTCTCCTTGGACGGGACTTCCAGGTAGAGGCGTTGCCGGCCGAGCTGGAGCTGCCGGCCGAGACCGGCGACACCTTCGCGGCGAACGCCCTCATCAAGGCCCGATCGATCTTCGCCGCCCTGGCATGTGAGACGGCGGTGCTGGCCGACGACTCAGGGCTCAGCGTCTACGCGCTGGGCGGCCGGCCGGGGGTATGGTCGGCCCGGTATGCGGGTGAGGGCGCTGGGGACGAAGCCAACAACCGCAAGCTGCTGGACGACCTTCGAGGGGTCTCGGATCGGAAGGCGCGCTTCGTGTGCGCGCTCGCGCTGCTGCTCCCGGGGTCGAGGGGGCCGCTGGGGTCGCCGGCCGGGCGACTGTTGGTCGCGGAAGGGGTACTCGAAGGCAGCATCTTGGAGGCTCCCCGAGGGAACGGCGGCTTCGGCTACGACCCGGTATTCCGGCCCGAGGGATGGGATAAGTCGTTGGGCGAGGCCTCGCCTGGCGAGAAGGACACGGTCTCTCATCGGGCCAGGGCTGTCGAGGCTCTCCGCGGGGTGATGGAGAATCAAGGGGGCCGGCCATGATGAAACGCGTGCTCTTCGAGCGCCTGGTCGCCGAGGCCCTCGACGCCCTTCCCGAAGACTTCCTCCGACACATGGAGAACGTCGAGGTGGTCATCGAGGCGTGGCCCACGCGTGAAGACCTCGAGGACGCCGGCCTCGAGGGCGAGGATCGGAGCTCCCTGCTCGGTCTTTATCTGGGCGTGCCGCTGACCGATCGCACGACCGACTACGCGGGCTACCTGCCCGATCGCATCACGCTGTTCCAGGGACCGATCGAAGCCGTGGCTGGGACCGATCCGGACGAGATCCAGGCGGAGGTTCAGGACACCGTCATCCACGAGGTGGCGCACTACTTCGGCATCTCGGACGAGCGCCTGGAGGAGATGGGCTGGGGCTAGGGCCGCGGCGACCCGTCCGGGCCGCCCGGAGCAGGAGTCGGGGGTCAGGAGCCGCCGGTCGACGGAGCGGAGGTGGCCAGCATGAGCGCCGTCAGGGCCACGGCATTGTTGAAGGCGTGCGCGACCACCGTCGTCCAAAGCGTGCCGCTACGCCGATACGCGAGCGCCAAGACCATCGCTCCGGCGGTCAGGGGCAGCAGGGCCGACAGATTGCCGTGGGCGGCTCCGAAGATCAGCGAGCTGTACGCGAGGCCACGTATCAGGCCCTTGCGCTCGCTCATCGCCTGGAAGACGTAGCCGCGGAAGAAGAGCTCCTCCGCGAAGGGGACGATGAGCACGCCGGCCACCCAGATGGCCCCTTTGACGAGGGGCCCGGCGCCTTCCAGCGGGAACTCCTGGGCCTGTGTCTGCTGGACCCCGAAGAGCCCCAGCAGCGCGGAGGCGGCCGTCGAGACGGCCAGGAAGGCAAGGCCCCACAGGATGCCCGCCAGGAGCGGACTCCTGGCGGGGCGGCGCACCCCGAGGTCGGCCCAACTCGCGACGTGACGCCTGACCAGCAGCAGATAGACCGTGAGCACGAAGGCAAGATCGGAGACGAGGATGGCGAGGAACACGAGCCACGGCTTGGAGAGCAGGTCCTGACCGCTGACAGGCCGGCCGCCGATGACCATGGCGAGGACGAAGATCACCGGGGCCGCCGCCACGGTGGCCGCGAGAAAGGCCCCGAGGACGGCGGGCCAGGAGCCATAGCGGGCCAGTGGCTTCAACGTGACAGGCGACGGGCCAGCTCCACCAGGAGGCGCCGGTCGGTCGGGCGCAGACGGCGGGCAAGATGTCCCAGTTCGCGCAGTTCCGCGTCCTCCTCGGCGTCCTCCTCCAGAGTGAGCTGCTCGGGCTGCATGAAGGGGTCTTCGTCGTCCAAGGCGGCGTGGTACAGGAGGCGGCGCGGGGCGACGCCCAATGCCTCAGCGATCGACTCGATGACGTCAGTGGTCGGGTTCTTGCGTCCCTTCTCGATGTCGCCGAGGTAACTCTTGGAGACGCCGGACTCGTCCGCCAGCGCCTGCAGAGTGAATTCCCGCTCCATGCGCAAGCGTCTCACGGTCACGCCGATGTAGTCGGCCAAACGTTTGCCGGTCACGGCATCTCCCTGCGGACTTGCGGAATGTGGCGGGTGCGACCGCGGAACCACCTGAGTGTACTGGCGGGGCGCATTCGAATGCAAACTGCCCACCTGTGGTTTAGAATGGGCGGGCTGGTGGGCGGCTATGGTAGGAGCATGCATGGGTCCAGACAGGTGCGGTGGCGGTCAGAGAGGGGACTCTATGTGGTCTCGGCTGCGTGTCCTCCAGGCTCTCGGCCTCCTGGTGCTGCTGGTGCCGCTTCTCGCCGCGTGCACCCAGACCGACGCGTCGTCGACCAGCGGGACGCCGACGACCGGCTCGGCAGGCGCCGGGGGCGGAACGGTCACATCCCAGGCGACGGCGGCCCCCGTCAGCGACGGAGGCAACTTCGAGCAGTGCCGCGACTGTCACGCGGACCTCGACTACACCGCATCGCGGAACGGCGTGTTGCTCCCGGCTTTCAAGCACCAGTTCCACCTTGACGCGGGCGCGAAGTGCGGCCAGTGCCACCAGACGCCCACCCACACCAAGCAGGGCATCCGAAAGCCCACCATGGCGAAGTGCTTCGGCTGCCACTCGCAGAACGACGCCGCGGCCCCGCCGGGTGCGTGCGATGCTTGTCACCCCGCCGACTTTCCGCTGAAGCCCGGCACTCACGCCGACCCGGACTGGCTGCCGCCGGCCAATCGCCTCGACGCGGTCAAGGCGAAGCACTCCGTCGCGGCCGCCGAGTCGCCGCAGGAGTGCAGCGTCTGCCACGCGCAGAGCTTCTGCGAGGGCTGCCATAAGGTGTCGATGCCTCACCCCGCCGACTGGCAGGCGGCGCACCCGGAGACGGCGCGAAAGGTGGGCGGGCAGACGTGCGATAGGTGCCATCCGCAGAAGACCCTGTGCAACTCCTGCCATCACAAGGGCTTCGACCCGGCCGCCGGGACGTGGCGCCAGCAACATCGGAACATCGTGGCGACCGCGGGTGCACAGCCCTGCTTCTCATGTCATAGCTCGACCACATGCGCACACTGTCACACGACCGGGGAGTACAAGGCCTTCTAGGAGGCGATGCACTCAGGAGGCCCATGCGCCGCATCCTTTACCTCGATCCCTGGTCAGGGGCGGCGGGGGACATGATCGTAGCCGCGCTGGTGGAGGCCGCTCCACCGGGGGTCGACGCCCGCGGAGTCCTTGACGAAGCCGTGCGGGCCCTCGGTCTGCCGGACCTCGAGGTCCAGGTGGAAAAGGTGGCCGAACATGGGTTGAGCGCCGGTCGGCTGCATGTGCGCTCCCAGGCTGCTCCTCCGCTGCGACATCTCTCCGCCCTCGAGCGGATCCTCGACGAGTCCTGCCTCGCGCCCGCGGTAGCGGAGCGCGCTCGGGCCGCTCTCAGACGCCTCGCGGGAGTCGAAGCGGCGATCCACGGTGTCGGCATCGACTCGGTGCATTTTCACGAGATCGGAGCCGTCGACACCCTGGTCGATGTCGTCGGCGCCTTCGCCCTCGTCCATGCACTCGACATCGGCGAGGCATATCACTCGCCGCCTCCGCTCGGCTTCGGAGAGATCCACACGGAGCACGGGGTCCTGTGCGCACCGGCGCCGGCCGTGCTGACCCTCCTCGAGGGGAGGAGCGCCTCCGGCGGCGACATCGAGGGAGAGATGACCACCCCGACCGGGGCCCTGCTCCTGACCGAGATCGCCGCGCCGGCAGCCTCCTTGCCGTCCATGAAGATCGAGGCCAGCGGGTTCGGAGCGGGCAGCCGCAGCCTGCCCGACCGACCGAACGTGCTCCGGGCCGTGGTGGGCTCGATCGTGACGGCGCAGGAGGACGACCGCGGGCGATCGGCCGGCGGAGAGGTCGTCGTCCTCGAGGCGGCCATCGATGACGCCACGCCGGAGGTCCTGGCGCACGCGCAGAAGGCGCTGCTTTCCGCCGGCGCCCTCGACACATGGTGCACTCCCATCGTGATGAAGAAGGGCAGGCCGGGAGTGGACCTCGCCGTGCTCGCACCAGTGGAGCAGGAATCAGGGATCGTCGACCTGCTGTTCGCGGAGTCCACCACCTTCGGCATCCGGCGCACCATCGCCGGGCGTCACGTCCTCGAGCGGGGTCTCATCACTGTGGACGTGGGGCGCGAGCAGGTGCGGGTCAAGGTCGGCAGTTGGAAGGGTAAGGTCGTGACCCTGTCGCCCGAGTACGAGGATGCGGCGGCGGCCGCCGGGCGTCTTGGCAGACCCTTGAAGGACGTGATGGCCGAGGCCGCCGCCGCCGCCCGCTTGAAGCTCGTCCCCGGGTCGTCCAGCCTGTAGCCCCCCCTCCGGCAGACCTCCACCGGTCCGGTGGACGGTACAAGATTGGAGGCGAACGGCGTCATTGCAGAGGTGAAAGGGCATTTCCACCCCCTTTTCCTATTGCATTAGAGCCAGTCGTTACTATAATGTCCGTTCGGACTATAGACCGGAGCAGAGGGAGGACTACGAGGGTGAAGAGCGACATTCAGATCGCCCAGGAGGCGACGCTCAAGCCGATAATCGAGGTGGCCCATGAGCTGGGCCTGGGCGAGGACGATCTCGACCTCTACGGCAAGTACAAGGCCAAGATCCACCTGGACGTGTTCAAGCGGTTCAAGGACCGGCCCGACGGCAAGCTGATCCTTTGCACCGCCATCACCCCGACGCCGGCGGGCGAAGGCAAGACCACCACCAACGTCGGCCTCTCCATGGGCCTGGCCAAGATCGGCAAGTCGGTGGTCACCACCCTCCGCGAGCCGTCGCTGGGTCCCTCGTTCGGCATCAAAGGCGGAGCCGCCGGCGGCGGAT
>JAJZQZ010000053.1 GCA_021802965.1 Actinomycetes bacterium
AGAAGCCTGTGCGGCTGTCGGTGAGCAACCGCAGGCGCCGCCTTCCCTCGTACCTCCTCCGACTGGCCCGGGAGAAGAGCGACACTCTGCTGGTCGAGGTGCCCGCCGGCGGACGGGCCGAGGGCAGCCTCACGATGACCTTCGCCCGCCGGGGCCGACATCCCCTCGGCGAGATCCTCGTCACGTCGGCCTTTCCCTTCGCCTTCTTCCATCGGGGGGGGATCTTGTCGCTCGGTGTCGATGTCCTGGTGTACCCCAAGCCGGTCGTGCCCCCGCGCGAGGCCTTGGTCCATCCCGACGGCCGAGACATGGGCTCGGGAGCGGCACGCAGGGGTGTCGGCGGCGACTTCTGGGGCATACGGCCCTACGTGCCCGGGGATGCCATCGGGCGCGTCGACTGGAAAGCCTGGAGCCGCCTGGGCGTGCTCACCGTAAAGGAGTTCGAGGAAGAGAGCGCACCGCCCCTGCTCCTCACGCTGGAGAGCGTGCCCGGACCCGGGCTGGAGGAACGCCTCAGCCAGCTGACCGGCCTGATCCTGGAGGCGGGGCGACAGGGCCGACCCATCGGCCTCAGCCTTTCCACCGGGATGATCGAGCCCGGCCTGACATACCTCCATCGCGAGCAGCTGCTGCGTACGCTGGCCCTCTTTCCCGGCGGGGCGATCTTGCCCGACCCTCAGGCTCCACGCCTCGCGCGTCTGCGGGCAAGGCTCCCGCGACCGGCCGAAGAAGGCGTGTGATCGGGTGCGCGCCGACCGTGTCAGCCTGCTCCTGACCTACGCCATAGCCGGGCTCGGCGTGGGCGCGGCTTTGCTGCATATGTCTCCCCCGTTCGGCCTGCTCCTCGTCGTGTTCGCCGTCGTGGGCGTGGTGTGGGATCTCCGCGACCACCACCCGCTCGGTTCCTGGGTCCTCACCACGCTCATCGTCGTCGGCTTCTTGGTCGCGATCGCCCTCCCGAGCCCCAACGGCCCGGTCGGTCGGTTGCTCGCCGCCTCCATCATCCTGCTGGGCGGCAAGCTGCTCGCGCCGAAGACCGCCCGAGATCAGCTCCAAGTGATGCTCCTGAGCCTGCTGCTGCTGGTCGGCTCAGCCATCCTCACGGCCAACCTCAGCTTCGCCCTGCTCTTCCTGCTCTACCTGGTCCTCTGTACCATCGCGCTGATGTGGATCCCCTTCGGCACGGATCTCGGCAGGGCCCCCGTGTCGCGGGCCTTCGTCCGCCGAGTGTCACTGGTGGGAGTCGGGTTGGTCATCGGTAGCCTGCCCCTCTTGGTGCTCTTCTTCTTCGGCCTGCCCCGCTCCACCGCACCCCTCATCCGGGGGATGACCCCGGTCTCGAGCCAGGTCACCGGCTTCTCCGACAAGGTCGACCTGGGAGACGTCGGCCAGATCGCCCGCAGCAGCGCGGTTGCCTTCCGGGTGGAGCTTCCGGAACGCTCCGGACCGCTCAAGGAGACGCCCTACTGGCGGGGCGGGGTCCTCGAAGACACCGACGGCATGGCCTGGCGCGTGTCGTCTCGCCCGCTGATGTCGGTTCCCTGGGAGGCGACAGGGCCGGTGGACCTCATCGCCCAGCGCATCTACCTCGAGCCCCAGGGCACACCGACCTTGTTCGGTCTGGACCGGGTGGTCGCAGTGGATGGACCGGCCGTGCGGGGCGCCCTCACGGGTGAAGGACTCGCGCTGCTGACCTCGCCCATCACGCGTCGCATCCGCTACGACGCGCTCTCCGACCCGGCGCCGGTGTGGCCCGTTACCTTGGATCCCGGGACGCGTCAGGCCAACCTGGATGTGCCCGTCGGCCTCCCTGCGGTGGTGGCCGAACGAGCGTCGGAGGTGGTCGGGAGCGAGCGCGACCCGCGCAGGCAGGCCGACCTGCTGCTCGCGCACTTCCACGGCGGCGGCTACACATACTCGTTGGACCCGCCCCAAGGGTCGGGGCATCCCCTGGATCTATTCCTGAGCCGCACCAAGACGGGCTACTGCGAGTACTTCGCCTCGGCTATGGCCCTCATGCTGCGGAGCCTCGGCGTGCCGTCTCGGGTCGTCGTGGGGTATGTCGGAGGCGACTACAACCCCACCGGGGGATACTACCTGGTGCGCCAGAGCTCGGCTCACGCCTGGGTCGAGGCGTACATCGAGGGCCGCGGCTGGATCCGCTACGACCCCACACCGCCCTCCAACAGCCCCGCGGCCCCGGGGGCGCCCGGCCACGCCGGGCGCCTCGCCCTGCTGCTCGACGCCGCCCGCCACCAGTGGGACACCGTCGTGATGGGCTACGACCTCGACCGGCAGATGAACCTGGTGCGCTCCCTCTCCAGCGGGCTCGGGCGGGGGCTCGGCTGGAAGCCGAGCCCCGCGGACCTGGCCGTGCTCGCGCTGCTGATCGGGGCCCTCGTGGTCGCCGTGGTGACGTGGCGGCGGCGGGGCTCGACGGATCCGGCCGTCGCTCTGTACGAAACCCTTCAGCGCCGACTGCGCCGCCAGGGACTCGTCCGGGAGCCCACCGAGGGCCCCAGGGACTTCGCCGCTCGGGCCGCCTCTATCCTGCCCGAGCGGGCGGACGCCATCCGCCAGGTGACCGACGGGTACGTGCGCGCCCGCTACGGCGGTCACCGCCTGCCTCCCCAGGAGGCCAGGCGACTACAGCACGTGGCTCGGAAAGTGTAGGGTCGGCGGCCCCTGGTCGGGCGGCCTCCGGTCGGCGGCGAACGCCTAGAAGACGACGACGCCCGCCGGGTCGACCGCGAACGCGACCCGCTCCCCCGCTCCCGGCGTGACCTCGGCGCCGAGCTCCATCTGCAGCACGACGTCCGGGCTCACCTGGATCTCCACGCGATACCGCCCTCCGCGAAACACCCGCGAGACGACCAGCCCCTGCAAGGCGCCGTCGGCGGTCGGGACGAGGGCCTCCGTCCGCAGCAGCAACCGCGCCGGTCCGTCTCTGCGCGCACGGCCCGGCGCTTCGGCGGCCGCCTCCACGGGGAACCTTCCCCAAGCCGTCTGAGCATACCCGTCGGTCACGACCGCATCGACGATGTTCGCGAAGCCAAGGAAGCGGGCCACCCACTCGTCGGCGGGCCGGGCCCAGACCTCCTCGGGCACGCCTTCCTGAGCCACGCGTCCCGCGCGCATGATGACCACCCGGTCGGCGAGGCTGAAGGCCTCCTCCTGGTCGTGGGTCACGTAGACGGCCGTAAGGCCGAGTTCGGAGAAGAGTCCGCTCAGTTCGCCGACCAGCCGCTCGCGCAGCGTGCGATCGAGGGCGCCCAAGGGCTCATCCAGCATCAACAAGCGCGGAGCCGGCGCCAGGGCTCGGGCCAGGGCCACCCGCTGCTGCTCTCCCCCGGAGAGATTGCCGATGGAGCGCCGCTCGTAGCCGCGCAGGCCCACTCGATCGAGGGCCTCGGCGACCCCGACCCGCAGACGCTCGCCCTTCAGGTGCGCCATCCGAAGTCCGAAGGCCACGTTGTCGGCCACGGTCAGATGCGGAAAGAGCGAGTAGTCCTGGAACATGAGCCCGAACCCACGCCGGTGCGGCGGCACGTGGCTGAGCGATCCGCCGTCCCACAAGACGTCGCCCGCCTCCACCGGCTCCAAGCCCGCTATCACCCGCAGCAGCGTGCTCTTGCCGCAGCCACTGGGGCCGAGCACGGAGACGACGCGGGCATCCGGTACGGTCAGCCCGAAACCGTCCAGGGCCGCGACCGCGCCGTAGCGCACCGTTAGACCTCGGGCCTCCAGCATCAGCCGGCCCGCCGAGTGGTGGCGGCGGTCATCAGAACTCCCCCGCCTCACCGACACGGAAGCGCTCGATGAGGCCGATGGAGAGCGCGGTCACCACCATCAGCACAGTGCTGAGAGCCATGGCCTGGCCGGAGTTCACCGCTCCCGGTCGGCTGAGAAGCCGGAAGATCGCGATGGGCACGGTGGGTCTATCGGGACGGGCTATGAAGGCCGTGGCCCCGAACTCCCCCAGCGAGATGGCGAAGGCGAAGCCCGCGCCCACCAGAGCCGATCGGGCCACGATGGGCAGGTCGATCTCGCGCCACACTCGAGCCGGCGGGGCGCCCAGGACCGCGGCGGCCTCACGGAGCCTCCCCTTGACCGAGCGCAAGACAGGCAAAGCGGTGCGGACCACGAAGGGGACCGCCACCAGCGAGTGGGCCAACGGGATGAGCCATGGGGACGTGCGCAGGTCGACGGGCCGGTCGAGGGCTACGATGAATCCCAGGCCGATGGTCACTGCCGACGTGGCCAACGGCAGCATGATGAGGAGGTCCAAGGTCCGGCCGCTCCAATCCCTTCTGTAGGCGATGACGCTCGCCGACATCAGGCCCACCGCCACCGCGACCACGGTCGCCACGACAGCGAACCCGAGCGAGTTGCGCAGGGCCTCCACCGGCGGCACGAAGAGAGATCCGCCCGCGGTAGAGGCCAGAGCGCGATAGTAGCCCAGGCCGTAGCCGGACGTGGTCCGGAAGGATCGTTCCACCAGCACCAGGAGGGGCACCCCCAGGAACACTCCCGTGAAGCCGAGAGTGCCCCACACGAAGGCGTGCTCCCCGCGTGTCCGCGGCTTTCGCTCCGTTTCGACAGCCGCCCGGAGACCGAGCTCCACCGACCGTCGCTCCTGGTAGCGGTTGTACACGAACAGGATGACCGTCAGCCCGACCAGCTGCACGACGGCCAGCGCCGCGGCCAGACCTAGGTGCAAGAAGCTGGTGGCCTGACGGTATATCTCCACCTCGATGGTCGCGTAGCGCAGTCCACCGAGGATCAGAATCACGCCGAACGACGTGAACGTGAAGAGGAAGACGATGGAGGCGGCCGCCGCGAGGGCGGGCCGCAGCAGGGGGAACGTGACCTCGCGGAACGTGCGCAGCCGACCCGCGCCCAGCATGCGCGCGGCGTCCTCGATCCGCGGGTCGAGGTGGGCCCAGAGCCCGCCGACCGTACGCACCACGACCGCGTAGTTGTAGAAGACATGCGCGATGAGCACGGCCCAGACGGTGTGCCGCAGGTCGAGGCCCAGGAAGCCCGACGGCCCCAGCAAGGCGACGAAGGCCGAGCTCACCACGACCGCCGGCAGCACAAACGGGATGGTGACCATCGCCCGCATGAGTCCCTTGCCCGGGAATCGATAGCGCGCGAAGACGTAGGCCGCCGGTAGGCCGACCACCATGGTGATCAAAGTCGAGACCGTGGCCTGCCAGAACGAGAACCAGATCGCCGCCCGTAGCGAGCTGCGCGTGACGATCTCGGCGAAGGGCCTGAGGTCGAGCCGCCCTTCGAGGACGAGGCTGACCCAAAGGATGCTCGCCAGCGGGTAGAGGAAGAGGTAGACGAAGTACGCGAGGGGGATGGCCGCGAGGGCGTAGGCGCCCACCCGCCATCCCCGGCCCCGTCCCGCGCCGGGGCGCGGCCCGGAAAGAGCAGAGCCCCCGGACCGTGCCCCGTCACCGGACGTACCCGGTGCGCTCACGGCAGGGCGATCGCCGTCCATTCCTCGATCCAGCGGTCGCGATCCTTACCGATGGACTCGTAGCTCACCAGGTCGTTAGACACGTAGGTGAGCGTTCCCACGGCGACTCCCGGTTGTGCGTAGACCGGCGGCATCTGCGCCTCGTCGCTCGCGGGGCGGACGAACATCTGCAGGGGCATGTCCTCCTGGAAGCGCTTCGAGAGCATGAAGTCGACCCACTTCCGCGCCCCCTCGGGGTTCTTGGCCCCCTTGAGCACTCCGGCGAACTCGATCTGCGTGCGCGCGACCGGAGGCGCCACCCCGGTGGGCGCCTCCTTCAGCGGCGTCTCGGAGAACACCACCTCCGCCACCGGCGACGACGAATACGAGACCACGAGCGGGCGCTCGCCTTTGCCGGACCCGCCCGAGAACGACCCGTAGTAGGCCTCCTCCCAGCCGGCGTCCACGAGCACGTCGTTCTTGACCAGGTCCTTCCAATAGTCCTGCCAGGTGTACTCCCCGGTCTCGCCGAACTGGGCGATGGTCAGCAGCAAGAAGACCAGGCCGGGAGACGACGTGGCCGGGTTCTCGACCACCAGCTTGCCCCGGTACTCGGGGTTGGTCAGATCGCGTAGGGTGGCCGGCGGTTTCACGGCGCCGGCGAAGGCTTTCTTGTCGTAGTTGACGCACACGTCGGCGATGTCGATCGGAGCCACCCGGTGCTGCGGATCGAGCTGCAGAGACGCCTGCACGTTCTTCAAGCCGGGCGACTCGTAGGGCTCGAAGATGCCGGCGTCCAGCGCGCGCGAGAGAAAGGTGTCGTCGACCCCGTACATGACGTCGGCCAGCGGGTTGTCCTTGGCCAGGATCGCTTGATTGAGCATCGCGCCGGCGTCCCCCGACTTGAGCACCTTGACCTCGAGTCCGGTCTGAGCGGTGAACGCGGCAAGCACTGCGTCCGAGACGGCGAAGGAGTCGTGGGTCATGACGACCACCTCGCCCCCAGCCTGAGCCGCCGTGGTACTGCTGCCCCCCGAGCCGCCGGCACCGGCCGACGTCGTCGGCGCGGCGGGAGCCGAGCTCGTGGTCGGGCCGCCGCCTCCGCAACCGGCGGCTGCCAGCAGCAGCACCACGATCGCGGCCGCGACTACCGCCACGTGGGCCGCCGGCGGAAAGGATCTCAGTTCACTTCGCATGGTTCTCCTCTCGAGCATGGGCTTCGGGGTCGGCTCGTTCGAGACCCCGATACTGGATGACCAACAGCTCGCCGGCGCCGTGTCGCACACGCGCCGGCTCAGCGGTGAGCTCGTTGCTGACGCCGCGGGTCGCTCCCTGGTAGAGAGGCTCACCGCGAAGCGGGTAGGCGAGGCCCTCGGTATGCACGTCCTCGACGACGGGAGTCAGCGCCAGGAGGGACACGAGCTCCCCGGGTGCCCCGGCCAAGGTGGCGTCGCCGCGGGCAAGGAACACCTCGGTCGCCCGATCGAGCAGCCGCACCTCGCACCCTCGCAGCCAGGGCGCCGTCAGCAGTAAGAGGTTGCCCACAAGGTGGTCGAGGCGCGGCCCGCCGAGGACGCCCAAGACCGTGATGCGGGTGGCGTCGCGGTCCACGGCCAGCCGGAGCGCGAGCTCGGTGTCGGTCTCGTCCTTGGCTGTGGAGAACTCGACCACCTCCACCCCATCGTCCAGCAGGAGCCGCCGGGTAGACGACAAGACCGAGTCGCAGTCGCCTACCAGTACGTCTGGACGCGACCCGATCGATCTCAGAAGGTCGGCGCCCCCGTCGGCGGCGACGACCAGGTCGGCAGACGCGAGCACCGAGCGTGCCAGCCGACCATCGACCCACGAGCCGGCGGCAGCCGCCCCCACCTCGGCGACATCGACCGTTCCCGCCGCGACGCCCGATCCGCTCGCCACTATCACCACGTGCACCCTCGTCCGCTCCTTCCGTCAGTGACGGCGCTCGTGAATGAGCCGCCCTGTCCGCCGGCTGCCGGGAGAGAGTCGAGAATGCAGAAGGGCGCCCGAGATTCCGGCGCCCTGGCATATCCGAGTGTGCGTTTGCTTCCCTTCGCTGGAATTACCCAGATCAGGTTCGCAGGGTCAGTGGTCGAGCCACACTCTCAGCGCCATGCGCTCCCCTAGCAGTACGTGCAGAACCAGTATACCGCGTCGACCCGGGGTTCCGCCCCCCTAACGCGGCAGGCTCGCCGCGATACCCAGATGATCGGAGGCCGTGCCGGTGGTCAGCTGGACGGCTTGGACCCCGCCGCCCGCCGTGGCCGCAAGGTCGGGGCTTACCCAGATGTAGTCGATGCGCTGGTACGGATCGTCCGAGGCGAAGGTGAGCCCGGGCCGAATCCCCGCGTACTGAAGCGCCTCGACCAAGCCCGCCCGGCGGAGCATCTCGATCTCCGGGGACCCCGGCTCGCCGTTCAGATCGCCCATGACGACGGTGTCAGGCCGGCCTCCCCAGGCATCGAGGATGGCTTGCGACTCCTGCACTCGGATGGCGCTGCCATCGGAGAGGTGATGGTAGTGGGTGGCGATGACCTGCAGCGGTGGAGTCCCCCCACCCGTGTCGATGCTCGCCTTGATGTAGCCGCGTCGCAACAGCAGGTCGTCCGTCGGCAGCGGTTGCGCGTCGTGGCCCACCAGCGGGTAGCGACTGAGGATCGCGTTGCCCCACAAGGGCCCGGCCGTCGGCCCGTACGCGTAGTTCCACATCTGAAGCCGTTGCGAGAGCCACTCGACCAGATCCGTCGACCCGTCGATGACCCAGCCTCGGTCGACCTCCTGCAGGGCCACGATATCTGGGTCCTGCTGCTCGATAGCGCGGGCCAAAGCTTCAAGGCCGAGGCGGCCGCTGGTGCCGGCTCCGTTGTGGACGTTGAAGGTCATGACGCGGACCTCTCGGGTCGGTGGCGGGGCCGACCGAGGATGAACCTGGACGAAGACGGCGACAGGCAGCACGAGCAGGGCGACGGCGACGATGACCGGCAGGCGATCACCCCGACCGGCGCGCGCGCCGGCGCGCTCCTCCAAGCCCAGCGTGTCGGTGGCCACCTTGGAAGGCTGCTGAAGAACGAAGCCTTGGCCCCCAGGGCGCACTGGACGGCGCGATGCGGCGTTCTCGGTCGCGCAAATAGCGCTGCTATTCCCACTCCCTGCGTCCTTGCCTCGCACCCGTCCATCGCGCCCTGGCGGCGAAGCGTCACTCTTCAGCAGCCTGCTCGCTTCACGCAACCCGAACGCCGAGGTCACGGCGCAGACGGCCAGGATGGCGCTTGCCGCCGGCAGCAGCACATCGGCCGAGAAGGGCAGGGCGATGTCGTAGCCGGAATAGGTGAGAAAGAGCAGCACCACCAGGACGAGCATCCCGGCGCCGCTCGCCGCGCTGAGACGCGCGGGGCGCGAAGGGGCATGCCCGCCCCCGCCGACCCCCTGCAGAAGGACAACGACCAGAGCCGCCAAGCTGAGTTGCCCGACGACCAGCTCGACGACGGGCAGAAGGATGCCCCGGGGAGGCACCGCGGTCGTCAGGACCAGCAACACTCCTAGGATCGAGAGACCCGGCATCGACGGAGGCAGGGGGCGGCGCGCGACCCTTACGGCCACGACGACGCCACCCGTCTGCGCCAGCATCACCACCGCGTATGAGAGGGAAAGCCGCCAGCCCGTGAGCGCCCCCAACCGAGCTATGTTCTCGAAGACGAGCAACGCGAGAGCCAGAAGGGGGCCGACCCCCAGCACCGGCAGAGACCGACCGGCCCCGAAGCTGATGGAGCCGGTGGCGGCCACCATCCCCTCCCTCCCTCCGGCGGCGGCCCCGGGCCGCCGCCACAGGGCGACGAGCGCCAACTGGCCGACCACCAGGACGGCCGCGAGCGCCGCCGCCCAGAAGTCCTCGCGCCAGACCAGGTCCCAGGTCAGAAGCACGCCATGAAGGGCCGTGTCGAGCAGCAGTCCGAGGAGGACCGCGATCGCGAAGCGGGAGGTGGGTGCGATCCCTCTTCCGCGCGCGGTCAGAAGGTACGAGGGCACGAAGATGATGAAGAACACGGTCGCCAGGCTCGCCAGACCGAGCACCACCACCGGATCGCCCCTCCACAGCTGCATGCCCAGGCGCAGCACGCCGAGGCCGCCGGCAGTGACGACCACCGTGCGCTGCACGCCGAGCAGGCGCCAGAGAGGCGCCGCGAGGAAGCTGAGCGCGAAGAGCGCGAGAGCGTAGACGCCGAGCAGAGGCGCGGTCCAGCCCATGCGGTCGCGCAGAAGATAGACCAGTAGGGGCAGCAAGGTGCGGAAGGTCTGCATCCCGAACATGACGGTGAGCGCGGGTAGACCGTACTCGACAAGCCTGGGCGAGCGCCCTAAATCACGCATGCCTGGACCCTCCCTCAGAGCCGCGCCGCGAGCGCGTACAGCATCTGTGCCACCTCTCCCCGGGTCGCCGGCCGCCACGGGTCCCACTCCGGACCGTACTTGGTCACCCCCGCCAACAGGCCGTTATACTCGGCTCTGCGCATCGCCGGGGCATGCTGCGGTGAGAAATCACCCAAGGCGCCGGCAAAGCCCGCAGGGGGGGCGGACAGGGCCTTCGGCGCCAGTTTCTCCGCGCCCCGGACGATCATGGTCACCACCTGAGCCCTCGTGATGTTCTCGTACGGGCCGAACACGTTCGGCCCGTACACGTCGGGATCGAGTCCCTTGGTGATGCCGGCCGCGGCGGCCGCTGCCACGTAGTCGTGCGGATAGAGCAGCTTAGAATCGTCATGGCCCAGATCGGTGAAGGACGCCTCGAGGTCCTCGGTCACCGGGATCTCGAGCACCCCACAGATCATCTTCGCGAACTGCGCCCGCCGCACGGGGTCGGCCGGCTTGAACAGCATCACCCCGTTGGGACCCGCGTATCCGCCGACCACCTTCGCCTGGGCCAGAGATACGATGGCTTCCCGGTAGGGATCGTCGAAGGGTACGTCGGCGAAGCTGAGGCGAGGCGTGGCCCCGGTCTGGTAGGCCCCGATCGTATAATCGCCCGGGTCTCGGGCCTCGAGCACGAGGTCGAAGCCGGGCGCGCCGGCCCCCACACCGCCGGCCCCGAACAAGGGGCTGTCTTCGCCGGGGTGGAAGTCGTCGCTCTCGGGGGCAACGAACCGGGGATCGGCGGCCAGGTTGCCGGTCCCGGGCATCGAGTACAGGTTCGAGGCATCCCACGACTGTTGCCCGTGGTCGACCACCCGGTCCGGGAAGCCCCAGAAGTCGGAGCGCTCCACCCGCAGCTTCATCTTCGATGACACGTACAGTGGACCGGGCTGCTGAAAGAAGACGCTGCCCGCGATGAGGACGTCGCCGGACGCCTGGGGTTGGCCGAACGTGGCCGCGTACGAGCGCCCGCCACGCATGAGGTGGTACGCGAACGTCGAGCCCAGGATGCGGTAGCTGCCTCCCTCGGTCACGAGCTGAGCGTCGGCTCCCGTGTCGTAGACGACGCTGTTGATGACATCGCCGCCCGCCCACAACTTGACCCCGTTCCTCCCCACATGACGCACCACGGTGTTGACGACCGCCGCACGGCTCGCCTTGAGGTCGATGCCGTCGGCGGCTGCTCCCTCGATGATGCTGTTCTCGATGAGGACGTTGTCGCCCGCCTCGAAGGCCAGGCCGTCGCTGCCCGAGTCGGTGGACGCTGACTCCGCCATCTGCACGTGCAGTCCGGTGATGCGCACGTTCCGGCCCGCCGCTTCGCCGAACTGAAAACCGATCCGCCGTATCTCGCGCAGGGTCACGTGGCGGACGGCCAGGCCGTCGATCGCGACCGTCCCTCGGCGAACGTCCCCATCGACGCCCTCGGCGCTCCCGGAGACGGTGAGACCGTCCAGCACCACCCTCCGCACGGTCACCGGGTTGCCGAGAAGGACGCCGACGTCTCTGAAGCCCTGCAGCGTCAGACCGCGCACGGTCACGTCGTGCTGCCCAGGCGCCGCGATGGTGAGCCCCGTCCCGTCGCCGTCGGCCTTGGGCACCACGATCACGTCTTCGCCGGGGTAGGCCGAGAGAAGGAAGCGAGAGCGGGACAGGTCGAGTCCGGGAGCGGCATAGGTGCCCTGACGGACCAAGACGGTATCACCGTCGGAGGCGCGCGCCAGAGCCGACTGGATGGTGCGGAGCGTGCGGTCGACCGTCCCGGGGGCGGCGTCGTCGCCGGTGGTGGCGACGTACCAGACCCGGCCCTTCGGGTCCACGGGGGGATCGAGCGAAGGGAAGGCCGCGTAGTCCACACGGGCCACCGGGGGGAGCTCGTCCTGGACCAGGATGTGCTCGTCGTCGCTGGCGGCGAGGCCGGCCGGTACCAGCACGGCCGCCAACATGGTCGACCTGGTTCTACCACCGGCACCGTCGGCCAAGGACGAGGAGTTCTCCGTCCGGAGCAAGGCCCACACCAGGACGACGGCCCCCACGACGATCAGCAACGCCGTCACCGCCGCGACCCTCCGCCTGAACTTCACCTTGGCCGAAACCACCGAACAACCACCCCCACCGCAGCTGCCGCATCCGGTAGAGTATCAGCCAAGGCGGACGGCACAGCAGGCGCTCGCCACTATCCGCATATCGGCTCGTGGAGGGAGGTCGCACTGTGGAACGAACCGGCACGGCGGCGAGAGTGGTCCTGATCACGGGCGCGAGCGGCGGGCTCGGGCACGAGGTCACGCGCATGTTCGCGGCCGCGGGGGATAATGTGGTGCTGGTGTCGCGACATCACGACCGGCTCGAAGATCTGGCGGCCGCCCTGGGCATCCCCGACACCCGCTGTCTCCTCAAGGAAGCCGATCTCAGCGACCCCGCCCAATCTCCTCCCCTGGTGACAGAGGTGGTCGATTGCTTCGGTCGCATCGACGTCGTGGTGAACCTGATGGGCAGCTACGCTCCCGGGCGCATCGCCGCCACAACGAACGAGCTCTGGCGCGCGCAGATCGCGAGCAACCTCGACGCCGTCTTCTATCTGCTGCGCGAAGCCATCCCCAGCATGAGGGACGGTGGGGCGATCGTCAACTCGGCGAACTCCACCCCGGTCGAGGGACGAGGAGGACAGCTCGCATACGCGGTCGCCAAAGGCGGCGTGATCACGCTCACCAAGAGCCTCGCTCTGGAGCTCAAGCCCCGAGGGATCCGTGTCAACGCGATCCTTCCGCGCAACGTCGACACTCCGGGCAACCGGGCGCTCCAACCCGACGCCGACCCCACCCCATGGCCGAGTCCCCAGAAGGTGGCCGAGGTGATCTTCTTCCTATGCTCGGACGCAGCAGCCGTGGTCTCGGGGGCTCTCGTGCCCGTGTACGGGCAGTCGTAGGAAGGCGCGTCGCTCTGTTACAATAGGCCTCCGCGCGACCGGGATCGCACCGCCACTACGGACGACCTCGGGAACGCACAGGGAGAAGTGGCCGAGCCGGCTGAAGGCGCTCGCCTGCTAAGCGAGTGTAGGAGTGAATGCTCCTACCGAGGGTTCGAATCCCTCCTTCTCCGCCAGGTTGCGCCCGTAGCTCAGCTGGATAGAGCGTCGGACTACGAATCCGAAGGCCACAGGTTCGAATCCTGTCGGGCGCGTAGATGAATGAGAGCCCTGCGCAAGCGGGGCTTTCCATTTCTCGGCGTGTCGTGGTGCCGCCCACGCACCGTCCAGTGCGCCCAGGCGGCCAAGGCCTCGATCTTCATCGATCTTCAGCAGCCTCCTCGACCATTGACCCGAGCCTCAACGCGGCACGGCCACCGTCGCCACTCCGTTCGCGCTGTTCCCCGAAGCGTCTGTTGCCGTGTAGATGATCGTGTAGACACGTCCGGTACCGGCGCCGGCTCTCTCTGCACGCAGGAGGAACCCGTAGTCTTCAGCGCCGAAACTAGCACCTTGGATGTCATCGACCGTATTGCCGTCCCCGTTGTCAACGGCGTCATCAGGCTCGTTGCTTGTGATGGAAGTGAGAACCACATCGACACCGGGATCACAGATGTCCGTGACAGTGACCCTTGCGGTGATCGCGACCATCTTGTGATTGGGCGACCACGGCACCCTCGGGGTGACGGAGACGCTTATCTCAGGCGCTGTGGTGTCCTGGACCGTGATGTCGACCGTATCTGGGGCTGAATCCGCCATACCATCATGCGCCACCAGGGTCACCGTGGTAGTTCCCTGCGGCAACATCACCGTGGGGTTGATGCCGGTAGCCGAACCCCCGTCCCACGTCCACGCGTAGGTCAATGGGGCGCCTTCGGGGTCGGAGGAGCCCGAGCCGTCAAGGGTGACCATGGCACCGGCAGGGGAGGTTTGCTCCACGGTCTGGTCGTCTCCAGCATCGGCCGTGGGCGGCAGATTGCGGTACTCGTCGGCCCCTATGTCCACTATTGCCGAGCCATCGCCGTTGCCGTCCAACACGCGGGTATCGCCCTCAAAGTCGGTGCTGGGCAGGCCGGAGGCACCGTTGGTCCCCGCATCGATGCACGGGGACGTAGCCCGCAAATGGTAGGAGCCCGCCACAAAATCGGGGGCCGCCGAGATGTCGTTTGCTCCCGCCGAGCAGTTCAGATAGTCCGACGTGTTGCCATAGACGTCATTGAAGTCGATTTGGTTTGTCGACGGCGAACCGATAACGCGGTAAAGACCAACATCGCTGCCAGAAATGATGTTGTTGGTTGTGATAAGCGATGAGTCGCTATCATCTTGGCTGATTCCGCAGGAACTGTTTCCTATAATAGTGTTGTTGGTTATTAACAAAGAACCACCATGCACTTTTATACCGCAATTTCCATTGTTTGATATAACGTTGTTAGCTATAGTTCCGGAGCAGTTGTAGCTCCATATTCCGTTCAAGCCGTTGCTGACTATTATGTTATTTGTGATCGTCGGTGCCGCATAATCTGAGTAGATTCTTACACTGTTGATTCCGTCATTATGGTCACTACCTCCGACGATGACGTTACTATCAATCGTCGGTGATGATTCGAAGTTGGCGATCCCCCCTTCACCTCCGGCGATGATGTTGTTGGTTATGACGGTCGAGGACCGTTGGTTCCAGATGCCGGCGTACGTATCGACGATGGTGAATCCATCGATCCGCGTGCTGGGGCCCACATCGATCGCCCGTACAGCAGCCGGGGGGTCGGACCCAGCCTCACCACTGATGGTGGTGATCTCGGCACCGGCGCCTTGAACGGTCACCCCGTCCTTCAGGGTTATGCTTTCGTTGTAGGCGCCGGCAGCGACACGCACCGTATCTCCTGGAGCGGCGACATCGATGGCCGCCTGGATCGATTCCCCTGGGTTGACAGTGATGTCTGCGGCCAGAGCCGGCACCGAGATGGCCAGGCACAGGACCGCCGCCGATGCCGCTGCTAAGAGTAGACGCTTCATACCGACCCCCTCGGGTCTGCAGTCCCGTCTCGACAAGGGGACTGCGCTCATCGACACAGCTACTCCCAGTGTAAGATCCATGCACCAGAAGTCAATCGCTAGGGAAACTACCTTCGGTGCCGGCGATGACAGGCGTGCCTACCCTCGGAGGGGACGATTAGAATCCACTAATGTGCAGTTTATTGCCTACCCATCCAAGGTACCTTGACCGTGTCTCTCGGCGTAACGGGGTAGCCAGGCGCCTAAAGCCCCAGCCGAAAGGCCCAACATTCAGGGGGGACCGAAAGGTCCCCCCTTCCTTTGCTGGACTCTTGGCTGCCCGCCTTCAGGACCGGCCGCCGCCTGGGTGAGCGCACCGGGTACGAGGAGCTTTCCCGCGCCGACCGGGCACGCGTCGCGAGCACTGACCATCCGTGAATCGCGGTCTTGAACTTTCCCGGTCCCCCCCGTAGGATATCCGCGTCTCACCCCCGAGCGCGCGGCATCCCGACCAAGGACCCTTCCGGTCGGTGCTTCGTCTCTCGGTTGGTTGGTCGGCCAATCAATAGGGTCCGGCGCCCGCTCCGGCGGACCGCGGCCATGAAGATGCAGAAAGGTTGGGAGAGCAGCAGTGGAAGGCATCCTCCCGCTTCGCCCTGAGGCCAACCAGGCCGACGTCCTGGTCGTCGGTGGAGGCATCAGCGGCATCCAGGCGTCGCTCGACATGGCCACCGCCGGCTACCGGGTCTTCCTGGTCGAGAAGGCGCCCACCATCGGTGGCAAGATGTCGCAGCTCGACAAGACCTTCCCCACCAACGACTGCTCGATGTGCATCGAGTCGCCCAAGTTCATCGAGTGCTCCCGGCACCCGAACATCGAGATCTTCACTTACACCGAGGTCGACTCGGTCGAGGAAGAAGAGGGCGAGTTCCTGGTCACCCTGCGCAAGAAGCCTCGCTACGTGCACGAGGACAAGTGCACCGGCTGCGGCACCTGCGCCGAGTACTGCCCCATCCTGGTCGACGACCAGTACAACCAGGAGCTCTCCACCAGCAAAGCCATCCACATGTACTTCTCGCAGGCCGTGCCGTTGGTCACCTACGTCGACGAGAACCAGTGCCTGTACATCAGTCAGAAGAAGTGCAACATCTGCGTGGGCGTCTGCAAGAACGAGGCCATCGACCTGCACCAGAAGGCCGAGAAGTTCGCGGTCAAGGTGGGCGCGGTGGTCCTCTCCCCCGGCTACGAGGCCTTCGACCCGTCCCCGCGCAAGGACTTCGGCTTCGGCGTCTACCCCAACGTGGTGACCAGCCTGGACTTCGAGCGCATCCTCTGCTCGACCGGCCCCTACGAAGGCGACATGCTCCGCCCGTCCGACGGCGCGCATCCCCACAAGATCGCGTGGATCCACTGCGTGGGCTCCCGGCAGGTGACCCCCGGCGGCCAGAGCTACTGCTCGGCGGTCTGCTGCTCGTACACTCAGAAGCAGGTCATCCTGGCCAAGGACCATGACGCCGACGTGGAGTGCACCATCTTCCACAACGACGTGCGCTCCTACGGCAAGGACTTCGAGCGCTTCTACCAGCGCGCCGCCAACCTGCCCGGAGTGGAGTTCATACGCAGCTACGTCTCGCTCGGCCGCGAGGATCCCGAGACCCACAACGTCAGCATCCGCTACTCCACCCCGGAAGAAGGGGTCAAGGAGGAGGAGTTCGACCTGGTGGTCCTCTCCGTGGGGATGGCTCCACCGGCCGACGCCAAGAAGTTGGCCGACATCTTCGGCCTGGAGATGACCGACCACGGCTTCGCCAAGGTCGACGAGGCCAACCCCATCTTGAGCTCCCGGCCCGGGGTCTTC
>JAJZQZ010000054.1 GCA_021802965.1 Actinomycetes bacterium
GCCGGGACCACGAAATCACGAAGGGCGGAGCGATCGGCCGCCGGCCCTGTAAGCTGCAGGGAGGCGGTCGGCCCTCCCCACATGCCTCGCTCCTGAGCTCGGACGAGCGTGGCCACCCGCGCCGGGTCGATGCCCACCAGTCGGCAGGCGGCCGCGTCGAGAGCCACGGCGTCCGCACTCCCCAGCATCACGCCGACCTCCCGCGGCCGGCCGCCGGTGCCGGGGCCGTCGCCCTCGAGCGCGACGATGCCGTCCATCAGCGAGAGCCGGGGGCGGACGTACGTGAGGATGTCCAGGAGCATGTCCGCGAAGCGTCCGGGGTCGGCCAGCTTGGCGTGATAGCCGGGCTTGGCGAAGCCCGGGATCACCCCGAAGAGGTTCTTGACCGCCCCCGTGAAGGTCATGAAGTAGTGGGTCTTGAGCTTCGGCAGCGAGATGATCCCGTCGGCGCGAAGCACGGGGGCGAGCACGTCCAGGCGCTTGACCAGCGACGCGCCAGGGTGGGACACAGACTCCACGGTCGTGTCCCAATTGAGCTCGATCCCCGTGCGCTCGGCCAACTCGAGCATCCCCGACTTGCGGTACACCCGTCGCAGGGCGCCTTCGGTGTTGGGGATACCGGCGCCCGGGCTGTCGACGATGAACGGAGTAGCCCCGCACGCCGAGACCTCGGCCGCCACCGCCTCCACGAAGACGGGATGGGTGGTGATGGCCGCCTCGGGAGTGGTCGCCATGAGAAGGTTGACCTTGAGGCCGATGCGCTCCCCCGGCGAGACGAAGGCCGCCATCCCCCCGAGGGGCTCGAGAAGGGAGCGCAGGGCGGAGCGTACCTCGTCGAGCTCGTATCCGGGGCAGGCCGCGATCGAGACCGGGCCCGGGGCACTCGTGACTGCGGGTTGGGTATCAGGCGTGGACATCGGCACATTGTAGCGTGGCCAAGGGTTACGAAGGTCTCGGGGATGGGCATGCTGCAATCCGACCGCCATCTCGCCCGGAGGAGGAGCCACGTGCCCGCCGTGAAGTTCGCGACCAAGCTGGTAGAGAAGCATCCCCGTACGCCCGGCATCACCACGTTCCGCTTCGAGCGGCCCGGCGACTACCAGTTCAAGCCCGGCCAGTGGTTCGTCATCGACATACCCGGGAGTCACGAGCCGCTCACGAAGCACTTCACGCACTCGAGCTCGCCCACCGAGCCCTTCCTCGAGTTCACCACCCGCCTGACGGGCTCCGACTTCAAGAACACACTGGACGGCTTGGCCATGGGCACCGAGGTGCGCATGGAGGGCCCGTTCGGCGCCTTCACGATCCGGGAGGGGCTCCGAAAGATCGCCTTTCTGACGGGCGGCATCGGAGTGACTCCGGTGCGGAGCATCCTACGCTCCCTGGCCGACGGGTACGGCGGCGGCATGCCGGAGGGTCTTCAGCTGACGATCCTCTTCGGTAACGTCTCGGAGCAGACGATCACGTTCGGAGATGAGCTGGCCGCGATCGCCGGAAGTCTGCCGGGAGTGCGCCTGGTCAACATCCTCTCAGACCCGTCAGACTCATGGACGGGTCATCGCGGTCGCATCGACCGGGAGATCGTGGGCGCGGAGCTGCCCGATGCCTCGGAGTGGACCTACTACGTGAGCGGCCCGCCGCCGATGGTCGAGGCCATGCGGAACATCCTGAGCGAGCTCGAGATCCCCCGCAAGCAGATGGTGCTCGAGAACTTCGAGGGATACGCCTCGTAGCCGGGGTGACATCGCCCGCGAGGCGCGAGGCCGGCGACGCGCCGCGGCCCGCGACCAGCCGGGCCCGAACCACCCGCCGTCGCTGCTACTCGAGGGCCTCGCGCAATGCGGCGACGATCATGCCCAGCGGTGGGGCGGCGGAGTAGCCATCGGGTGTGATGTAAGCCCGGCATCCAAGCCCGCCGGGGCGCATGCCTCGCACCATGGGATCGACATCGACCCCGTCCACCATGATGGCCGGGCCGCCGACGAAGCCGAAGGCGAGGGCCTGCTCCTCGGTCTCCACGAGCACGTCCTCGACCGGGTGGTCGACCAGACCGACCTCTCTCAGGGCCTCCCGAAGGGCGACACGGGCCGCGGCGGCGTTCTCCGCCGCGCAGCCCTCCGTGTGCAGCAGCTGAACGCGCGGAGTCTTCATGCCGACCTCCTCATCACGCCGAGCACGTGGGGTAATATGCCTCCGCTGCGGTAGTACTCGAGGTCGATCGACGCGTCCAGGCGCACGATCACCGGAAAGACCAGATCGGAGGCCTCGCCGGACGAGGCACCGTCCCGCCACGCCCGCACCTCGACGCGGCCCCCGGGCCGGAAGTCGTCGCCCGCGATGCCGCTGATGTCCAGGGACTCACTGCCCGTCAGGCCGAGGGAGGCCGCGCTCGCGCCCGGCTCGAACTGCAGCGGCAAGATGCCCATGCCGACCAGGTTGCTCCGGTGTATCCGCTCGAAGCTCTCGGCTATCACCGCGCGCACTCCGAGGAGGGCCGGCCCCTTGGCCGCCCAGTCCCGGGAGCTCCCCGACCCGTACTCCTTGCCCGCCAGCACGACGCTCGGGGTGCCTTCGTCCAGGTAGCGCATGGCTGCGTCGTAGATGCTGACCAGCTCGCCTGAAGGCCGGTGGATGGTCCAGCCACCCTCTTGCTGATCGAGCATCAGGTTGCGGATGCGCACGTTGGCGAAGGTGCCCCGCATCATGACCTCGTGGTTTCCCCGACGGGACCCGTACGTATTGAAGTCCGACGCGGCCACACCCAGCGAGGTCAGATACCTGCCCGCCGGGGAATCGACGGCTATGGACCCCGCCGGAGAGATATGGTCGGTGGTGACCGAGTCGCCGAATATGCCCAGGATGCGCGCGCCACAGATGTCCTCGCGCGCCGCCGGCCCCGGGCTGCGGTCGGTGAAGAAGGGCGGTCGGCGAACGTAGGTGGAGGCCTCGTCCCACGCGTAGAGATCCCCGGACGGCACCTGCAGATCTCGCCACGCTTCGTCGCCCTCGCCCAGACTGGCGTAGCGCTCCCGGAACAGGTCGGGGCCCACAGCTTCCCGCACGACACGCTGAACCTCGTCGTCAGGGGGCCAGATGTCGCGAAGGTAGACCGCGGCGCCCGAGGGGTCGTGACCGAGAGGCTCCGTGGTGAGGTCGATATCCACCGTCCCCGCGAGGGCGTACGCGACCACCAGCATGGGGGAAGCGAGGTAGTTGGCCCGTACCAGCGGATGGATACGGGCCTCGAAGTTGCGGTTGCCGCTGAGCACCGCCGCGGTCACCAGGCGCTCCTCAGTGATGCCGGTCACGATGGGCGCGGGCAGCGGTCCGGCGTTGCCGATGCAGGTCATGCATCCGTAGCCGACGATGTGAAATCCGAGTGCCTCCAAGTAGGCCATGAGACCCGAGCGCTCGAAGTAGGCCGACGCGACACGCGAGCCCGGTGACGTGCTGGTCTTGACCCAGGGCTTCACCTTGAGCCCCCGCCGCACTGCATTTCGGGCCAGCAGACCGGCCCCCAACATCACGGCCGGGTTCGAGGTGTTGGTGCAGCTGGTGATGGCGGCGATGAGGACTGCGCCGTCGGCCAGGGTGAACGTCGCGTCGGCGATGGCCTGCGGGTCGATCGGCGGGGCCGACTCGGTCGCCGCGCTCGCCGCCGCGGGGCTCCCGCCCTCGTCCTCGAACCTCCCCAGGTTCTCGCCGTGCTCGCCGATCAGGCAGACCTCGGCTGAGCACACGGTCGTGTCGGCACGGCCGCCCGCCTGCGCCATGGCGGGAAGAGCGGTGCGGAAGCTCTCTCCGACGGCGTTCATGAGGATGAGGTCCTGGGGCCGACGAGGGCCGGCCACGCTCGGCCGAACCTCGCCGAGATCGAACTCCAGCACCTTGGTGTATTCCGGCTCCGGGTCGTCGGGCGCTCTGAAGAGGCCTTGCTGGCGGCAGTATTCGCCCACCATGGCCACCTGGTCGGCACTGCGGCCGGTCGCCCCCAAGTATCGCAAGGTCTGCTCGTCGACGGGGAACAGGCCGCACGTGGCGCCGTATTCGGGAGCCATGTTGGCGATGGTGGCCCGATCGGCGACTGTAAGGCCGGCCAAGCCGGGCCCGAAGTACTCGACGAAACGGCCGACTACTCCGACGCCGCGGAGGAGCTTGGTCAGCGTCAGCACCAGGTCGGTCGCGGTCGCGCCCGCGGGCAAGCTCCCCACGAGGCGCACCCCGACGACGTCGGGCAGCAGCATGAAGTAGGGCTGACCGAGCATCACCGCCTCGGCCTCGATCCCCCCCACTCCCCACCCGAGCACGCCTAGCCCGTTGATCATGGTGGTGTGCGAGTCGGTGCCTACGACCGTGTCGGGAAAGGCCCACGAGCCTCCCTGGAATTCCCGCTCCTGGACCACGGCCGCGAGATACTCCAGGTTTATCTGGTGCACGATGCCCGTGCCGGGCGGGACCACGCGCACGTTGCGGAACTCGTTCTGCGCCCAGCGCAAGAGGGCGTACCGCTCGTGGTTGCGCTCCACCTCCAAGCGGGTGTTCCGGGCGTAGGCGTCGGCGGTCCCGTAGTAATCGACCTGCACCGAGTGGTCGATCACCAAGTCGACCGGCACGTGCGGATTGATGCGATACGGGTCGCCGCCGGAGCTTGCCATCGCCGCCCGCATGGCCGCCAGATCGACGACGCAAGGGACGCCCGTGAAGTCCTGCAACAGGACCCGAGCCGGCATGAAGGGGATCTCGGGCCGGTCGGCCGAGGCAGCGCTCCAACAAGCGGTCGCGCGCACGTGCTCCTCGGTCACGGCGCCGGTGCCGGCGTGCCGCAAGACGTTCTCGAGCAAGATCCGGATTCCGAAAGGCAGTCGGTGCAGCTCGTCGAGGCCCCCATCGAGGGCGGAGGCAAGGCGAGCGACCCGTAGCTCGGAGCCGCCGAACTCGATCGCTGCCTGCGTGTCAACGGGATGGAAGACCACGACCTCCCCTTCCATAGTCGGCGCTCAGGGGCAGTCGGACGGCGGGAAGAAGTCGTCCGGAGGCCCGTGTCATCGGGTCCTCATCTTAACAGACGAGATCAGAAGACCCTATCCGGCCGCGCTCCGCTCGCCTCTCGGTGCTGGGCCACGTTGTTGAGGGCCCGCATATAGGCCTTGGCCGAAGCCCCCAGCACGTCGATCGCGACCGCCTGACCGGCGAACGTCCGCCCGTCGACCTCCACCACCACGCGCACCTCGGCCAGCGAGTCCTTCCCCGAGGAGACCGACCTCACCCGGTAGTCCATCAGCGTGCCGGACAGCCCGACCGCGTCGTCGATGGCCAGGAAGATGGACTCCACCGACCCGCCGGAGAACGCCTTGCCGCTCTGAGCCTCGCCCTGCCTGAGCACCTCCACCTGACTGGTGGGGATGATGTCCGAGCCGGACGAGACGTAGAAACGCGTCAGCTGATAGAGGTCCTCGCGCTCGCGGATCTCCTCGTTGGCGAGGGCCTCCAGATCGAGCGCCGTCACCTGCTTCTTCTTGTCGGCGATCACCTTGAAGCGGCGGAAGGCTTCGTCGAGCTCCTCACCCGTCAAGTGGATGCCCAGCTCGGCCAGCCGGGCCTTCAGCGCGTGGCGGCCGGAGTGCTTGCCCAGAACGATGTCCGACTCGCCCAGGCCGATGTCCTTGGCGTGCATGATCTCGAAGGTCGTGCGCTCTTTGAGCACGCCGTCCTGGTGGATGCCCGACTCGTGCGCGAACGCGTTCTTGCCCACGATCGCCTTGTTCGGCTGCACCTGGTACCCGGTCAGGTTGGAGACCATCCGGCTGGTGCGGGCGATCTCTGTCGTCACGATGTTGACGGGCCTTTGCAGCACGTCTTTGCGCGTGACCAGCGCCATGGCGATCTCTTCCAGGGCGGCGTTCCCGGCGCGCTCGCCCAGCCCGTTGATGGCGACCTCGACCTGCGTGGCGCCATGCTCGATGGCGGCCAGGGAGTTGGCCACCGCCAGCCCCAGATCGTTGTGGCAATGCACCGAGACCACCACCTCCGCCAAACGCGGGACCTTCCGGTGCAGGGTCTCGATCAGGGCACTGAACTCGGCGGGAAGCGTGTAGCCGACGGTGTCGGGCACGTTGATCGTCGTCGCGCCGGCCTCGACGGCCACCTGGATGACCTGTGCGAGAAAGTCGACGTCCGAGCGGGTGGCGTCCATGGCCGAGAACTCCACGTCGCCGGGGCAGAGCGAGACCGCCAGGTCCACCATCTCCTTGGTCAGGTCGAGCACCTCGGCACGGGTCTTCTTGATCTGGTGCTCGAGGTGGATGTCGGACGTCGAGACGAACGTGTGGATGCGGGGGCGCTCGGCATCCTTGATGGCCTCCCAGCAGGTGCGGATGTCGCTCTCCACGCACCGGGCGAGGCCGCAGATGACGGCTCCCGTGACCTCGCGGGCGATGGCCTGCACGGCCTCGAAATCACCGGGGCTGGTGGCCGGGAAGCCGGCCTCGATCACGTCCACCCCCAGCCGCACCAGCTGCTGCGCGATCTCGACCTTCTCCGACTTGTTGAGGCTGATCCCGGGAGACTGCTCCCCGTCGCGCAGGGTGGTATCGAAGAAGACGACCGGTCGGTCGACATTGCGGCCGGCCGGGACGGCCTGGGACGGTTCCTCTGCTCTGGTGCTCGTGGACATAGCTCTCCCCTTCTCTGACTTGCGAACGATCGGTGGTGACGTGCCGGATAGCGCCGGCTGCGCGAATGTCTCCCCCTAGCGGGGGAGCAGAAGAAGGAGGGCGACGAGGCAGGCGCGGTCGAGGCTCGCGGTCGATGTGAACGCGAGAGACACGTCGGTCGGAGTGTTCGCCGCCGGATGCATGGGCCGTAGTCTAAAGCACGGCTAGATAGTGCGCAAGCGAATCCCCACTACTCCGCCCCGACAGTGGGTCCTACTTTCGCTCGCCTGGAGGCACGTACTCGCAGGACTCGGGACCGCAGTAGCGACCCACGTACTCCGAGAGGGGCCGGTAGAGCTCGGGCTTCTCCGCGGCCTCCGCGTACCGCTCCTCGATGACGTGGGCCGACCATCCCGCCACTCTCGCCACGGCGAACACGGGTGTGAAGAGGTCACGCGGGATGCCCATGACGTGGTACAACGACGCCGAGTACAGGTCGACGTTGGGGTAGATCTCGGCGCCCTTGCGCTCACGGAAGCCGGCCTGCGTGGCTTCCTGCACCCGACGCGTGATCTCGAACCAGTTCGGTTCGCCCGCCCGCACCCCGGCCCGCTGGGACATCCCCTGCAGGATGACCGCCCGCGGGTCGTCGGTCCGGTAGATAGCGTGGCCCATCCCCATGATCCGCCCCCCGCTGTCGAGGGCGAGCCGGATGTAGTCGTCCACCCGGTCCGCGTCGCCGATCTCCTCGAGCATCTCCATGACGCGGGCGTTGGCTCCACCGTGCAGCTCACCCGACAGAGCGCCGAGGGCGGCGGAGACGGCCGCATAGAGGCTCGCGCGGGTGCTGACGACGGTCCGCGCCGTGAACGTCGAGGCGTTCATCCCGTGATCGGCATGCAGGACCAGGGCGGTGTCCAGCTCTCGAGCCAATCCGGGGTCGGGTGCATCGCCGTGAAGCATGTGCAGGAAGTCGGCGGCGTGAGACAGGGTGCCGTCGGACGGGACGGGTTCGAAGCCCCGGCGCACGCGGTGCCAGGCCGCCGCGACGGCCGGGAGCTTGGCGGTCAGATCGAGGGCCCGTTGGCGCTCCGCCTCCTTGGTCCCATCCCCCGGCCGGGGATCGTGATGGGCGAGCAGCGGCACCGAGGCCTGCAGCACGTCCATGGGCGCCGTGTCGGGGTGGCAGGCGCGGAGGACCGCCAGGAGATCCGGGGGCAGCTGCCTGCGTGCGGCGAGCGCCTGGGAGAAGGTTTGAAGCTCCCGAGCATCCGGAAGCTCACCCCGTATCAACAGATAGGCCACTTCCTCGTAGGTCGAGCGTTCGGCCAGGACCTCGATGTCGTATCCGCGGTAGATCAGGCGCCCGCCCTGGCCGTCCACGTGGCTGACCTTGGTGTCCGCGACGGCGACGCCGCGCAGGCCGATGTTCTTGGTGTCGTTCACGTGCCGTCCCTCCCTAACGCCGGGTCGGATCCAGGGCCTCCTCGATAGCCGCAAGGTCGAGGTCTCGACCGACCAGGTTGAGCCGTCCCGGCCCTCCGCATGCCCACGGGGTCTCATGCAGGCGGCCCGAGGCCAGATCCAGCCGGATGCACCCCACGTCCGTGTCGAACACGCCCTTGGCCCGGACGACGGCGCCCAGCGAGCCCGAGAGAGCGGCGCGGAAGAAGGCCCGCACGGACTCGGCGTCGACCACGCCCGCGATCTCTCGGGAGAACGACTCGAAGCCCTCGAGGCGCGCGCTCGGACCTTCCGGGGACGGCACGGGCCCGAGGAGCGGGGCTACCGCCTCCCACGAGAAGACTCCGTATGAGGTGGGCAGCACGACGGCTTCATGGTTGCGCCGCTCGATGTCGGTGGTCACCGCGGCGATCGCCTCCGGTGCGGCGAGATCGCTCTTGTTGAGAAGGATCAGCTGCGAAAGGCCGATCTGGGCGTCGACGAAGGTCTCGCTCATCTCCACGAACCAGTCGTAGTCGTCGACGTCGAGGACGAGCACCGTCCGTAGCTCGTCGATCAGGTGCGCCACCCGCGGAGCGGTGATCGCCTGGAGGACGTCGCGCATCGACGCCACGCCCGAGGGCTCGACCACGACGTGCTCCGGCGAGTATGTGGCGGCGATGTCCTCGATCTGGCTCACGAAGTCCGCCCGCAGCGAGCAGCAGATGCAGCCGCTCGCCAGCTCGCGGACGGCGCTGCCCTCGCCGCTCAGCAGGGCGCCATCGACTCCTACCTGCCCGAACTCGTTCACGAGCAGCACCGTCCGGGCAGGGTCGAAGGTCCCCTGCCGCAGCAGGTTCAGGATGGTGGTCGTCTTGCCCGAGCCAAGAAAGCCACCGATGACGTCGACGTGCACCCGCCGCCCTCCTAGTATCCGAGCCGAGAGACCAGGGCGAGCCCCGCCAGCAGCGCCACGGCCACGGCAACCTGGGCATAGACATTACCCAGAAAGTACGGGTAGATCACCAGTATCAGGCCGACCACCATATGCGGGCCGCGCCCCGACTTCCGCCCATACGTGATCAACGCCATCCCGATGAGGCTGACGAGGACGGCGACGAACAAGCTCACCTGTAGCCCGTGCCTCCCGCAGCGACGGCCGGTTCCTGGCCTTCAGGCGCGGCCCGCTCGGAGAGCGGTGCCGCCACCGCCAGAGGGAACGGTGACGCGACATCGATCGGCGCAGCGGGCGCAGACGCGACCGCCTGGGATGTCTCAGCCGCCTGGGCCGTGGCGGCGGCCTGCCTATCCCTGAGCAGCTTCTGCTCCTTGATCTGGACCAAGGTCCCTATCGCCCAACAGAGGGGGGTGTCGACGCCATACTCCTCCCCCCGCTCCACGACCGCGAGAGTCAGCGTGTCGATCTCGGTGCGTCGCCCGGCCTCGATGTCCTGGAGCATGGAGACCTTGTTGTCGCCCACGTAGTCGAGCGTCTTGATGACGTAGTCGTCCGGGTGCTCCAGCTCCGGGAACGAGAGCCCCTGTGCTTGGGCCACGGCGGCCACCTCCTGCACGAGCGCTCTCACGAGGCGGTTCGCGGGTTCGATGTCTCGGATCTCGTACCCGGTCAGGCCGGTGAGGGCGGCGACCGCGTTGACCGAGGAGTTGGCCAGCAGCTTGCGCCATATAGGCTCGCGCACATCGCCGGCGATGAGGTGCGTCTCGAACCCGGCGCCGTTGAAGGTGTCGATCAGGCGCTCGAGTCCTGGATCCGGCGTGCCGTCGAACCGGCCGACGTAGATGCCGCCCAAGCCGCCGTTGAACTTGATAAGTGTGTGGCTCAGCGGCATGGAGCTGTAGGCGGTCACCCCGCCGATCACCTTCTCGATGCCCACCACCGCGCTGATCCGCTGCAGGTTCTTCAGCCCGTTCTGCAGGGAGAGGACGTAGGTCGAGGGTCCGATGAGAGGCAGAGCCAGCTCGGCGGCCGAAGCGGTGTGGTACCCCTTGACCGATATTTGGACGAGGTCGACGATGCCCACCCCGGAAGGGTCGGTCGTCGCCTTGACGGCCATGGTCCTCCGGCTGCCGTCGGGCATGATGAGTGTGATGCCTTCCGCCCGGATGGCATCGATCTTGGCCTGGTCGACGTCGACGAGGGTCACGTCGAACCCGGCTTCGGCGAGAAAGAAGCCGAAGGTGCCCCCTAGGGCCCCGGCTCCCATGATGGCGATCTTCATCGCAGCGCGTTCCCCCTTGGCGCCTCCCAGTCGTCTGGTCGGTCGCCGGATGCAAGCTTCGGGCGCCATGCAGTCGTCTGCCCGGTCACCCACGTGCGTAGAACGATCGTTCAGATGGTCGTGTCGTCCGCCTAGGCCCCCTTTCCCCGAGTACAGTCATAGACTAGCGCGGATGCCGCGTGCCGTCCACAGGCACCGCCTCGGGCTGCCTCGCAGGCGCGCCATGCCGATGTCCGCTGTCAAGCGTACGGCCGCCCGCGGGGTGTTCCTGATCGGCACCCTCCCAGCAGGCTCCCGACCCTGCTACCATGTCGGGGCCGTCGACAACAGTTCCTCACAGACCTTGTTGGGACGAACCTTGGCTACCTGCTACTGCACATGCAACCTTCTGCCGCCGCGTGTCTACTCGAGCGCCGGGCATCTAGCGCGGCGCCTGGCCGCCCCGGCGGCGCCCGGACCCGTGGCCGGCCCCCTCCCGTTTGCCACGCCGGCTCGCATCCTCGTACACCCCATGACGTGCCCATACGTCGTCACCCAGACCGCGGCCGCCGACCACGCGTTGGCGAGATCCATCGACGACTGCCTGGTCGTCCCCGCCGGCTGCGACGCCATGCGACGGCTCGGCGACGCCCTCGCCGCCCGGTACCCCGACCGAGTATTCGCGCTCTTCGTGCCGCGCACCGATGACTCGGCCGCCGTCCGTTCGCTGTCCCACGACCTTGCCCGGCTCGAGGAGTGGCTTGCCGCGAAAGCGCCGCCGGTGAAAGCCGACGAGCAGTCATCCACCGACGCCGAGGCGACCTTCACATACCCCACTCCGCCAAGCCCGGGCGGAGCCTTCATCGTGGCCGGGCCTCTCTCCGACGATGGACTTCTCCGGTATATCGCGGGCCTCGGACTGCCCATCTCCGGCGTGGAGTCGTGCAGCGGGCCCGAGCGTCGCGCGGCCCTCGAGTGCGATGCTCCCGAGGCCGACTACGAAGCCCAGGCGCGGCAGATCCTCGAAAGAGTCAGCTGCCCGCGCAGCTCCGCCACCGCCCGACGCGAATATCTCGCCCACCGGCTCGAGGAGACGGGAGCGGCCGCCGTCATATATGCGCGGCTGCCGTTCTGCGACCCGAGCGCTTACGACACCTTCTCGGTGGCGGACCTGGCTTCGGGGCGCGGTCTGCCCTATCTGGAGGTCGAGGTCGGCTACCCCTTCGAGGTCACCGGCCCTCTGCGGGTGCGCATCGAGGCCTTCCTCGAGTCATTGCTCCTCGGCGCCGAGCTGAGCGAGTTGGACGAGCTCGACGACCTGGACGACCTCGAGGTGACCACCTGATGCCTGATCTGCTGGGAGACACCCTCGCGGCGACGGCGGCACGGCGTGCCGCCGTCGCCCGCTCCCGCCTGTCCGCCTTCCAAGCGGGTACGGCTCGCCGGTACCTCGAGAACGCCGCGCTGGTGGCGTCCTTGCGGCTGTTCGAACCCGGGGCCTTCGTGCCCTGGGTCTCCTACCTCTTCCCGCCCGAGATCCTCGCCTCCTTGGGGCTCATACCGCTGATCCCAGAGGTCGCGGCGGCTACCCTGACCGGTTCCCCGTTCCGCAATCAGGTGGAAGCCGGAGTGAACCGCCTCCACCTCTCCCGCGACACCTGCACGTACCATCGGGCCGCCCTGGCATCCCTGCGGGAGGGCCTCCTGCCCGCTCCCTCGGTCTGCCTGGGCACGACGCCCTTCTGTCTGGGCAAGGAGTGCATGCTCGACACCGTGGCGTCGCAGTACGGGGTGCCCTTCGAGTCGGTCCAGGTCCCCTGGCCCCCGGACGACGGGCCGGCCCCAGCCGAGCACGTGGCTGAGGTGGCCGATCAGCTGCGGGAGGTGCACGCCAATCTTGCCACCTTGAGCGGCAAGCGGCCCCGGATGGACAGAACGGTCGCGTACTCGAACCGGGCCACCGAGGCCTGGCGGCAGCTGACCCAGCTCCGCATCAGCGGGGAGGTGATCGTCAACGCCCGCCAGGCCTTCACGTTCCTGTTCATAGGCCAGATAGTCCTCGGCACAGGCGCGGGCGCCAAGGGCTTCGAACGCCTCCTCAGCGAGCGCGGGCGCAAAGACATGGTCCTCCCCTCAGACAACGGCGGGCCGCACCCTCGATTGCTCTGGCTGCACACCGTTCCCCATCACGATCACGGTCTTTTCGACCTCATCGCGTCCCGCGGGGGAGGCGTCGTGGTGGAGGAGACCATCAACCAGGAGCTCCTCCCCCTCGACCCGACCGATCCGTTCCCCGAGCTGGCCCGACGGTTGATCGAGCATCCCCTCTGGGGGAGCGCGTCCCGACGCGCCCGTCTGGTCCTGGAGCTGGTACGGAGCAACCGCATCGACGGCGTGATCCACTTCACCCACTGGGGCTGCCGGCACGGCGCCGGCTCCCTGCCCGTGATCCATGCCGCCCTCAGCGGCGCGGGCGTGCCCTTTCTGGCCATCGACGGCGACGCTCTCGATCAGCCCGGAGCGGGCAACGGGCAGGCTCTGGGCCAGATGGAGAGCTTCCTGGAGATGCTGTAGGCATCCACCCGAGGGCATCCGTCTCCCCTTTCCGCTATGCTAGATCGAGCGCGACCAGGGTGGTCGCCAAAACTTGGAGGGGAACACCCCATGGCTGACACCGAACGCACCCTAGCCGTCTTCATCGACTTCGAGAACCTCGCCATCGGCTTCAAGCGCCGGCGCGGCGACTTCGATATCCAGAAGATCCTCGAACGGCTGCTCGAAAAGGGCAAGGTCATCGTCAAGAAGGCCTACGCCGACTGGGGAGAGTACAAGCAGTACACGCGGCCTCTCCACGAGGCCGCCATCGAGCTGATCGAAATCCCCCGCCGCAACATGACGGGCAAGAACTCGGCGGATATCCGCTTGGCCGTCGACGCGATGGACCTCGCATGGTCGAAGGAGCACATCGACACCTTCGTCATAGTCTCGGGCGACTCCGACTTCTCGCCCCTGGTCTCCAAGCTGAAGGAGAACGGCAAGCACATCATCGGGATAGGCATGAAGGAGTCGACGTCCGATCTGCTCGCTCAGAACTGCGACGAGTTCATCTTCTACGAGGACCTCGAGAAGACCCAAGCGGTCAACCCCACTCCGGTGCCGACCGACGTCCCGGCTCAGAAGAAAGAGGTCTTCGACCTGCTCTTCGAGTCCATCGCCGCCCTCATCCGGGAGAACAAGGACCCCATCTTCGCGTCGATGGTCAAAGACACGATGCAGCGCAAGAAGCCGTCTTTCAGCGAGTCGAGCTACGGCTACCGCAGCTTCAGCGAACTGCTCGAGGATGCCGAGAAGGTCGGTTTTATCAACGTCCGCCGCGACCGCAAGGCCGGCGGCACCTACGTGGTCGAAGGCTTCACGAAGTAGCGCCCGGGGTACGACGGCGACAGGAGAGCCCGCGCGATGACCGGGCTGTGAGCGTCGCAGAGCGCGGCGTCGTGGGAACTGCCAGGAGGCTGTTGAAAAACGAAGTCCCGGCGGCCGAAGCGCCCTGGGAGGCGCGATACGTCGTCCTCGGTCGCGCACGTAGCCTGCTAGCCATGATGGTGCCCGCACGTGCCCTCCGACTGCTCCATGTCGCCGGCCAAGAAGGCCTTCAAGACCTCGTCGACCTCGCCGCTGACCCCACAGTAGAGCGTGAAACCCGCGGCCTTCAGGGCCTCCTGCATGGGAGCTCCCATCCCCCCGGCGAGGACGACCTCGGTCCCGTGATCCTGTAAGAAACGCGCCAGACCGCCATGGTCGTGCTGGAGGTCCCCTACCGGCTGGATCGTCTTCGACACCACCCTCCCATCGGCCACCTCGGCGATCACGAAGGCCTGGCTGCGACCGAAATGCTGGTTCACCCCACCATCAACGTACGGTATCGCGATAATCATCTGTCACTCCCTTCGGCGAGCATCCTCGCCGTAGTCTGGAAAGGGTTCAATGGCCCGAACGGAACGCGTCTGCCAAAGTCTCGGACAGGCCGGCGGCAAGGACCGCCCGAACTGTGCCCTCCACATCGTAGGCGATCCGCACGAAATCGACCACAGGCCCCCCGCCCGCCGTCGACGACAACACGGTGTACGCCGCGCGAGGGTCTCCATCCTTGGGTCGGCCGACCGACCCTACATTGACGAACAGCACGTCGCCGAAGCGGCGATGCCATTGCTCGTGCGTGTGCCCGAACAGCAGCACGTCGGCGTCTTCGGCATCCGCAAGCCGCAGGAAGGTGCGTCGGTCTCGCGCCTTCAAGAGGTATTCGTTGATGCGCCGCGGACTTCCGTGCACCAGGTGCAGTTCGAGCCCCGCCATCGTCACCCGAAGCTCCCGCGGCAGGGAACGCAGCCACTCCTTGCGCGCGGGCGTCACCGCCGCCACGGTGAACGCGTACGAGGCGTCGCCGATGCGGCGCGCCTCCTCGTCGGGGTAGTAGCATCCGCACCCGCCGCGCTCGAAGGCGACCCCGTCGTCGTAGTTGCCCGCTATGCTCGCGATGCCCCCTTCCCGGACCAGGTCTATGACCTCGTTCGGACAGGGACCGTAGCCGACCAGGTCACCCAGGCAGAACACCCGCTCGATGCCTCGTACTCCGATGTCCGCAAGCACAGCCTCGACCGCAGACGGGTTGGCGTGAAGGTCCGAGATGAAGGCGAGGGGCTCCACGCTCGCGGTCTACACATCCTTGGGACGCCCGACGCCGGCGCCGGCGAGAGCGGGGCCCACTCCCCAGTACCGGCGCTGGAAGTAGAGGGCGACGTTGACGAGGCCGATGAGCACCGGCACCTCGACCAGCGGCCCGATGACGGTGGCGAACGCCTGGCCTGAATCGATGCCGAAGACCGCGATAGCCACGGCGATAGCCAGCTCGAAGTTGTTCGAGGCGGCGGTGAACGAGAGGGTGGCCGTCTTGGAGTAATCAGCCCCGATCCTGCGACCCAGGTAGAAACTGACGAAGAACATCACCACGAAGTAGATCAGCAGCGGGATGGCGATGCGCACCACGTCCAGGGGAAGCTCGACGATGATGTCGCCTTTGAGGCTGAACATCACGAGAATGGTGAAGAGTAAGGCGATCAGAGTGAGGGGGCTGATGCGGGGGATGAACTCCGTCTCGTACCAGGCCTTGCTCTTCAGGCGGATGAACGCGAAGCGCGTGATGATCCCCGCGAGGAAGGGGATGCCCAGGTACACGAACACGCTCTTGGCGATCTGACCCATGGTGATGTCAACGGTCGCGCTCTCAAGGCCGAGCCAGCGAGGAAACAGGGTCAAGAAGACGTAGGCGTACACCGAGTAGAAGAGCACCTGGAAGACCGAGTTGAACGCCACCAGACCGGCCGCGTATTCCGTGTCCCCTTTGGCCAGCTCGTTCCAGACGATGACCATGGCGATGCAACGGGCCAAACCGATGAGGATCAAGCCCTGCATGTAGGCGGGCATGTCCGAGAGCAGCAGCGCGGCCAGGACGAACATCAGGATCGGCCCGATCACCCAGTTCTGCAGCAGCGACAAGCCGAGGATCCTGTAGTTTCGGAAGACCTCGCCCAGCTCCTCGTACTTCACTTTCGCCAGCGGCGGATACATCATGATGATGAGGCCGATCGCGATGGGGACGGAGGTCGTGCCCCAGCTCGCTCGATCGATCACGTCGGCCACGCCGGGCCAGAAATAGCCGATGCCCACGCCGATGGCCATGGCCAGGAAGATCCAGAGAGTGAGGAAGCGGTCGAGGAACGAGAGACGATGCATCAGGGTGCCGTTGGCCACGAGTTCCTGTACATATTTAGACGATATACGAAGTTGCCGGAGACGTCAAACGTCGACCTGGACTGCGGCAGCAGGGCGCCGCTCGTCAACTTGGGGCTGAATCAGATACCATCCGAGCTATCGGGCAAGGAAAGGTGTGAAGCGGAGAGAGCGATGAACGCATGCGAGCCTTCAGACCGACCTGTCCCCCCGACGCCGCCGGGGGACACGGACATCGAGGGGATGGTCGAGACCTTGAAAGCGCTCGCCCACCCGATTCGAATGCAGATAGTCCGCTTGCTGGCAGACAAGAGCGCATTCGGGCTACAAGACGAGAGCTGCTGCGCCCGCTCGGAGGTATGCGTGTGTCGGATCACTGAGCTCTTCGACGTTTCGATGCCGACTATCAGCCACCACCTGCGGCTCCTGAGGCAAGCCGGCCTCGTCGACAGTCGCCGCGAAGGCACATGGGTCTACTACTCGCTCCGGCGAGACGTCCTGGCAAGAGTGGGTGCTTTGCTCATGGACCTCGCTGCCGAGAGCTGACCCCGCCGGCCCCGGAGCTTCGAAAGGGGCCGACCCGAAGGCGGC
>JAJZQZ010000055.1 GCA_021802965.1 Actinomycetes bacterium
GCAGTTCCCGGGCCTCGGTCTCGGTCAAATGGATCTGGTACTTGCTGGCCATCGCCGGAAAGGTTCATCATGGACGGCACAATTCCTTCACACAACCCGGAAAGTATTTGCGGGGGCGACCACTAGGAGCGCGGGGGTGTCGACCGCCTCACCAGGACGACGACTGTATCGTCGACCAGGCGGCCACCCGCGAAGGCCTGTGCCTCGTTGGCCAGCCAGGCGGCCGAACCTGCAAGGGGTCGCGAAAGGAGGGCGGGGAGAGACTCTTCCAGGCGACGCTCGCCGAACTGCTCCTGGTCCGTGCGGGCCTCGGTCAGCCCGTCGGTGAAGAGTACCATCACGCCTCTTGGGGGAAGCATGGCGACGTTGGTCTTATAGCTCTGCTCCGTCTCGACGCCGAGGGGGATCGCGGGTCGCTGAGCCAGACGGCGCAGGCCCTCGTCGGTGATGAGCAGTGGCGCCGGGTGTCCCGCCACGGCATATCGGACGGCTCCGGTCTCGGGGTTCAGCACGGTCACAGCCGCGGTGACGAAGCCGGAATAGTCGGTGGAGAAGGCGAAGCTGCCGTTCACGGCCGAAAGCCATTCCCCCGGATCGGGCCAGAGGCGCGCCGTGGCCCGGAAGGTCGATCGCACCTCGGTCATCCGTGCGGCGGCGAAGATGCCCTTGCCGCAGACGTCGCCGATGATGACGGCGACCCACCCGTCGGGCAGCGCGAGCACGTCGTAGAAATCGCCACCCACGAGAGAAGCTTCAGAGGCCGAGCGATAGGCCGCATCTATCTCCAAGCCTGGGGTCTCGGGTATCGAGGGCAGCATGGCCCTCTGAAGCGATTCGGCGATCGTGTGCTCGCGCTGGTAGGCCTGTTCCATCTCGGCGGCGCTCCGGCTCAGCTCCTCTTCCTGGCGTTTTCGGTCGGTGATGTCGTTGATCACGGTGGCGAACTGGCCCCTGCGCGGGGAGTACGCCACGACCTCGTAGTATCGTCCCAGGCTGGGTTCGGGCCGCTCGAAGTGCGCCTGGATCCCCTTCAGGGCGACCTCGCCATAGCTCTCGATCCACGACCGATCCACCGACGGCAGGACCTCGAGGATGGTCTTGCCGACGATGTCCTCGGCCCGCAGACCGGTGAGCTCCTCGAAGTGCCGGTTCACCCTGAGGAAGCGGTAGTCGACGGGCTTGCCGTCGGCGTCGCAGATGATCTCGTGTACCGCGAACCCGCTGGTCATCTCCTGGAACAGCAACTCGTACTGCAGCTTCGTGGCCAGCAACTGGTCCGCCGCGGCTTCGGCCGCGCGGCGATTCGCCTGATTCTCGAGGCTCAAGCCGATGGAGCTCGCGAGGTTGGCGAGGAACGGGAGATAGGGTTCAACGGCGATACGACAGTCGCACAAGGCGTAGAGGCAGCCGTACGAGTGGCCCAGGGTCGCCAGTTCCAGGGTCAGGACCTCGGAGCCGGAGAACACGTTCCACGAGTAGCCGACGGTGCGGTCGACCCGGCATTCCGGCAGGCGCTGTCCGAGCTCACGCCAATCGCCGTCGATGACCTCGATGCCCTCCTCGGGTAGGCGGGCGGCGGCGGCGAGTATCCCTGGCACGATCCTGAGCGCATGCGTCACGAACTCCAATGAGGTGCGGGTCCCGGGGAGACGCTGGAGCAAGGCATGGGCGGCCAGCAGTTGGCCGAGCACCCCTGACTCGGGCCCCATCACGAGGGGGGGCAGTCCGTCCTCAGGCGGTGAGCCCACGCTTGGCAAGGAACTCCTGGGCGCCCAGGTAGTACGGGTTGCGCACCACTTGGCTCCCCACCAGGATGAGCGGGTGGACTCTGAGAACGTCGAGCAAGGTGGCGCCGTCGAAACGGCGCGAATCGTACTGGCATAGGGCGCCCACCGACGAGTCGGCCAGCGCCGCGTTCAGGCGCGCGCAGTACTCGGCTATCTGCTCCCCGCCGCGTACATACCGTGACCAGGTGGTCTCACCGGTCGCGCGGGCCGCGGAGAACCCCGCCTCGATCGTCTCCTTGTCGAAGGCCCGCCACTTCTCCAGCGTGGCCTCGATCGAAAACTCCCCGTCTGGGTAGTAGACCTCGTGTGCGGGCAGCACGTCGAAGCTGCCCGGCCCGGGGATGGGTACTCCCCGCGATTCCAACCAGTCCCGCACGTCCTTGCCGCTCATCGACTCCGCGAAATAGGCCACCCGTTCGTTGTTTCGGATGCCCGCTTCGATGAATCGGAGTACTACGTCTTGCCGCTCCTTCTCGTTGTCGTAGATCAGGCATATGTGAGACCCCGCCGCGCGCAGTGACTCGATGTCGACGCCGCGGGTCTCGGCCATGTCGTCCATCTTCTGAGGATCCATCCTTCCTCCTGGATCGGCGCTCGAGCCGTAGCTGTGAAGCAGTGCAGCAGATGCGGTACCCTCTGCATCGGGAAAGGAATCGCGGAGCCCGGGCGTGCGACGGCGAGGAGAGCACCGGTATGCCTTCAGACACACACGTGATCTACTCGATGATGCACGTCGGGCGCGTCCATCCGCCCAAGAACCAGGTGCTTCGCGATATCTCCCTGGGATTCTACTACGGAGCCAAGATCGGTGTGCTGGGTCTGAACGGCTCCGGCAAGTCGACCTTGCTGCGCATCATGGCGGGCGTCGACGAGGATTACCTGGGCGAGATCGCCAGATCCAAGGGGTACAGCGTCGGATTCCTCGAGCAGGAACCGCATCTGGACGACGCCAAAACGGTGAAGGAGGTGATCCAGGAGGCGGTCCAGCCCATCGTCGAGATGCTGCGCCGGTTCGATGAGATCAGCGCGGCCTTCGCCGAAGCTGACGCCGACTTCGACGCGCTGATCGAGGAGCAGGGCACGCTGCAGGAGCGACTGGACCACGTCGAAGCCTGGACACTGGACTCGCGCCTCGAGTTCGCCATGGGCGCCCTCGGCTGTCCGCCCGGCGACACGTCGGTGCACGTCCTCTCCGGCGGGGAACGGCGAAGGGTGGCTCTCACCCGCCTGCTCTTGACCGAGCCCGATATCTTGCTGCTCGACGAACCCACCAATCACCTCGATACTGAATCGGTGGCGTGGCTCGAACGGCACCTGCGCGATTACAAGGGCACGGTCATCGCCGTGACCCACGACCGCTACTTTCTCGACAACGTCGCCGGCTGGATCCTCGAGCTCGACCGCGGATACGGCATCCCCTGGAAGGGCAACTACTCCTCTTGGCTCGAGCAGAAGGAGGAGCGCCTCCGGGTGGAGGAGAAGTCCGAGTCGAAACGTCGGCGGACGTTGCAGCGCGAGCTCGAATGGATCCGCATGTCGCCCAAGGCGCGGCAGGCGAAGGGCCAGGCCCGGGTCAACGCCTACGAGACGCTGCTGAGCCAGGAGACCGAGAAGCGCCGAGACGAGCAAGAGATCTACATCCCGCCGGGCCCGCGCCTGGGCGATCGCGTGATCGAGCTGGATGGCGTGAGCAAAGCCTACGGAGAGCGGGTCTTGTTCGAGGACCTGACCGCGCACCTCCCTCCGGGTTCGATCGTAGGAGTCATCGGGCCCAACGGAGCGGGCAAGACCACCTTGCTGCGCATGATAGTGGGGCAGGAATCCCCGGACAGCGGGTCGGTCACGGTGGGGGAGACGGTCAAGCTGGCGTACGCCGACCAATCGCGCAGCCTGGATCCCCAGAAGTCGGTCTACGACGAGATCTCCGGTGGAAGGGAGACCCTCACTCTGGGCAAGCGCGAGGTGAACGCCCGGGCCTACTGCGCCTCCTTCAACTTCCTCGGGACGGATCAGCAGAAGAGGGTCGGGGTACTGTCAGGCGGGGAGCGGAATCGGGTGCATCTGGCGAAGACTCTGACAGAGGGCGGCAATGTGCTGCTGCTCGACGAGCCGACCAACGATCTCGACGTGAACACCTTGCGCGCGCTGGAAGAAGCGCTTGAATCCTTTGCCGGTTGCGCCGTGCTGGTCAGCCACGATCGCTGGTTCCTGGATCGCCTGGCCACCCACATCCTGGCGTTCGAGGGCGAGGGGAGGGCCAGGTTGGTGCTGGGTAACTGGTCGGACTACGAGGTCGACTACCGCGAGCGCTTCGGCGACGAGCCGCGGGGTCGCAGCGGGCGGTACCGGGGGCTGACCCGCTGATCTGACCGGCCACGGCCGGAGGCCATCGGCCGAGCACGACCGAGGAGCGACGCCGACCCCTCGGGCCGTGCGCGCACCTACTCGCGCCCGGACGCGCTCCCGGTGGGCGCCGCCAGGTACGAGGCGAGCCGAGTGGCGCCCCCGTCGAGGCCGAGCTTCCTGCGCAGGTTCTTCCGGTGGAAGGCGACCGTCTCGTGTGAGATGTAGAGGGCCTCGGCGATCTCGGCGCTGGATTTGCCGGCCCTGATGAGGTGGGCGATCTCGCGCTCCCGGCGGGTCAGGCTCTGTCCCTCCTCGCCTTCGAGCGCGGGGGATATGGGCCGCACGATCTCGCGCAGATTCTGCAGCGCGGTGTCGAGCAGCACCGCTTCAGGCTCCCCGGCGATGCGCGAGGAGAGCCGGGTGAGGAGGGGCAGCACCACGCTCTCGATGTTGGCCGCGACCGCGCGCTCGAGATCCTCGCGGGCCCGATCGCGCTGCTCGAGGATGACGCGGAGGGCTATGTTGCTCTCTTCGAGTGTCCGCGCGAGGTTCTGGCGTTCGGTGATGTCTGTGGCGAGCACGAAACAGGCGAGCTCGCCTGCGACCCGGCAGGGCACGAGGGAGAGGATGGCGGCTTTCTTCGTGCCGTTGACCTGGACTTCGGCGTCGAGTCGCGCGGCCGAGCGTCCTTCCGAGACCACTGCGCGTACGGCCGCGATGACGTCGTCGCCCCAGTGGGCGGCCATGGTCTGATCGACCAGCTCCTCCCGGGTCGACTCCAAGAACGAGGCGCCGGCCTGGTTGGTGTTGACGTACCGCCCATCCTGATCCACATGGAACGCGGGATTGGAGGCGAGCTCGAACAGGGTGTGGTAGAGGGCGGCCGACTCACGTAGCGCCAGCTCGGCTTCGCGCTCGGTCGTGACGTCCCGCATCACACCCACGAGGCGGGCGGGTTTGCCGGTCTCGTCGAGCAGGGTGACGCCCCGGTCGCGAATCAGAGCGTAGGTGCCGTCCGCGCGGCGCATGCGGTACTCGTCGACGAACACGCGGGCTTCACGGGCGGATTTGTCCAGGCTGTCCAGCGTCTTCTCGCGATCATCGGGATGCAGGAGCTCCGCCCAGTTGGAGAACCGGCGTAGCGCCTCGGGTGCGACGCCCAGCACGTTGACGATCTGCGCGGAGAAGTCGATGGTGCCGCGGTGGATGTCCCAGTCGTAGTAGGCGTCGTAGATGGTGTCGATGAGGGTGCGTAGCCGCTGGCAGCGGCGGAGCAAGGGACCCGCGCCGCCGGCTCTCGCGGGCGCCCCGCAGCCGTCCTCGTCACCGTGGCTGTGCCCTATGTCGTCGCTGATGTAGACCCTCTCACTCATCGATCCCCCGAAGTCCCGCGACCCCGCCGCCATTCAACGATTGTATCAACTGTTCCAGAGTTGTGGGCCTTGATTGGTAGGTAATACCCCCCATTCTTCTACCTCTTCCCTACCTCGCCTAGTTGCAGCGGTCGCAGTAGGCTTCTATCGAGCACGGGGGATTCAATTGTCTGCACCCACCACTGTCGTCGTACAGCGGCGATCCGCATGGGTGGGGCCCGACGAGTCTAAACAAGGCGTCCGAGCAGGGTGGTGATCCATGGCCGAGAGCAACAGTGTCGTCACGACGAGCCCGAGGAGTCTGGACGAAGGCCGGCAGGCGATCCCGGAGTACCGTCGCCTCATGGTCGAGCCGGAGAAATGCACCGGCTGCCGCACCTGCGAGCTCTTCTGCTCGCTCAAGAATCAGGGTGAGGTCAACCCGGCGCGTTCGCGGATCCACGTCGTCCGCTCGCAGACGGACGGCGTCATCACCACGGTGCCCATCGTGTGCCAGCAGTGCGACGATCCGCTCTGCATGGCCATGTGCCCGGCGGGGGCCTTGAGCCGCAACCTGGAGACCTTCGCCGTGGTGGTCGACACCGACAAGTGCCTGGGCTGCCGCACCTGCGTGGAGGTCTGTCCCTTCGGCGCTCCCTCGGTCGATCCGCGCACGGGCAAGTCCGACAAGTGCGACCTCTGCGGCGGCGACCCCACCTGCGTGAAGTACTGCTCTCAGGAGGCGATCAAGTTCGTCTTCGCCGAGGAGGAGAGCATGACCCGCAAGCGGGACATGGCCGACAAGTACCTCGAGCACCTGCGCACCTCGAGTGCGCGGGTCGTCTGAACGGGCCAGGGAGGAGTCAGCGATGCCATATCTCTACGGAGGCACTATCCTCCGCGTCGACCTCACCAAGGGCGAGATCAAGACGGTGCCCACAGACCGGTACGCCTCCAAGTACGTGGGCGCCCGGGGCACGAACGCCCGCCTGCTCTACGAAGCCGTCGACGCGAGCACCGATCCACTCGGTCCCGAGAACATCGTGTGCTTCGGCAGCGGGCCCCTCACCGGGACCACGTTCCCGGGGTGCAGCCGCACCGACGTCATGACCAAGTCGCCGGTCACCGGCCTGATCGGCGACTGCAGCTTCGGCGGCGATTGGTCGGCGGAGCTCAAGAACGCGGGCTGGGACCACGTCGTCCTGGAGGGCAAGTCCCCCCATCCCGTATACGTCTACATCCGCAACGACAAGGTCGAGATCCGCGACGCCCGCCCGTACTGGGGCCTGCCTAACTACGAAGCCCAGGCAAAGATCCGCGCCGACCTCAAGAACGAGAACTACAAGATCGTCTCCATCGGCCCGGCGGGCGAGAACCTGGTCACCTACGCCTCGGTCCACTCGAACATAGGCAACTCCGGCTCGCGCACCGGCATCGGCGCGGTGATGGGCTCGAAGAACTGCAAGGCCATCGTGGTGCGGGGCACCAAGGGCATCGCGGTCGCCGACCCCGACGCCTTCCTCGAGGCCTGCGGCGAGGCCCACATGCACATCCGCGGCACGGAGGCGTATGCGGAGTACCACCAGATCGGGCTGCTGGCCGACGAGCTTGCCTACGTGCGCTGCGGGATCGAGTGCGGGGGCGACGCCCACGAGACGGCGCCGTCGTTCGACGACAAGTTCGAGTACAGCGACTTCAACAAGCGCTACGGCTACAAGCGGACGGGCTGCATGGGGTGCCCGGTGCACTGCATGGAAGCCTACAACGTGCCCGACATCGGGGCGACCATCATCTCCTGCGAGCTCTACCCGCAGCTGGGAGCGGAACTGCGCAACTACGATGAGCGGCTCTGGTACCACATGGTGATGCAGTGCCACAAGCAGGGCGTCGACAACACCTCGGTGGCCACTATCCTGCAGTGGCTCATGACCCTATGGGAGCTCGGCATCATCGACGAATCGATCACCGACGGCTACCGCATGGAGTGGGGCAACGCCGAAGCCATCGAGGGCACCTTCTGGAACATCGTGAACCGCAAGGGCTTCGGCGACATCCTGGCGCAGGGCATGCGGGTGGCGGCAGACTACATGGACGACATGATCTCCCTCGAGGCACGCGGCGGGCAGAGCACGTACTACCACGCCATGCAGGTCAACAACAACCCCATGTACGGCATCGTGGGGCGGTTCCACGGCCAGGCCTTGGCGTACTCTGTCGGGCGCCGGTCGGATCTGATCTCCGACCTCGATATGACCGAGTTCCTCATCGTCTCCGCCCCCGTCTATCCCATCTGGGACGACGCGACCAAGCAGGCGTACACCGAGGGCGAGCAGGCCGAGGGGCTGAGGTTGGGCGGCACGCCGGAAGCGGCCGATCCCGAGGGCTACAAGGGCAAGGCCGCCCTCGTGCACGACATGGGCATGACCATCGGCCTGCCCGACACGGTCGGCACCTGCAAGTGGCATACCAAGTTCCTCTACATGTACATCGACGCCCCGCACTACGCCAAGGCGCTGACCGCCGGCCTGGGGCGCGCCGTATCGCCGGAGGAGCTCGTCAACGCCTCGCTCCGCATGCGCAACCTGGAGCGGGCGCTCGAGAACAAGCTGGGGCGCCGCCGCGAGAACGACACCATCCCCGAGAAGGAGTTCGACAAGAAGGTGGCTCACGGCTACTGGAAAGGCAAGCTCGGCACCAGCCGCGAGGGCCTCGAGCGCATGAAGAGCGAGTACTACCTCATCCGGGGTTGGGACCTCCAGACCGGCATCCCCTACAAGGAGACTCTGCTCGAGTACGGCCTCGACGACGTGGCCGCCGACTTGGCCTCCCTCGGCATCCTGCCGGAGCGCACCGAGACCGACACGGTCCGGGCCATGAAGGATCCCACCCTCGCCTACATCCTTATGGACGAGGAGGAGAAGCGCGCTCGGGCCGGGGGCAGGGCGGCCGGTTCGGGTAACGGGCAGAAGGGCGCCGTCGAGACCGAGTCCGCCGTCAGCAGCTGATCGGGACGGAGTGACGAGTACCGGTCACACCAGCGAGTCTACGCGGTGGCGGGCGCCTGACGGCGCCCGCCACCGCCTGTCCAGGCCCGAGATCGGCACGGCCGAAGAGGTCGCGGCTCGATATGACCGCGTCATCGAGCGGGCACGACCGGCCGGCTACGCCGTGCAACCCCAGAGGGTGTGGCGCTGGCAGATCGCCGGCTACCTCTACCTGGGCGGACTCGGCGCGGGCGCCTTCGCGGTCGCGGTGATCCTCGACTGGCTCGGGCTCGGCCTGCCGCTCACCATCGGGAGCCCCGTCGGAGATCGGGCCTGGGACTGGTCCCAGGCCCTTGTTCTGTGGGGGCCCCTCGTGACGGGAGTGGGCGCTTCGCTGCTCGTTCTCGATCTGGGCAGGAACTGGTGGCGCTTCTTCACCGCCGGCAACAACCCGCGGACCTCGTGGATGGCCCGTGGCTTCAGCATCCTCCTCTCGTTCATCGTCCTCGGCTGCCTGGTGGGGGTCGTTTCGTTCCTTGCTCCGGATTGGAGGACGGCGGCGCCCGCACTCTGGCGGGGGGTGGAGGTGCTGGCGGTGCTGGCCGCGCTCGGGACCGCGATCTACACGGGTGTCCTCCTCCGCTCCATGACGTACATCGCGGCCTGGAACGCGCGGCACATACCCGTGCTGTTCTTCGTATCGGCCCTCTCCACGGGGGCGATGGGCGTACTCCTGGGCGCCGTCATCTTCGGCTGGTTCGGCGGTGATCGCGCCGCCGCCGAGAGCGCGGTGCGGGCCGTTGAGGCCTTCGAACCCCTGCTGCTCATGGGCGAGGCCGCCGTGCTGATCTTCTACGTCCGTTCACTGCGCGCCGGCAAGCCGGCGGCCGCTCTGTCGGCCCGCATCCTGCTGGCCGGTTCCTGGCGCTATCCCTTCTGGGTCGGGGTGGCCGGAATGGCGCTCGGCCTTCCGCTCATTCTCGACCTGGTCAACCTGGGCGTCCGTTCAGAGGTGGTCGCCGTGATCGCCGCCGTGAGCGTCCTTATCGGGGGACTGATCCTGCGCCTCGCCGTTCTCGGGGCCGGCGTGAAGGACGTTCCCGCGCTCTGCAAGCTCGGGGAATGGCGGAGCACGCACGCGCTCCAGCCGGGTGGATGAGGGTCCGGGAAGGGGCGGCGGAGGATCATGGACGGGCGCGTACTTCTGATAGACGAGGACAAGTGCACCGGGTGCCTGCTCTGTATGGTGGGCTGCTCGCTCGCGCATGTGGGGGAGGCAGACCTGGAGCGCTCGCACATCCGCGTGTTCCAGGCGGCCCAGGACGTCTTCGTGCCCTTGACCTGCAACCACTGCGAGACGCCCTCGTGCGCCCGTGCCTGCCCCACCACGGCCTGCCATCAGGATCTGGAACACCTGCGGGTGATCATCGACGACGGACGATGCATCGGCTGCAAGACCTGCGTCAACGCCTGTCCGTTCGGGCACGCGCACTACGACGAGGTCGCCCGGGTCAGCGCCAAATGCGACTACTGCGACGGCGAGCCGGAATGCGTGCGCTTGTGCCAGACCGGGGCGCTCTCGTATGTGTACCGGGACGAGGGCTCGTCGGAGAAGAAGAGGGAGGCCGGCGCGGTGCGTGCCGCCCTGCGGCGGACATGAGCTCCGTCTCCGTCGAGCGGGCCCTGACCGTGCGTTTCTTCAGCACCGTGAAGAAGGTGTTCGGCGTGGGCGAGGTGGAGGTGGCGTCCGGGTCGGCGGTCGACGTGGCCGAGCTGCTCGCCTCGGTGTGCGACTCGCAGGAGAAGACGCGCGCGGTGTTCGCGGCGGCGGGGGAGTTGCGCGGAGACATAACGGTGCTCGTAAACGGGCGCAATATCGCATTGTTGCAGGGACTTCTGACTCCGGTGGGGGCCGGTGACGTGGTGGCCGTGGTGCCGCCGATGGCCGGGGGCTGAGAAGGAGGCTTCATGCAGCGGATCTCGTCGGGTCGGGCAGTAGCCGAGTAAGAAGCAGGAGGAAGACCAAGTGGCAAAGATGATCAACGTCGACATCGAGAAGTGCACCGGTTGCGGGGTATGCGAGCTGCAGTGCTCGTTCCGCCACCATGGGGAGTTCAATCCCCTGAAGGCCCGCATCCACAAGACCATCTACATCGAGCAGATGATGGCGGTCCCCGTGCTGTGCCGTCAGTGCGAGGACCCGTGGTGCGCGCGCATCTGCCCGGCCGGGGCCATCACCAAGGGCATCGACACGCATTCCGGCGCGCCGGTGGTCACCGTCTCCGAAGAGAAATGTGTCGGCTGCAAGATGTGCGTGCTCGCCTGCCCATATGGCTGCATCTCGGTGGGCGACGGCGGTGTGGCCGAGAAGTGCGACCTCTGCAACGGGGTGCCCCAGTGCGTGAAGTTCTGCCTTCGCGGCGCTCTGAGCTTCAGCGACGCGGCCGAAGACATGCTCGACCGCAAGCAGAAGGTGGCCGACGCCCTACTCACCGCGTACCAGGAGGCCTAGGCGATGATGTACGGCTGGACCGGGAACATCCTCAGAGTCGATCTCACCACAGGCACGACCACGGTCGAACCGCTGGATCGTGACAAGGCCAAGAACTACATCGGGGGCCGCGGCCTCGGCGTCAAGTACCTCTACGACGAGATCGATCCCGCCGTCGACGCACTCTCCCCGCAGAACAAGCTGCTCTTCGTCACCGGCCCCCTGACCGGCACCGGCGCCCCCGGGGCGAACCGTTATGTCGTGGTGACCAAGTCGCCTCTGACGGGCTGCATCGCCAACTCCACCGCCGCCGGAGACTTCGCCTGCACCATGAAGTACGCCGGTTACGACCTGATCATTCTGGAGGGCAAGTCCGAGAAGCCCGTCTACCTCTGGATCGACGACGACCGGATCGAGCTGCGCGACGCCGCCGAGATCTGGGGCCTCGATTCCGAGGAGACCATCAAGGCGGTTCAGAAGGCGACCTCGCTGCGGGCCAAAGTCGCGTGCATCGGCCCCGCCGGTGAGAACCTGGTGCGCTTCGCCTGCGTCATGAACGACGCCGGCCGCGCCGCTGGGCGCTCGGGCGTGGGCGCCGTCATGGGTTCGAAGAACCTCAAGGCTGTCGCCGTGCACGGTACCAAGGGCGTGAAGGTCGCCGACCGGGCGGGCTTCTACCAGGCCATGGATGCGGCGTTCAAGACCCTCGAATACGAGTACGTCGAGGAGTTCCACCAGACCGGCACGCCGGGGGTGCTCTCGCTGGTGCACGAGTTCGGCGTCCTGCCCACACGGAACTTCTCGGTCGGCGTGAACGACTTCGCCGACAAGATCTCGGGCGAGACCCTGGCCGACACCCTGTCCGTCCGCAAGCGCATGGGTGTGGCCTGCCCCGGATGTCCGGTGGCCTGCGGACGGGTGACCAAGATCTCGACCGGCAAGTTCGCCGGCCAGGGCTTCGGCCCCGAGTACGAGACCATCGGCATGTTCGGCTCGAACTGCGGGGTCGACGACTTCGAGGCCATCGCCGCCGCCAACTTCGTCTGCAACCGCATGGGCATGGACACCATCTCCACGGGCAACTCCATCGCCTCGGCCATGGAGATGTTCGAGAAAGGGCTCATCCCCGAGTCCGACATCGGCTTCCCGCTGGAGTTCGGCGACGCCGACGCCATCGTGAAGCTGGCCCAGATGACCGCCGATCGCGAGGGCTTCGGCGATGTCCTTGCCGACGGCTCGTACCGCATGGGCGAGAAGTACGGCACCACCGACTACTTCATGGGCGTGAAGAAGCAGGAGTTCCCGAGCTACGACCCCCGCGGCCTGCAGGGCATGGGCCTGGGCTACGCCACGGGTCCTCGGGGCGCCTGCCACATCCGCGGCGAGGCCCAGGACCTCGACCTTTACGGGGTCATGAACTGGCGTCTCACCGCCGACCGGGGTCTCGAGGTCCTCGACCCCCTGCGCAGCGATGACAAGCCGCCGCTGGTCAAGGATGTGCAGGACTGGTTCACCATGATCGACTCGTGCGGCATGTGCAACTTCATGTTCTTCCTGATGGTCGACGAGGACCAGATGCGGCAGCTCATCGAGACCGCCACCGGCGTCGACATGGGAGGCTACGAGGGCTTCATGCGCACGGGGGAGCGGGTCTTCAACATCGAGACCCTCTTCAACCGGCGCGCCGGCATCACCAACGAGTGGGACACCCTGCCCAAACGTATGCTCGAGACCCCGATGCCCGCGGGGCCGGCCAAGGGCCAGGTCGTGCGCCTGGCCGAGATGCTCCCCGAGTACTACGAGCTCCGCGGTTGGGACGATAACGGCAACATCAGCGATGCCAAGCGCGAGGAGCTGGGCTTAGCCTAAAGGCGAGCCGGCGTGCCATGAGCGAACGGATAGTCATCCTCGGCAACTCAGCGGCCGCCCTGGCCGCCGTGCGCGCCTATCGCGCGCGCGGCGGCCAGGGGGTCGTCACCCTTGTCTCCCGGGAGTCATGCGACGCCTACTCGCCGGTGCTCACCACGTACTACCTCCGCGGCCAGATCCCTGAGGAAAGGCTTTTCGTCTGTGACGGGGCTTTCTACGAGGCGGCCGGGGTGGAAAAGGTCTTCAACCGGAGCGCGGTGGCTCTGGATACCCGGGCTCAGACCGTGACCCTCGACGATGGCGCCGCCTTGGCCTATGACAAGCTCCTCATCGCGACAGGCGCCTCGCCGCGTCGCCTGGAGGGGCTATCGGCGGAGGTGTCCGAGCGGGTTCTCTACCTGAGGACCCTGGATGACGCCCGCCGTATCATGCGGGGGGCTGAGGCAGCTGCGCGCGTGGTGGTCGTGGGCGGAGGGTTGGTGAGCCTGCAGGTCGCCGCCGCCCTCGCGCGCGAGGGCCGGCGGGTCACGGGCATCGTGTCGTCCGGGCAGATCCTTTCCCAGAACGTGGATGCCGAGGCGGCCGCCATCATTCAGAGGCACCTCGAGGAGAACGCGCCCATCGACTTCGTGTTCGGCGTCGACGTAGCGGCCGTCGCCCGAGTGGGTTGGGGCTTTCAGGTGTCCGCGGGGTCGGGAGAGCATTTCGAGGTCGACGCGGTGGTGGTGGGCAAGGGTGTCAGGCCCAACCTCGACTTTGTAGACACAGAGACGGTCGACGTCGGCCGCGGGGTCGTGGTCGACGGCTACCTGCGCACCTCGGCCGAGAACATCTATGCCGCGGGAGACGTGAGCGAGGGCATCAACCGTCTCACCGGGCTGCTGGAGCCGGTACCCACCTGGACGAGCGCGTGCGAGCAGGGACGGGTGGCCGGCATGAACCTGGCCGGCGCCGACGTGGAATACGACGGCTCCTTCCCCGAGAACGTCACCACGTTCTTCGGCCTGCGCGTGGCCTCCTTGGGACGGGCACGGGTCCGCGTCGACGACCGTGGGCTGCGCATCCTCGTCCATCGGGAAGGCCGGGCTGGTTACCGCAAGCTGGTACTGGAGGGCGACCGTCTGGTGGGCGCCCTGCTCGTGGGCGACATCGACGATGCCGGCGTGCTCCGCGACGTCATCGCGCGAGGTGGGCACTTGGGCATGGCCGAGGAGCGGGTGCTTCGAGGAGAGCTGTCCCAGGCCGACAGGCTGCTCGCATGTTGGTCGGGAGAATAGCGGCGTGGAGCTCAAGCTGTCCGCATGCGGATCGACGAAGGGAGGTGAGCGCGGGAGTCGGCGGTCCGTTCGATCAAGGTCAAGAGTGAAGCAGTAGCCTTCGAGGCGGGTCCTCGGCGGCGAGACAAGGAGGGGGGTACATGGCTACTTCGCAATCTTCAGCGGTCCAGGATGTGACTCAGAAGGTGTTGGAAGAGACCGATCGTAGGTTGGACACCTACTACGAGTTGGCTCTTCCGGGCGAACCCGATTCGCCAATCGAGCCGATGGACATGGGTTCGACGTGGGCGATCATCATCGTCGCCGCGGCGCTGCTCGTTCTGTGGGTGCTCGGACGGTTCGTCGTCCTGCCCATGTTCGTATGACGGCCTCCGGCTGTGACTTCGCCCGGATCTATCGACTAAAGGGGGTCATTCGTGTCAACTGAGACATCGTCAGTCGACAAACTGATGGCTGAGGAGGCGACCAAGAGCCGGTTGCTTGCTCTGCCTCACGAGCGCACGCTCGGCATGCGCGACATGGTCATGATCCAGATCTCGTTCAGCGTGGCCACCTGGATGCTTCTTACCGGCGCCTACATCGGCTTCGCCGTACCCTTCTGGCCCGCTCTCATCATCTCGGTCTTCGGTACCAGCTTCCCACTTCTCTACCATGCCTTCCTCGGCAAGATGGTCACCCGCTGGGGCATCGATCAGTCCATCCTCGCCCGGGTGACGTGGGGCCCCGTGGGCACGATCCTCCTGCTGCCCTTCTTCCTGTTCCTCATGTACTTCGTGTGGACCTCCATCCCCGTGGTCATGTTCGGGCGGACGGTCAACGAGGGCATCAAGCTGCTCGGCGGCGCGGAGACCGCGTGGTGGGCCGACGCCCGGCTGTGGGGCGTATTCGCGCTCGTCTGCTCGTCTCTGGTCCTCTGGAAGAGCGCGGCGGTCCTGTTCTGGTTCTTCCGCTTCGTGACCCCGACCATCGTGCTCGTCTTGATCCTCCTCACCGTGCGCACCATCGTGGTCTACGGCTGGGACAACCTGGTCCATATCATCCCCGAGGGCTTCAACGCCGACATGGATATGAGCTACATGATCGGCAGTGAGATCGCCATCGGTCTCGGCTTCTCCTGGGTCTTCTGCTTCTCCATCTACGGCCGCCTCGCCAAAAGCGAGCGGATAGGCTACTTCGGTTCCTGGGCGGGCTGGGGCCCGGCCTGGGGTCTGCTCTCCGCCCCGGCCATCCTCGCGGCGCTCGCCGCCGGCGTGACCGACCCGGTCTACCTGCTCGAGGGAGCGAACCCGGTGTGGATGGGCCTGTACCTGGTCTTCCTGTTCGGGGCCAATATCTTCTCGGCCGTGTGCACCATGTACATCGTCTCGCTTGCAGCCCGCGTGCTGGTGCCGCGGATGCCCTGGGGTCTGGCGGTGCTCTTGAACGCCTTCGTGCTCATCCTGGTCTTCTGGACTGGGGCCTACGACCAGTTCAACAAGTTCATCAGCCTGGTCGGCGCGACCTTCGGCCCCTTGGGCGGCGTCATGGTGGTCGATTACCTGCTCAAGCGCTACCGGATCAACGTGCGCGAGGCCTACACCTTCAGCAAGAAGAGCGCCTACTGGTACTGGTGGGGTCTCAATCCCTTCGCCTTCATCGCCTTCGGCGCGGGCGCGGCCCTCAGCGTGCTCACCTACAACCCCTTCACCCTCAACGTCAACTTCCCCGGCCTGTTCCACATCGCCGGGGCCGCCATCCCCTCCACCATCCTGGCCAGCGTGGTCTACCTGGTGCTTGCGAGTCTCTTCCTGGTGCCCAAGCGCATCGGTTTCCCCGAGGTGCCCATGACCCATCGGAAGAAGGCGCCGGGTGCGGCTCCTCTGCCGCAGGTGGTCGTGGCCGAGCAGGCGGGCGTCGAGGCCTGACGTTCTTGGTCGCATAGGTCACACCGACGACAAGGAAGAGAGGATCCAGTGCCATACAGCAGGATCTTGCTCGCGACCGACGGGTCTGAGCATGCGCTAAAAGCGGCGGCCCAGGCCGCCCAGCTGGCCACTGCGTGCAACATCTCGACGATCGAGGTCTTCGGCGCCGCGGTCGAGTACGCTCCCCTCAAAGGGAGGCAGCCGTTCATGCAGGCCATGACCACCGAGGCCGAGCACGCGGTGGAGGAGACCGCGCGGATAGTCGCCGAGGGCGGCATCGAGGCCACGCGCGTGGTCAAGCCCTTCATCGGCTCCGCCGGTGACGCCATCTGCGCCGAGGCCGACGCCTTCGGCGCCGACCTCATCGTCATGGGCAGCCGGGGACAGGGCTCGGCGCACGCGCTCTTCGCCGGCAGCACCAGTCAGCACGTGGTCCACTGCGCCAAGGTGCCGGTGCTGCTGGTACGGTAGGCCTCCGGCTTTCTGACCAAGTTTCTGACCAAGTTCGCAGCCGGGCCCGCGTTCCGCGGGCCCGGTCCTGTCCCGTGAGCGCACACGAGACGCGAGGAGGCAGATCG
>JAJZQZ010000262.1 GCA_021802965.1 Actinomycetes bacterium
CTCTACCGTCTCGGCGAGTCCCAGCCGATCACCGAGGCCCTCGTCGGGCGCTCCCAGACGGTCGCCGCCCGTTCGGCCGGCCGGCATACCGAGTCCCTTTTCGCCCATCTCTCACCGTCCCGGTTCAGCCTCTCACGACCAAAGTAATGTATCTTGATAAAGATACTCAACTTTATGAGACGCAGACTACCAGGTGAGGGGAAAGAGGTCAAGCACTCGGATGAAGCGGGGACGCCGAGTGCGCTCGACTCGAGTGGGTCAACAAGACGGCGGCCGCCCCGAGTCATATCGGGACGGCCGCCGGCGGGACTAGCTCAGACGTGTTCGATGGACGGGGGCGCTACCCCTGAGCGTCCGCGGTCCCCTCGTACCAGCGCCACATCATCGCGGCGGCCTGGGCGCGGGTGACCATGTTGTCCGGATGGAAGAATCCCTGCCCGTCGCCTTGGATGACGCCGACAGCCATCATGCGGGCGATGTGTTCGGCGGCCCAGTCACCGGAGACGTCGTGCAGCCGGCTCATCATGTCCTGCATCAGCGTGGCCATGTCATCAGGAGAAGCCCCGTGGACGGTCTCCCACGCGCGATCCATCATGGCCGCCATCTGCGCCCGAGTGATGGGCTCGTACGGGCCGAAGGTGCCGTCAGTGTGGCCGTTGATGATGCCCATGTCGGCCATCGCGTCGATCATGCCGGCCGCCCAGTAGCCTTCCGTGTCGCTGAACTGCGTGCCGTCACCGGGCTGGACGTCCATCATCCGCCCGAGGATCCCCGCGAACTGCCCGCGGGTCATCGGCATATCGCCGCCGAACGTGCCGTCACTCAGGCCGGACATGAAACCCATCTGCCCCATGTGTTCCGCGTAACCTGCGTACCAGTCCCCGCTCTGCACGTCGGTGAAGTGCATCGACGCCCCCGGCATCATCGTGGACCCGGTGGTGCCACCCGGCATCATCGTGGAGCCGGTCATCATGGTCGACCCGGTGGTGCCGCCCGGCATCATCGTGGAGCCGGTCATCATCGTCGAGCCGGTCGAGCCCGTCACCATCGTCGAGCCGGTACCCATCATCCCGGCGGTCGGGGTGCCTCGCGACGCCTGGGCCGCGACGGCCGCACCGAAGACGATCGCCACCGCCAGAAGAACGAACGCAGGCCAGCGCATGGTCCGAGATCTCATATGGAGTGCCTCCTTGTTGCTCGGCGTGACCCTCTAGGTACGTCACGCTCGGTCCTGCGACCCGTTCCATCGGGCCGCCTTCCCTAGGAGTGTACCCGGATGTTGCGGGCCAAAAAGCGGAAAAAGCGGGAACTTACAGGTCTCTTACACGAGGCAGGACTACGCCAGCGTCGCCCGCCGCAGGATGCGCAGGGGACCCGGCCACGAAAACCCCCTCAACTCGCGGCGCTCGAAGGGCGCCCGCGCAACTGCTTGCTCGAACCCCGTATGCTCGTGCTCGAGGCGGGCGATCCAGGCCGGCACGTCGTAGATGACGGCCCGCCCTTCAGGACGCAGGACGCGGCGGACCTCCTTCAGTCCCTGGTCCGCGTCGTCCCAGTGGTGGAGCGACAGGGTGCTCGTGACCACGTCGAAGCTCTGGTCAGGGAAGGGCAGGGCCTCCGCCGTCCCCGGCACGAGGCGCACGCGGTCCCCCACCCCGGCCTCGGCCGCTCGCCCGGCCGCAAGGGCCGACATCTCGGGGTCGGGATCCACCCCGGCGACGCGCACCCCCGAGTGACGCGAAGCGAGCTCCACGGCAAGATGACCCGGTCCGGCGCCGATATCCAGGATCTCCTCGGTACCCGAGAAAGGCCCCAGATCGGCCGCCACCGCCCTATACAGGCCTGCCAGGAATATTCGGGCCCCGATGTCGTACGATCCAGCGCTCGGCATGGAGAAAGCCCGCTGACTCCGCCGAGCATCCCCCAGTACGCCCGCGATCCTGCCCAAGCCCCGGGCCGCCCTCCTCGGCACATCGGGTCGCCAGAGCCAGGCGGCCGCACCACCCAGTACCAGAGTCAATCCGACGATGCTTCCCCTTGAACGTCTCACAACCACCTCACCGGCTCGCCAAGTCCCCGACTACACCAGGCGACGGCCTTCGGCGGCCGCCCGCACCGCCTCGGCTATGCGCTTGCCACGCGTCTCGGGTCGCTTCGCGGAGGCGATCCAATAGAGTAGCTGCTTTCGTGCCGAATCGGGCAATACGTGAAAGGCGTCCCGCGCACCGGGCGCCTTCGCCAACGCCGCCGCCAGATCCGGAGGAACGACCAGCTCCTCGACCTCGTCGAGCAACGACCACGAGCCGTCGACCTTCGCCCTATCGATCGACGCGAGGCCCGCGGGCGTCATGCGCCCCGTCTCGATCAGCCTCTCTACCCGCAGCTTGTTGGAGCGGGACCAGGTGCTGCCCGGCTTGCGGGGCGTGAACAGCTGCTTGAAACGGTGCTCGTCGAGCCGGTTGACCGTGCTGTCTATCCAGCCGAAGCAGAGGGCTTCCTCGACGGCCTCCTCGTACGTGAGCGAAGTGACTGAATGGCCCTTCTTGCCCACCGCCAGCCAGATGCCCGACGACACGCCGTGATTGGCCCGCAACCAGTCCCGCCAAGCGGCACGGTGGGGGACCTCCACAAGCTGCAGGTCCGCGAGGCGGGCGGGGCGGGGCGGGGTGGGCCGAGTCATGCGGCCGACGCCGCCCCGGGGGCGGGCGGGCGCTTCGCCGCCCGCCTTCGCAAGATCAGCCCGAGGACCACAGCCAGGAGCACGGTGATCGCGGCGCCCACGAGACCGTCGAGAACGTCTCCAGAGGCGGCGCTCGGTGCCGCCGCCGCTTGGCTGGGACGCGCCGGCTTGGCGGCTGTCTCGGCGAGAGTTCCCCGGGGGCGCCCGTATCCGGGTAGCAGGGCGGTAGCTTCCTGTATCGAGGCGGCCACCGAGTGAGCCGCGCCGGAGGGA
>JAJZQZ010000056.1 GCA_021802965.1 Actinomycetes bacterium
CGAGCCCTGCCGGGAGATCCACAAGAACCCCGAGCTGGTCGACCTCTACACTCGGCGCTGGAACCTGGTGGCCGTGGTCTCCGACGGGACGGCGGTCCTCGGCCTGGGTGACATCGGTCCCCGCGCCGCCATGCCCGTGATGGAGGGCAAGGCGGTGCTCTTCAAGGCCTTCGCTGGCGTCGACGCGTTCCCCATCTGCTTGGACACCACCGACATCGACAAGATCGTCGAGACGGTCCGCCTCCTCCAGCCCACCTTCGGCGGGGTCAATCTGGAGGATATCTCCGCCCCCCACTGCTTCGAGATCGAGCACCGGCTCAAGGAGTGCATGGACATCCCCGTCTTCCACGACGACCAGCATGGCACCGCCGTAGTGGTGATGAGCGGCATCATCAACGCCTGCCGCCTCACCGACCGGCAACTGGGCGACCTGCACGTGGTGGTGAACGGAGCCGGCTCGGCCGGGATCGCGTGCGCGAAGCTGCTGCTGGACGTGGGCGTGAAGGACTTGCTGCTGGTCGATTCCAAGGGCATCGTGTGCTCGGCGCGACAGGACCTCAATCCGATCAAGCGCGACATGCTCTCCCGCACGAACAAACGGGACATGTGTGGCAGCCTGGCCGATGCCGTGAAGGGGGCCAACTGCTTCATCGGGGTGTCCGTCAAAGACGCGCTGACCGAGGAGATGGTCCGCACTATGGAGCCCGCCTCTATCATCTTCGCCATGGCCAACCCCGATCCGGAGATCGATCCCGACCTGGCCAAGGCGGCCGGAGCCGCCGTCGTGGGCACGGGCCGCAGCGACTATCCCAATCAGGTCAACAACGTGCTCGGGTTCCCGGGCATCTTTCGCGGCGCCTTGGACGTGCGGGCCAGCGATATCAACGAGAAGATGAAGATCGCCGCGGCTCACGCTCTGGCCGACCTGGTCGGTGACGACCTTTCCGTCGACCATGTGATGCCCGAGGCCTTCGATCTGCGCATCGCGCCGACGGTGGCGGCCGCGGTCGCCCGGGCCGCCATCGAGTCCGGCATCGCCCGCGCGCCCAAGGACCCGGAATGGGTGCGCCTCCATACGATGGAGCTGCTCGGCCAGGTGCCCGCGGGGACGTCGGGGCCGGGTGCAGGGGCCGCCGTCGGCAGCATGGGCTGCGACCTTTAGGAGGCTGACGTCATGAGAGAGATCGACGTCGCCGACGTCACCCGCGCCATCGCCGAGCTGGCCATGGACGCCTGCTACAACCTGGGCGACGACGTGCTCGCCTTCTTCGAGGCCGCCCTCGAGCGCGAGGAGTCCGAGGCCGGGCGCGACGTCTTCCGCCAGCTGATCCAGAACGCCGAGATCGCCCGCCGCGAGGCCATGCCCCTATGCCAGGACACCGGCCTTGCCGTGGTCTTCCTGGAGGCGGGCCAGGACGTGCACTTCACCGGCGGCAGCCTGGAGGAAGCGGTCGACGAGGGCGTACGCCGCGGCTACACCGAGGGCTACCTGCGCAAGTCCGCGGTGGTGGCTCCCTTCGCCGAACGCACCAACACGGGCGACAACACTCCGGCGATCCTCCACACCCGCATCGTGCCCGGCGACCGGGTCAAGATCACGGTCGTCCCCAAAGGCGGCGGAGCCGAGAACATGAGCGCCCTCGCCATGTTGAAGCCGGCACAGGGTCGTCAGGCCATCGTCGATTTCGTCGTCGATGTCGTGAGCAAGGCCGGCCCGAACGCCTGCCCGCCGATGGTCGCCGGGGTCGGCATCGGCGGCTCCTTCGAGCGCGTCGCTTTCCTGGCCAAGAAGTCGCTGCTCCGGCAGATCGGGTCGGTCAACCCGGTACCGCGGCTGGCCGAGCTCGAAGACGAACTCGAGGCCCTCTGCAACGACCTGGGTATCGGGCCCCAGGGCCTGGGCGGGCGCATCACCGTCATGGACGTCTTCGTCGAGGAGGCGCCGGCCCACATCGCGGGCATGCCGGTGGCGGTCAACATCCAGTGCCACTCGGCGCGCCACAAGGAGGTGACGCTCTGATGGAGAAGAAGCTCGTCACCCCCTTCACCGACGAAGCGGCCGCCGACCTGCGGGCGGGCGACAAGGTGTTGCTCACCGGCACGATCCTCACCGCGCGCGACGCGGCTCACAAGCGCATGATCGAGCTCCTCGATCGGGGCGAGCCCCTGCCCTTCGAGATCGTGGGGCAGGTGATCTACTACGCCGGTCCGTCGCCGGCCAAGCCAGGAAGACCCATCGGCTCGATCGGGCCCACCACATCTGGGCGTATGGATGTCTACACCCCGCGTCTGCTGGACCTGGGGCTCAAAGGCATGATAGGAAAGGGCTACCGATCCCCGGCCGTCAAGGAGGCCATCGTCCGCAACCGGGCGGTCTACTTCGCGGCGGTGGGCGGGGCGGCGGCCTTGGGGGCGCAGCGGGTGACCGATGCGCGTGTGGTGGCCTGGGACGACCTGGGACCGGAAGCTATCCGAGAGCTCGACGTGGTCGACTTCCCGGTGATCGTGGTGAACGACATCTACGGCGGCGACCTCTACGAGGAGGGCCGCCGGCAGTACGAGCGAGGAGGCAGCTGAAAATCGAAGCCTTGGCTCACCAGAACGCGTTGGGCCGGCGCGATAGGACGTCCTCGGTCGCGCTCGTGGCGCTGCCACGCGCGCTTCCTGCGTCCTTCTCTCGCACTCGCCCAGCGCGCCCTGGTGGCGAAGCGTCACTATTCAGCAGCCCGCGAGGAAGGACGGCAAGGTGAGCGAGAAGAACCGTGAGACCGCCAACGTCGGCGCCGGTCTCTGGAAGGGCACGGGCATGTGGGCCTGGCTGCTCCACCGCATCAGCGGCCTGGTGCTGGTCGTGTACCTGCTGGCGCATATCATCGTCATCTCCCAGGGGCGGGTGCAGGGGCAGGAGGGCTTCGACAACCTCTTCCGCACTTTGGAGAGCCCCCCCTTCATCCTCCTCGACGTGTTGCTGGTGGGCGCAGTCATCTATCACGCCTTCAACGGTATCCGGGTGATGCTGATGGACATCGGCGTGACTATCCGCAGCCACAAGAACGCGTTCTACGCTCTGATGGGGGCCGGTGTCGTGGCCGTGGGGATGTTCGCGATCACTGCGTTCGCGTTCATCGCGAAGTAGGCGGGGGGGACTCATGAGACAAGAGACCATCACTGAGCACGAAGGCGGGATGTGGCCCTGGCTGTTCCAGCGGATCACGGCGGTCGTCCTCATCCTCGGCCTCGCCGTCCACCTGTTCGCCCTGCACATCGTCGACCTGGGATCGTTGAACTACGCCAACGTCGCCGATCGCCTGACATCGGTCTTCTTCATGGTGGTCGACTTCTCCCTGCTGGCGGCCGGGCTCTTCCACGCGCTCAACGGACTGCGGATGGTCCTCCTGGACTACGGTTTCAGGGGAGGCCGTCGCGTCGCGCTGAATGCCGGGCTGTGGGTCGTGGGGCTGGGCTTCTTCGTCTACGGCGTGTGGGCGCTCTGGCCCTGGCTGACGGCGTGAGAGCCCAGGGGGAGGCGTCGGGCGTATGATCCATCACGAGCTGATCGTCGTGGGGGGAGGCTTGGCCGGTCTCCGCGCGGCGGTGGAGGCGAGGAACGCCGGCATTGACGTGGCCATCCTTTCTCAGGTCTGGCCCGGACGGAGCCATTCGGGTGCGGCCCAGGGCGGGGTCAACGCGGCGCTCGCCAACCACCCCGAGTCGGCCGACGACACCTGGGAGAAGCACGCCTTCGACACGGTCAAGGGCTCCGACTACCTGGCCGACCAGGATGCGGTGGCGCAGATGACCAAGGACGCCATCCCGGTCATATATCAGCTGGACCAGTGGGGATGCCCCTTCAGCCGCTTCGATAACGGCACCATCGCCCAGCGACCCTTCGGCGGGGCCGGCTACCCGCGGACCTGCTACGGGGCCGACAAGACCGGGCATTACATGCTTCACACGATGGTGGAGCGGGCCGTCAAGGCCGAGGTCCCCATGTACGTGGAGTGGTTCGTCACCCGGTTGATGGTGGACGAGGGCGTGTGCCGAGGGGTCGTCGCGTACGACATGATCAAGGGCGGCTTTGAAGCCTTCACCGCCGACGCGGTCATCATGGCGACGGGCGGCGCCGGGCGGACCTACAGCAACTCGACCAATGCGATCATCTCGACCGGGTACGGCATGGCCATGGCCTACCACGCGGGAGTCCCGCTCAAGGACCTGGAGTTCGTGCAGTTCCATCCCACCGGCCTCCTCACCACCAACATCCTCATGACCGAGGGCGCACGGGGTGAGGGCGGCTACCTCCTGAACGGCGAGGGAGAGCGCTTCATGCAGCGTTACGCGCCCAAGGCTATGGAGTTGGCTCCACGGGACATCACGTCGCGATCCATCCAGACCGAGATCAACGAAGGCCGGGGCATCGACGGCAAAGGGTTCGTGTACCTCGACCTGCGCCATCTGGGAGCCGAGAAGATCCTGGAGAAGCTGCCCGGCATCCGCGACCTGGCCATCCACTTCGAGGGGGTCGACCCCATCGAGGAACCCATCCCGATCGTTCCCAGCCAGCACTACTCCATGGGCGGCATCGACACCGACATGGACGGCGCCACCGACCTCGCCGGCTTCTACGCGGCGGGCGAATGCGCGTGCGTCTCGGTCCATGGCGGCAACCGCCTGGGAGGTAATTCGCTGCTCGAGACGGTCGTCTTCGGCCGGCGGGCGGGGGCGGCCGCGGCGCAGCATATCCGCAACTCCGGCCCGTCGCCGGACATGACCGTTCTCGCGGGGCGCACCGTCGCGGCGGTAGAGGCCCAGGTCGGCGGGCTCGCCGCGCGGGGCGCGGCGGGCGAGGACCCCTACGCGGTCCGCGCCGAGATGACGACCACCATGAAGGATCACTTCGGGGTCTTCCGCGACGCCGCCACCATGCACGCGGGTCTCGACAAGATGCTCGCTCTCAAGGAGAGAGTGGGCAATGTCGGCCTTCGCCACACCGGCGGCGTGCTCAACCTGGATATGATCCGCACCGTCGAGCTCGAGGGCATGGTCGACGTGGCCCTGGGCATCGCGGCCGGCGCGCTCGCCCGGACCGAGTCCCGGGGCTCCCATTCGCGCACCGACTACCCCGATCGCGACGACACCCATTGGCTGAAGCACACCCTTGCCCACTACCACCCGGAGGGCCCGCGCCTGGGCTCCAAGCCGGTGACCCTCGGCATGTTCGAGCCACAGGAGCGTAAGTACTGATGCCTGAAGCACGCTTTCGCATCAAGCGCTGGGACCCGGAGAGCGACGAGGCCGGCGCCGAGCGCTACGACGAGTTCACGGTCCCCTACGACACCAGCCTCACCGTGCTCGAGGGGCTCTTCTACGTCCAGGAGCGCCTCGACGGCTCGCTGTCGTTCAGGTATTGCTGTCGAGCGGCGGTCTGCGGCTCCTGCGCCATGTACATCGACGGCCGGTATCGGCTCGCCTGCCAGACCAACGTCCGGCATCTGACCGGCGACGTCATCACCGTCGAGCCTCTGCCGCACATGCCGCTGGTGAAGGATCTCGCCTGCGACATGACCGACTTCTTCGCCAAGTACGAGTACATCAAGCCGTACCTGATGCGCAACTCGGCGCCTCCCGAGAAGGAGATCCCCCAGTCGCCCAAGGACCGGCACAAACTGGACGAGCCGATCGACTGCATCCTCTGCGGCTGCTGCTACAGCTCGTGTCCCTCGGTGTGGGGGGAGGAGAACTACCTGGGCCCCCACGCTCTGTTGAAGGCGTACCGCTTCGAGATCGATTCCCGAGACCAGGCTCGGCGTGAGCGGCTGCCCCGTTTCGACAACGAGCGGGGCGCCTATCGCTGCCACACCATCACCAACTGCGTCGAGGCCTGTCCGAAAGAGCTGAACCCCACGGAGGCCATCCAATGGCTCAAAGGGGCCGCGGTGCGGCGGCGGATCCTGGGGAGGCTGAAGTAGTGACGGCGGGCTGGACACCTCCACGGCGGCCCGGGGCGATGCGCTCGTGCGTGTAGCCGCGGCTCAGATCGACATAGCCGTCGGCGACAAGGCCAGGAACCTCGAGACGGTCGAGCGGGTGCTGCGTGACGCCGCGGCCCAGGGTGTCGAGTTGGTCGTGTTTCCCGAGTGCACCCTCACGGGCTACGTCATCAGCGAGCGCGCCGAGATGGAGGCGCTCGCCGAGCCCGTGCTTGGCGAGAGCACCGAGCGCGTGGTCGACCTGTGCGCGGAGCTGGGGCTGGCCGCCGTGGTGGGGCTCCTGGAACGGCGCGCCGACGCATACTACAACACGGGCGTGCTCCTCGATGGGGTCGGCGTGATCGGCCTTTATCGCAAGTCGCACCTGATCCAGCTCGGAGTGGACCGCCTACTTTCGCCAGGCACGTCCCTCGAGCCTTTCCTCACCCCGTGGGGCCGGCTCGGAATGCTCATCTGCTACGACCAGCGCTTTCCCGAAGCTGCCCGCGCCCTTGCCCTTCAAGGCGCGCGGGTAATCCTCAACCCGGCCAACCTGCCGCAGGGGGCCGAGGCTCACGCCGACTTCTTCAACCGCGCACGGGCCTGTGAGAACCGCATCTTCCTGGTCAACGCCAACCGTGTGGGCACCGAGAGAGGCTCCACCTTCATCGGCCGGAGCCAGATCATCGACCCGCGCGGCAGCGTCTTGGCCGAGGGGCCGAAAGCCGCCGAGGCTTTGCTGGTGGCCGATATCCAGCCGGAGCTGGCGGACCACAAACACGTCGTGATCATCCCCGAAGACTACGAGTTCGACATCGTGCTCGACCGGCGACCTGACCTCTACGGGCCCTTGGCCGAGCAGCAGACGACGGCATGCACGGAACGGACGACAAGGGGGCAGATGTGACCGTAGGCAAGCTGGAGGGACGCGTCGCCTTGATCACCGGGGCGAGCCGAGGTATCGGGCGGGAGATCGGACGCCTGTTCGCCGAGAACGGGGCCGATGTGTGCCTGAACTACCTGAAGTCGCGCGACGACGCCGATTCTCTGGCAGAGCAGTGCCGCGCCTACGGCGTGCGCGCGACGGTGATGCAGGCAGACGTCAGCCAGGTAGAGCCCGCCAAAGCCTTGGTGGAGAAGACCCTGGCCGACTTCGGCAAGATCGACATCCTGGTGAACAACGCCGGGGTGCTCACGCAGGCGCTGGTGCAGGACATGAGCGTCGAAACCTGGGATGCCATGATAGCTTCCGACCTGCGCAGTGTGTTCCTCTGCACCCGGTTCGCCCTCCCCTCGATGATCGAGCGTCGCTATGGGCGCATCATCAACGTGGCGTCGCAGCTGGGGCAGAAGGGCGCCCCGGAGCTGGGCCATTACTGCGCAGCCAAGGCCGGCGTCATCGGGTTCACCAAGGCGCTCGCGCGCGAGGTGGGCGAGTACAACATCACCGCCAACTGCGTGGCCCCGGGGCCCATCGACACGGATATGGTCGCCGGCATCAGCGAGAGTTGGAAAGACATGAAGCGCAAGGAGCTGCCCATCCCCCGGTTCGGACGGGTGGAGGAAGTGGCCCCCGCGGCGCTGCTGCTCGCGGCCGACCCCGACGGCACCATCTTCACCGGGCAGACTCTGGGACCTAACTCCGGCGACGTGATGTTCTAGCCTCGCCGGAGCTCGCTGCGGACGCTACCGAGCGAAGAGAAGGAGGCGGCGTGGATCTGACCCCTGAGCTGGAAGCGGTGTGGGCCCAGGTGCAGGAGGACCTGCGCGGGGAGCCGGTGGCGAGCACTGATCACGTGCGGCGTATGGCCGAGTGGTGTGTCCGGTTGGGGCCGACGGTCGGCGCCGACATGGAGGCGTTGCTGGCGGGCGCCCTGTTGCACGATGTGGGCGTGGTCATCGATCGCAAGACCCATTATCTGGTGGGTCGAGACCGAGCGCGCGAGATCATGAGCCAGGCGGGCGTGCCCGAGGAGAAGCGCGAAGCCGCCGTGCACGTGCTCGAGTCCCACAGCCGCTACGGAGGCCCCGAGCCCCGGACGCTCGAGGCCCAGGTGGGCCAGGACGCCGACGCCCTGGAGTACCTAGGCGCCATCGGCATCGTGCGCGCGGTGGTGCGAGGGATGACTGACGGCTCTTTCGATGGCAGCGCCGACTCCTTCCCCGGCTACATTCGCGACCTGCTTGCGAAGGTGGAGAGCACGCTTCACACCCCTGAGGCTTCCCGTCTAGCCCAGAGTCGGGTCGCCTTCATGGGCGAGTTCTTGCACCGCCTCGAGCAGGAGCTGGCGTTCGAGGCGTAGAAAGGACCATCCCGCGCGTGCGACGTGCCAGGGGACGCGCCTCGACCTGGGGGCGCGTCCCCTCAGTGGTTGCTAGGCGTTCCGCGCCTTGAAGTCGTCGACGATCTCGGACATGGTCACGAAGCGGGCGCCGGGCTGGCTCATGATGTGCGTGATGAGCCGCTCGTGCATCATCAGCACCTGCGGCTTGCCGCTCACGTCCGGGTGGATCGTCATGGGGAACACGGCGTAGTCGAACTCGCGGTAGACCCAGTCGAACTGGTCCTTCCACATCTGCTCGATGTCGCGCGGGTTGGTGAATCCGTAGCTGTTCGGTGAAGCCTTGATGAACATCATCGGGGGCAGGTCATCGAGGTACCAGGAGGCCGGGATCTCCAGGAGCTTCGAGGGCGGGCCCTGCTCCAGCGGCTTCATCCACTCCTGCGCCGGCTTGGAGTAGTCGATGTTGGTCCACTTCTCCCACTCGGGCAGGTAGTAAGGATGGTAGTCGTTGTGCATCATGGAGTGGTCGTACTCGATGTTCGCTTCGAGCAGCAGCTTGACCGTCTGCGGGCCGACCTCCCACCACGGGGCCACGTAGCCACGGGGCTTCTTGCCCCACATCTTCTCGGTCTTCTCCAGGCTGTAGTTGAGGATGTACCGCTCCTGCTCCTCACTCAGCGCGATGGGGTTCTCATGGGAGTACCCGTGGAGGCCGATCTCGTGGCCGGCGTCCATGACCTTCTGCATCTCCTTCGGGAAGGTCTCGAGGGAATGCGTGGGGATGAACCACGTGGTCTTCAGATCGTATTTCTTGAACAGGTCGAGCAGGCGCAGGCTTCCGACCTGACCCGCGAACACGCCGCGGCTGATGTCGTTGGGCGAGTCTTGACCGCCGTACGAACCGAGCCAGCCAGCCACGGCGTCGACGTCGATGCCGTATGACACGAGAATCTCTTTGGCCATTCGTGCTCCCTTCTTGGCGACCCTCGTCGAGAGGGTCATGTGTACACAGCGCCGGCCTCTACATACCCCGCAAAGCCCGGTGGAAACCGAGAGATCGGCGCCTGTCGCGGGCCGCCTTCATATCTCCTCGGCCTATGCAGCCACGCGCCGACAGTGGGCGGCGGCCGTGCCTCCGGAGAGCCTTCCCTGAAGCTCAGAGCGCTCACTGGTGGTCTTCCTGACGAGGAGTCCGCACCCCCTTAGCGTGCCTATCGAGCGCGTATGGTCCGGCCCGGCCGAGCACCCGTGTGCTTGCCTTGGTCGACCACCAGCGTACCGTTCACCATCACATACCGCACGCCGCTCGAGTACTGCCGGGGATCGTCGAAGGTGGCGTTGTCGCCGACGGTCTCCGGCTGGAACACGCAGAGGTCGGCGTCATAGCCCTCCGCCAGGACGCCTTTGGTGCGCATGCGCAGCTTTTCAGCGGGGAGCGAGGTCATCTTGCGGACGGCATCCTCCAGGCCGAGCACGCCCTGTTCCCGCACGTAGCGGCCGAGGATACGGGGGAAGGTGCCGTAGACCCGCGGATGCGGCTTGCCGCCCAGGAGTCCGTCGGTGATGATGCTCACCGTCGGATGACGCATGATGCGGGTGACGTCGTCCTCGTCCATGCAGAACACGACCATACCCACCGCAAGGTCTTCTTCGGCGAGCAGGTCCAGAGCGGCGTCCGCCGGGTCGTCCAAGCCCCGCGCCTTGGCGATGTCGGCCACGCTCTTGCCCTCGTACCGCTTGTTGGCCTCGGACCCCACCGAAGACACGACGATGTTCTCCCACCCGTTGTTGGAGGCCCAGTTCTCCCAGTCCCGTCGCTCGGCGATGTCGTGCTTGATGGTCTCGCGGTCTTCGCGCAGCGCGCGCACGAGGGCGTGCGGCCCCTGGGCGAAGTGCCACGGCGGTATCACCGCGTGGAACATGGTGCTGGCGGCGACGTACGGGTACTGCTCCAGGGTCACGTCGGTGCCTGCGGCCCGAGCCGCATCGACCATGGCCAGTGTCTTCTCCGAAAGGCCCCAGTTGCGCCGGCCCATAGCTTTGAAGTGGGTGATGCCCACCGGGATCCCCGACCGCCGCCCGATCTCGATGACCTCAGCCACGGATTCGATCAGGCCGTCGCCCTCGCTGCGGATGTGCACGTTGTAGATGCCGTCGTAAGCGCACACCGCCCGAGCGATCTCGACCACCTCGTCGATGCTTTGGTACTGGCTGGGAGGGTAGATCAGGCCCGACGAGATACCGCGGGCGCCTTCCTCCATGGCGGTGCAGGCCAGCGCTCGCATCTGGTCGACCTCGGTCCGCTCCGCGGGGCGCGACGCCATCCCCATGACCATCAGGCGTATCGTCCCCAAGCCCACGTAGGACGACACGTTGTCGGAGGTGTGGAGGCCGTCGAGTACGTCGAGGTAGTCGGCGAACGAGCGCCAGGTCCAGTCCACGGGCGGTGTGCCGGACAGGCCCGAGAGGTGGGTCTGCCAGTCGGCGACGTCGCTCTCCTTGATGGGGGCGACCGACATGCCGTCCATGCCCACGTTCTCGGTGGTCACGCCCTGCATGATCTTGGCCTCGGCCTCCGGCTCGGCGATCAGGTAGAGATCGGAGTGGCTGTGCGCGTCGATGAAGCCGGGCGTGACGAAGCAGTCTCGTGCGTCAAGCCGGAGCGTGGCCTCGGCGTCCCCAAGGCGTCCCACCTTTGCGACGGATCCCCCCACGACAGCGACGTCGCCCTCGAACCATGGGTTGCCGCGGCCCGTTATGACGCGGCCGCCGGATATCAAGACGTCGTACATGGTCCCCCCTTGTCGGTGCCGCACCGCATGCACAGGGCGGTGGAGACGACCTTAGCGAAGAGCCGCTCCACCGGGCCGCTCAGTAGACCCGCTCCTGAGGCTTGAACTGATCGATCACGACCGGCTTGTATTCGAGCCGGGGACCATCGTCGCCGCGATAGGCGAGGGTGTGTCGCAGCCATTCGATGTCGTCGCGCTTCGGGAAGTCGACGCGCGAATGCGCCCCGCGCGACTCCGTCCGAGCCCGCGCCGCCTCGGCGGTGGCCAGGGCCAGGTCGATCATTGTGTCGAGCTCGAGCACCCGCAGCATGTCCAGGTTGAAGATGCGCCCCCCCGATCGGACGGCCACGCCCTCGTAGCGCTCCCTCAGGTCGCGCAGCGTGCGCACTGCTTGGTCCAGGCCCTGTCCGGTGCGGAACACCTGCACCACCGAGTCCATGGTGTCAGTCACCTGCGCCCGCATGGCGTAGGCGTCGGCGGTGGGCTTGCGTGCCAGCAAGCGGTCGAGCTTGGCGGTGAACCGGTCGAGGGCCCGCCCGACCGCGGGGGCGTGGGCTGCCGGCCCCCCCACGTGGTCGCGCACGTAGGCGGCGGCCGCGGTGCCTGTGCGCGCTCCGAACACGATCGTCTCGAGCAGGGAGTTGCCGCCGAGGCGATTGGCTCCGTGCACGGACAGACACGCCGCCTCCCCGGCCGCGAAGAAGCCCTCGACGCAGGTGCCGCCGTCGGTTTCGACGTCGATGCCGCCCATCGAATAGTGCTGACCGGGCTGGATCGGGATGGGTTCCTCCACCGGGTCCAGTCCGGCGAAGTGGATGCAGATATCGCGGATCCCCGGCAGGCGCTCGTCGATCACGGCCGCGCCGAGGTGGCGCAGGTCCAGGAAGACGTAGGGCTTGCCGCCGATGCCCCGGCCCTGATCGATCTCGGTTTGAATAGAGCGGGCCACTAGATCGCGGGGAGCAAGCTCCATGAAGCTCGCGGCGTAGCGCTGCATGAAGCGCTCATTCTCGGAGTTGAGCAGATAGCCGCCTTCGCCCCGGCACCCCTCCGACATCAGGATGTTGGTGCCGTACAGCGTGGTCGGGTGGAACTGGACGAACTCCGGGTCCTTGACCGGTATGCCCGCCCGGTACGCCATGGCCATGCCCGTGCCCGTGTTGATGAGGGCGCTCGTGGAGCGGCCGAAGATGCGCCCCGAACCCCCGGTGGCGAAGAGCACGGCGTCCGCGGTGAAGCCCTCGACCATGCCCGTCCGCAAAGCGTAGGTGACCAGGCCGTGGCAGGCCCCGTCCTCCACGACCAGCTCCTGCACCGAGTACTCGTCGTAGACCTTCAGTCCTCGCAGTACGGCCTGCTCGTAACAGGTGTGCAGCAGGTAGTGCCCGGTCTTGTCCGCGGCGTAGCAGGCCCGCGGATACTGGGTCCCCCCCAGGGGACGCTGGGCCACGGTGCCGTCGTCGAATCGGGAAAACGGGGTCCCCCAGTGCTCCATCTCGTGGATGCAGCCCGGGGCCTCCTCGCACAGGATGCGAATGGCGTCCTGGTCTCCCAGGTAGTCCGAGCCTTTGACGGTGTCGAAGGCGTGGTGCTCGGGGTTGTCGGCGCCGGAGTCCGGATGGTTGCCCAGGCTGGCGTTGATGCCGCCTTGTGCGGCGCCGGAATGCGAACGGACCGGGTGCACCAGCGAGACGACGGCGCAGTCGGCCCCCGCTTCGGCGGCCTTGATCGCCGCGCGCAACCCGGCGAGCCCTCCACCGACTATGAGCAGCTGGTGGTGGATCACGCCCGGCCGCCCCTACCGCGATCGCCGGAGGAGAGGCGTGCCGGTCGCGCGGCGCCGCGAGGGGGAGAAACGGCGCCGCCGACACCGGCGAACAGCTGGGTCATATCGGCGAGGGACTCGAGATCGCGCAGCTTCAGCAGAAGCCGCTCCGGTCCGTCGCCCGGGAGTGGGCCTGAGGTGAGGGAGAGGAACTTCGCGTCGAGCTCCTCGTCGGTGACGGGGTTCTCGGGGTCGCCCTTGGGTGTGTCGATGCGGTACTCGTAGGTGTCGCCGCCGGTGGTCTCGACCTCGACCCGCGCCGGCCAGAAGCGCGGATACACCTCGTCGAGGCTCTTGTCCACGAGCAGAGTGACCCGCTCCATGAGCTGCTGGATCCGGGGGTCGGTCAAGGACTTCTCGCTGAACGCGTCCAGAGTCAGATGCCCCAACAGAGCGGCCTGCGCCATGCAGAAGGGCACGTTGAACTTCGCCGCCCACGGAGTCGAGGGGATCACGTCCTTGAGGCGCTCGTAGCCCCCCGTATAGAGGTGAGCGCGGATAGCGCGGAGATCGTCGGCCTGCAGGTGGTGCTCGCGCATGATCGCGAGCAGGGCGTCGACCGGAGGGTGGGTGTGGCGGCACGACGCGTGGTATTTGATGGAGACTGTGGGAGTCTTGAAGTCGGCGAAGGCGGCGCCGGTCGCCTCTTCCCGCGCCGAGGACACACCTCCGTTGCTCGCGTGATCCCCCCGCCGGATGCCCGCGAGGAGCCGCTCCTTCTGTTCACGCTTCAGGGCCTCGGAGTAGCCGTTACCGCCGAGCAAGGCGCCGGCGGGAGTGGTAGCGGGCAGCAGCCCCCGCTCGCCGCACAGGGCGTGTTCGGGCCCGGTGAAGCCGATCTGGGCCAGATACGCCGCCAGCGCGCCGTTGTACGCGGCTTTGGCGGTGTGCAGCTGCTTGCTCATCGAGCCTTCTACCAGGAACTGCCACAGCCCCGCCGCCTGCGTGGCGGCGTTCCCCATGGCCCACAGCATCTGCTGCTCGGTCAGGCCGAGGAGGTGACCCACGGCCACCGCGGCGCCGAAGGTGCCCGCGGTGCCGGTGGTGTGAAAGTAGACATAGTGCTCCGGCCCTAGGGCTTCACCGATGCGTATCGACACCTCGTAGCCCGCCACCGCGGCGGCGAGGAAGCGGGTGGGGGTGGCGGCGGCCGCTTCGGCCGCCGCCAGCAGCGCCGGGAACACGCACGTCGCCGGGTGGTAGATCGAAGCGTTGTGCAGGTCGTCCATCTCGACCACATGACTCGCCGCCGCATTGACGAGCGACGCGGTAAGGGGCGAGGCGGCGGCCAGCGTGGTCACCAGGGTGGCAGTGCGGCCCGATGGACCGGGGATCGGCGCCCCATCGGTGACGCCCCGGTCGCCTTCGAGGACCTCTTCGAGCAAGCGCACGGGCTCGGACGACGCCCCGGCCAGGGCCGAGCCGACCCAGTCGAGGAACAGTCGCTTGATGCTGGCTTGGGCTTGCGGCGATGCCGTCTCCCAGGTCAGGGCGCAGGCTGCCGCGGCCAACGTGCGCTCCGGGTGTGCGTCATGGGCGTGCGTCATTCGCGCTCCCCTTCGTGTCGGTCCAGGCCGGCCCGCAGTTCGGCGGCTGCGAGCAGCCTGCGTGAACGCTCCACCACCGGAGCGTCGATCATCTTCCCGTCGACCGTGACCACCCCTGTCGGAGAGGCCGCGAAGGCTTCGACGATGCGCCGCGCGATCGCGAGTTCTTCCTCGTTCGGAGCGAAAGCCGCGTGGATCGTGTCCAACTGCCCCGGGTGGATGGCCAGCTTGCCGCGGAACCCTCGGTCGCGCACGCCCCGGCACTCCATGGCCAGCCCCTCTAGGTCACGTACATCGGTCCAGACCGTGTCAACCGCCTGCACGCCGGCTGCAGCGGCGGCGGTGACCAGCATGGCCCGGGCGAAGTCCAGCTCATGGCCCTCGAAGGTCCGCCGAGCGCCAAGGGACAAAGAAAGGTCCTCCCCCCCGAGGCAGAGGGCGCTCACCCGGGGCCCGCGAGCCAGGTCAGGCGCGTTCAGGACTCCTTGCGGCGTCTCGACGAGGGCCGCGACCAGGACCTTGCCCGGCTCGACCCCGGCGACCACCTCGGCCTCGCGTAGAGCGTGGTCGAGGGCTTCCAACTGAGAGACATGGGCGGCCTTGGGCAGCATCACGCCGTCAAGGCAGGGCGAGAGGATCCTGGCCAGGTCGGCGTAGCCGGGACCGTCGTCCAGGGTGTTGATCCGCACGAAGGTGAGTCCAGGGATGTCTCCCCGGCTGACGGTCGCGCCCACCAACTCCCGGGCCGCCGCCTTGCGGTCGGGGGCCACGGCGTCCTCAAGGTCCAGGATCACCGCGTCGGCCCGCAGGCCGGGAGCCTTGGCCAGCATCTTCTCGCTGTCCCCCGGTACGAAGAGCCAGCTGTGTGTGGGTCGCATCAACCCTCCCCCTCGATGCCGGGCATCGTCAATACAGCTTCTCGATCTTCACCGCGGCGGGCTCCGCCTCCAGGCAGAGGCCACAGAGCGTGCACTCGTCGACCTGCTCTTCGTCGATCGCGACCCGATCTCCGTCCTGCGTGAAGATGTCGACCGGGCACGCGCTTACCAAGCTCAGGCAGCGGCCGGAGCCGGAGCACGCGGTCTCGTCCAGGGTCACTCGTATGAACAGCGCCACCTCGGTCCTCCTCACGCCACGGCTTCGCGTACTAGTCCGGCCAGCGCCCACAGGTCGTCGACCACGTTCACGCCGGCCTCACGCAGGATGCGCGCCTTCTCGGCCGTGGTGTCGGCTTCGGACTGCACCAGGGTGGCCGCGTGGCCGAAGCGGACCCCTCTCATGTCGTCGACGAACCTGCCCGCGATGAAGCAGAAGACGGGGAGTCTGCTTGGGGTCGCACGAAGGTGACGCGCTAGGGCCGCCTCCATGTTGCCGCCCGGCTCCGTGAACAGCACGACGGCCCTGGTCTCGCGATCCGCTTCGAACAGCGGCAGCAGGTCGGCGAACTGGCTCCCAACGATCGGGTCTCCGCCGATGGACACACAGGTCGACTGGCCCACGCCCGCCACACTCAGCAGGTTGGCGATCTCGGTGGTCATCCCGCCCGAACGGCTCATGATGCCCACCGGCCCTGGGGTGTAGGTCTTGCGCACGTCGACCGCGGGTCCGCCCACCATGCCCAGCCGGCTCTTGCCCGGGCTGATGACGCCCAACGAGTTCGGTCCGATGAGACGCGCCCCGCGCAACCGGCAGAGGTCGACGATCTCGACGACGTCGCGGCGCGGCACACGCTCCGTGACGATCAAAAGCAGTTTGATGCCGTTCTCGATGGCCTCGAAAGCGGCGTCCTTGACGAACGCGGGAGGCACGGAGATGATGCTGGCGTCGACGCGATGGGCGGCCGCCAGTTCCTTCACCGTGTCGGTGACGGGCAGCCCGAAGACCTCCTGGCCGCCCTTGCCCGGGGTGACCCCGCCCAGGATCTTGGCC
>JAJZQZ010000057.1 GCA_021802965.1 Actinomycetes bacterium
GCACGAATCCGGGGGCCAAGAGGTCCTAGCGTCGGGAGCCACGAACGTGACCAGGGAGGTCGCGCGCCTTCTGGGATTCCGCAGTGACCAGTTCCGGCAGGTGGTGCTCTTGCCGCAGGGCAGGTTCCGGGAGCTCCTGACCAGCGGTTCCGACGTCCGCGAGGAGATCTTGCGCACGCTGTTCCGGACGGAGCTGTACGAGCGGCTCGAAGACGCCCTGAAGGCGGAGGCGAAGAGCCTCGCCGACCAGGTTACCAAGTTGGAGGCAGAGCGGCGCGCCATCTTGCTCGTCGCGGAGAAGGAGTCGGTGGAGGAGCTCGTGGCCCGGGCGGAGGCGCTGGCGGCGGCGGTGGAAGAGGCGCAGGCTCGCTCGGCTGAGTGCTCGGCGCGCGAGCAGGAAGCCCGCGAGCGGTTGGCCGAAGCCAAGAACCTGGCCGAGAAGGTGAACGAGCGCGAAGTGGCGACCTGCGCCCTGGCCGAGCTCGAGCAACGGGAATCCGAGGTATCCGCCGATCGCCTCACGGTCGGATCCGCCCGACAGGCGGAGCGAGTCCGGCCCAGCATCGACCGGGCGACGGGGTGTCGAGAGGCACTCGAGGTTCGGCGGCGGGAGGCGGAGGGTAGGGCGGCGGCGCTTCAGGCGGCCCAGTCTCGGGTCGGCGTCGCGAAAGCTTCTCTCGAGCAGCAGTGGCGGCTCGATGGGCAACGAGCCGGCCTGGAGGCTCGGCAGCGCGAGCTGGCCGAGATCGGCGGGCGGGTCGATTTGCTGGCCGGCGCCGAGGACGGCCTGAGGCAAGCGGAGACGGCTGTCGCCGCAGCCGCGGAGGCACGCGCCGACGCGGCTGCGACCGTTGACGGCCTCGTTGTGGAGCACAAGGCCGCGCAGGCGATCGCCGCGGCAGCGGCAAGTGCGGGCGAACGCCTGTCTGCCGCGAGGCGGGCGGCGGTCGAAGCGGCACAGACCGGCGAACGCCGCGGGAAGCTCGACCAGGCTCGCCATCGGTTGGCATCCGCTCACGAAGATCAACATGGGGCGGCGGCCGCGCTAGCGGCCGCCGACGCCGACAGCGTCGCGGCGCGAGATCGTCTGGCTGCGCTGCAGGAAGTCTGGCGCCGAGGTCAGGCGGGCAGGTTGGCGTCGGGCCTGCGGGTGGGGCAGCCGTGTCCGGTATGCGGCTCCTTGGAGCACCCGGCGCCGGCCAAAGGTATGGAGGAGGTGCCGCACGAGGGGGCGCTCGAGGAGGCCGCGTCGCAGCTCGAGCGGCTTCAGGAGGAGCGGGAGCGAGCGCGACAGACGCTGTCCGCCCGGGAACGCGACGTGGCCGTCCTCTCGACCGAGGTGCGACAGCTGGAGGAGGGGCTGGGCGACGATGCCCGGCTGACGGCCGACCAGCTCGAAGCGGCGAGCGACCTGGCCGCCCGCGCACTCGAGGAGCTGGAGAGCCTGGCCTTGCGCGCGCCTGATTCCGCTTCCGCGGTGGAGGAGGTCACGGCCAGGCTCGAAGCGGCCCAGGCCGTGTTGCACGCGGCGGACGACGAGCTTCGCGTCGCGGAGAGAGCGGTGTCAGCCGCAAGCGCTACCGTGGACGAACGGGCCGCTCAGGTGCCGGCCGAGCTTCGCGATCCCGCTGCGCTCGCGGCCACCCTCGCCGAAGTCACGGCTCAGGCGGCGGCGCTCGCGGCCGCCCTGGCCGCGGCCGAGTCCGAGCACGACGAGGCCCTCAGGGCTGAGGTGGCCGCACGCAGCGAGCAGGCGGCGGCCGAGGGCGAGAGGGATAAGGCGGCGTGCGATTCAAGCCAGGCCGAAGCCGACCTGGAGCAGGCACTGCGCACGGAGGCCTTCGCTACCATCGCCGCCGCTCTCGAAGCCGAACGCCCACCAGATGTTCTCACCGCCCTCACCGACGCCATCCTGGGCCACGAACGCGACCTCGCGGCGGCGCGAGACCGGCTCGCTCGAGCCACCGACGCGGCTGCCGGGATCGTACCTCCAGACCTTGCGTCTCTCGGCGCGGCCGTGGATGCGGTGTGCGCCGACGCGGCTTTGGCGCAGTCCCAGGTGGCGCGTTTGCGAAGCGAGGCCGAGAATCTTACGGCCTGCGCAGAGAGGCTGGCTGCGATCGGGCGGGACTCCGCGGAGATCGAGGCGACCCATGCGATCATCGGCCGACTCTCCGAGGTGGCCAACGGCAGGAACGGGCTGATGCTCTCCTTTCAGAGGTACGTGCTGGCGACCCTCCTCGATGATGTGCTCGTGTCGGCGACGCAGCGCCTGCGCATCATGAGCAAGGGCCGATTCGACCTTCAGAGGGCGCGCGGAGCCACGGCCGACCGGCGCCGGTCGGCCGGCCTCGACCTCGACGTGTTCGACGCATACACGGGCACGACGCGCCCCGCCGCTTCCCTGTCGGGAGGGGAGAGCTTCCTGGCCTCGCTGTCACTGGCGCTGGGGTTGGCCGACGTGGTGCAGTCCTATGCCGGGGGCGTGTACCTGGAGACCATGTTCGTCGACGAGGGCTTCGGCAGCCTCGACCCTGAGTCGCTGGACCTTGCCCTTCAGGCGCTGCTCGACCTGCAGGAAGGCGGACGCCTGGTGGGCATCATCTCTCACGTGCCCGAGCTACGGGAGCGCATCGACACCAGACTCGAGATCACCGCCGGCCGGGGTGGCAGTTCAGCACGTTTCGTCGTTCCGTAGGCCTGCGCGGCGGCGCCTCATGCCTGGCCGGCCCGCCGCTGACGGCGGCCGCGCGGCTTCGTGCGATGCGCCTACTCGTACCGGAGCGCGTCGATCGGGTCCTGGCTCCCGGCCCGCCACGCCGGGTACACCCCGAAGAACACGCCGATCCCGACCGACACGGCGAAGGCCAGGGCGACCGCGGAGGGCGTCACGCCGATGTGGAATCTGAGGACGCTCTCGGCCGCCCAAGCGAGCAAGACCCCGAACCCGATGCCGAGTATGCCTCCGAACAAGGAGAGGATGATCGACTCCACGAGAAACTGGGCGAGGATGTCCCGCCGCCGGGCCCCTATCGCCTTGCGGATGCCGATCTCTCTCGTGCGCTCGGTCACGCTCACCAGCATGATGTTCATGATCCCGATGCCCCCGACCAGCAGGCTGATGGCGGCGATGCCGCCGGCCAGAGCGGTGAACACGTTGGTCACCAGTCCCATCATGTCCTGAAGGTCGGTCTGCTTCATCAGCAAGAAGTCGTCCTGGTCGTCCGGGCCGATGCGGTGCCGGTCGCGCAGCAGCGTGCCCATTGACCGCTGCACGTCTGGGATGCGGTCGCGCTCGGTCACGCGGGCGCTCAGGTAGTAGATGGAGTCGTCGCCGGTGACCCGCGATATCGCTGTCGACAACGGGATCAGAACCATCTGATCACGATTGAGGAACCCGGTACTGCCCCGGGGCTCCAGCAGGCCGACCACGGTGAAGGGGAGCCCGGAGATATAGATGTTGCGGCCGAGCAGGTTGCGCGTACCGAGATCGTCGGCGGTCTGCAACCCGACCACGGCGACACGGGCGGCCGTATCCTCGTCGGCCTGGGTGATGAAGCGGCCCAGGGCGACGTCGGCATTGTGCACCCAGCTGTACTCGGGCGTGGTGCCGAAGACGTTGCTGGTCGAAGACTCCGCCTGGTAGGTGACCTTCATGAACCCGCCGATCTGCGGGACGACCGTCTCGACGTAGGGGAGCCGGGCCACCGCGCCGGCATCGTCCATGGTCAGAGGCTGGGCGGCGGGGACGTCCAAGGCCTTGATCGCGAATACAAGGTTGGTTCCCATCCTCTCTAAGGACGAGAGCACCTCCATCTGCGCCCCTTTTCCCGTCGACACCAGGGCGATGACGGCTCCGACCCCGATGATCACGCCGAGCATCGTCAGCGCGGATCGTCCCTTGTTGGCGGCGAGCGCGGTAAGGGCCATCCAGGTGGACTCCACGAGGTTCATCTGGTCGCCTCTTCGGCGCCCTTCGCGCCGACGATGCCGGTCGCGCCGACGATGCGCCCGTCACTGAGAGTCAGGACCCGCCGAGCATGCTCGGCCACCTGGGCCTCGTGAGTGATGAGGATTATGGTGCGTCCCCGCGAGTGCAGTCCCTCGAGCAGGGAGACGATCTCCGCTCCCGCTCGTGAGTCTAGATTGCCGGTGGGTTCGTCGGCGAGGATGATCTTGGGGTCGTTCGCCAGCGCTCGGGCGATCGCCACCCGCTGCCGCTCGCCCCCGGACAGCTGGTTCGGCCGATGTCCAGTGCGGTTCTCGAGTCCGACCGCGCGAAGCAGAGTGGTCGCCCGTTCGCGCCTCTGCCTGGACTTGGCGCCGGCGTAGATCATGGGAAGCTCCACGTTCTGCAAGGCGGTCAGCCGGGGAAGCAGGTTGAACGTCTGGAACACGAAGCCCACGCTCAGCAGGCGCGCGTGGGCGAGTGCGTCCCCGTTCAACCGGGCCACCTCCTCGCCCATCAGATGGTAGGTGCCCGATGTGGGCCGGTCGAGGCAGCCGATGATGTGCATGAGGGTCGACTTGCCCGAACCGGAGGGGCCCATCACGGCTACGAAGTCTCCGGGGTCCACGCGCAGGTCGATGTCGCTTAGCGCCTCCACCAGCACGCCTTCGCCGCGGTACACGCGAGAGATGCCGCGCATGTCGATGACGGGAGGCTCGGGCACGGAGCGACTCAGTACGCCGTGGTGCCCGTCCCGATCGGCAAGGAATTCGGTCGGGTCTGTACGCCGAGGATGCCTTGTTCGGGAAGGTCCAAGCTGTCAGGGTCTACGCCGACGATGATGGTCTGGCCTTCGGAGAGCCCCTGGAGCACCTCGACGGTGCTGTCAGAGCGCAGGCCGATCGTCACCGGTACGGGCGTGGGCCGGGACGACGTCTCGCTCCCGCTCGCCGCCACGAGGACGACCTCCTTGCCCCCACGCATCTGCACGGCGGCCGAGGGCACGGTCAGCGCCTGCGCGACCGAGGCAAGCACTATCTCGGCCTCGACGCTCATGCCCGACAGGATCCTCGGCGTAGCCGCGTCGAAAGACACGGTGACGGGGAAAGTGACGACCCCCCGGCCTCCGTTGTTGGCGCCCACGGCGCCGGAGCCCGCCGCGGGGGGGTCGGAGGTCAGCATGCCCGGGCTCACCGTCTTGACCACCCCGACGAAGCTCTCGCCAGGCAGGGCGTCCAGCGTGAGCATGACCTTCTGTCCTGCTCTCACCAGAGCGATGTCCAGCTCGTTGACGTCGACGACAACCTCGAGTCCGTTGCGCGGGACCGCGATCAGAGCCTCCCGACCGGGTTGCACCACCTGTCCGATCTTGAGGTCGAACCGGGCCACCGTGGGGGCTCCTGGTGAGTCCACCGTGCCTCCGCTCGGGATCGCGCCGACCGACTGGAACGTCTCCGGTCCCACCTTCTCCGTTCGTGTCTGGCCGCGGTCTTCGAGGAAGTCGCGCACCGCCTCCTGGGAGTCGGCGTTGTACACGCCGTCGACCTTACCCTTGTAGTAGCCGAGATCGTGTATCAGGGTCTGTAGGGCCTTCACGTCGGAGCCTTCGTCGTCCGCCGCGAGCGCGCGGTAGAAGGGCACCGTACTCGCGAGGGCGAAGGTCGGCTTGTTGTCGATGCGGAAGAGCTCGTCGCCCGCGGCGATGCCTGCGCCTTCCTCGGCGGTCACGCGGGTGACGGTCCCGCGTCGGTACACGCGCACGGGCATGGTCTTGGTCGGCCGGACGACTCCCGAGCCCGAAGCGGTGCGATTGACGTCGGCCCGCTGGACCACCGCGGTCTCGTACTGCGCCGTGGCGGTGTCGTCCCGGATGAGGAGATACCACCCCGCCGCGGCAACCGCGACGACGATCAGCACGAGGGTGATGAGCCAACCTCTCATGCGGGCAGTATATCGGTTCGCCTTCCAAAGATACGCGCATGCAGGGGGGTTCGATCAGTTTGACCTCGGCCCTTTGCGGGCTTACGATGAGATGTCGACCCGAAAGGGGGGGAGTGATGACTCCATCTCACGCTCGCCGCAAACGGTACGCACTCCTGACGGCGGTGGCCGTCGCGCTGGGGGCGCTGCTGCTGGTCTGGGTCTCCCCGGCCGTAGGGGCCGACACCACTAAGCCGCGTGCGCAGGCCTACAGCCCTCCCGCGGGCTCCGCCAACGTCTCCGTCGACGTGGAGCCGTGGGTCAGGTTCGACGAGCCCATCGACGAGGCCACCCTCACCGCCGCCACCTTCTACATCCACCCGGCAGCCGGAGGCGCCGCCCTGCCCGCCACCATCTCATACGGGTCGAACAAAGCCATCCTCAGTCCGGCTTCGTCCCTGCAGGACGGGGTCACATATGAGGTCGTCGTCACGACCGGGATCAAGGATCTGGCGGGGAACCCCCTGGAGTCGGAGTGGTCCTGGACCTTCGGGGTGGTGGAGAGCACCCCGGATGTCGTCGTCGACGTCCCCGCGGGGGCGCCCTATTACGACGCCATCCAGGGCATGTTCGCGGCGGGGGTCATCGACGGGTATGTGGAGCCCGGGGGCATCGAGTTCCGTCCCGGTAACCCTATCTGGCGGCAACAGTTCGCGAAGATGGTGTGCCGGGCTTACGACATCGAGGTGACCGAGGACATGACCTCACCGTTCACCGACCTCGATGCTGTGGACTCGCCTTCCAGCCTCTACCCTCACGAGTACATAGCCGCCGCCTACCTCCATGGCATCACAACGGGCATCACGCCCACCACCTTCGCTCCGTATCGTGATATCAGCCGTGCCCAGGTCATCACCATGGGCGTCCGCGCGCTGCAGCAGGTCGCTCCGTCGGCTCTCTCGACACCGCCGGCAGGATACGTCAGCACGTGGGGGACCGGGTTCAGCTCCATCCACGGCCCGAACGCGCGCTTGGCTGAGTACAACGGCCTGCTCGACGGCTTGGGCATGGACGGCTCTCATCCTGCCGGCAACCTGGCGGCCCTCGATCCCTGGGGCGTCATGTCACGGGGCGAGGTGGCGCAGTTCCTGTGGAACGCGAGGGCGCTGCTGCCGTAGGAGGCTGTTGAAGAATCGAAGCCTTGGCCCCCAGAACGCACTGGACGGCGTGATTCGGCGTTCTCGGTCGCGTGAATAGCGCTGCTATTCACGCTTCCTGCGTCCTTGTCTCGCACTCGTCTATCGCGCCCTGGCGGCGAAGCGTCGCTTCTTCAACCGCCTGTTAGGGGTTCGGCGGCAGCCTCATGGCCTTCCGTCCGAGCCCGCGGGTATGATGCCCTTTGTGCTCGGCCTGACGGGAGGGGTGTCTTGTCCACAGCGGTGAGCTTCATCACCATCGCCTTGCTGGTGGCCGTCATCGGTCTGCTCTTGGTGCTGCTGGCCCGGACCCGGCAGGGGAGCTATGCCGGCGCCCTCGAGCGGCTCGCCGAGGGACAGGAGCGCGCCGATAGGCAGCTGCGGGAGGAGATGGGTCGCGGCCGCCAGGAAGCGTCGACCAACGCCATGCAGCTCCGCGAGGAGGTCGGTTCCCTCGTCGGGAGCCTGGGTGAGTCCATCGTCATGAGCGTCGCCGCTCTTGGCACCCATCAGAAGGAGCACCTGGACACCTTTGCGAAGCAGCTCCAAGCGCTCACCGAGACCACCGACGCGCGTCTGAACGAGCTCCGAACGATGGTGGACAGTCGCCTCAGGCAGCTGCAGGAAGAGAACTCCGGCAAGCTCGACGAGATGCGCAAGACGGTGGACGAGCGTCTGGAGTCCACCCTCGAGAAACGCCTGGGCGACTCCTTCAAGCAGGTGAGCGAGCGTTTGGAGGCGGTCCATCAGGGGCTGGGGGAGATGCAGGCCCTGGCCGCCGGCGTCGGCGATCTCAAGAAGGTGCTGAGCAACGTCAAGACCCGCGGTACCTGGGGCGAGGTGCAGCTCGGCAATCTGTTGGAGCAGATGCTCACCGTCGACCAGTTCGAGGCGAATGTGTGCTGCAAGTTGGGGACGGCCGAGCGCGTCGAATTCGGTATCCGACTGCCGGGGCGCGAGGGCAAGGATGGCGACGTGATCTACCTGCCCATCGACGCGAAATTCCCCGTGGAGGACTACGAGCGCCTCGAGGACGCGCGCGAACAAGGCGACAAGGCCGCCGCGGAGCTCGCGGAGAAGCAGCTCGAGGCCCGCGTTCGCATGTCGGCCAGGGACATCCAGTCTAAGTACGTCAATCCGCCGCGGACCACCGACTTCGGCATCATGTTCCTCCCGTCGGAAGCCCTGTACGCCGAGGTGCTGCGTCGTCCCGGTCTCGCTCAGTCTCTGCAGGCCGAGTGCCGGGTGACGATCGCGGGCCCGAGTACCCTCGCCGCGCTGTTGACCAGCCTCCAGATGGGCTTCCGAAGTCTCGCCGTGGAGAAGCGCTCCAGCGAGGTGTGGCAGCTGCTGGGGGCGGTCAAGACCCAGTTCGGGCAGTTCGGCGTGACGCTGGAGAAGGTCCACCGGAAGCTCGACCAGGCTTCGAACACGATCGAGGAAGCGGCCCGCAGGAGCCGCACCATCGAGCGGAAGCTGAGGGCGGTCGAAGAGCTGCCCGCCGACGCGGCCGTCGACCTCCTGCCGCTCGGGGAGGAGCAGGCCGATGAGACCCCGGACGATTAGGCCCGCTTTTCGCGGGTGAGACCGCCTCCACCTTCAGCATCGGAGGCCTGGTCGGCTATGCTGCCGCGGTCTTCTTGGGCTTCTTGGGGATGAACCAGGAGATGACCGCCACCACCGCCACAGCGGCCATGATGATGTAGGTGGTCGAGACGCTGATATGGATGAGCCACACGCACACGGCGTAGATGACGGCCAGTCAGGCGACCAGCCCCACGAAGTTACCGATCCATCTGCCCATCTTCGAGCACCTCCTCCGGTGGCGCTTCGGGCCGCCACTCCCGCTGGGTGAAAAAGACCCTCCTGTATCTATACTAATACCGGCGGAGATTTGTTTCGCCAGTCTCCCACCCGCGGCCGACCGTCCGAGCAGTGTGCTAGCGTTGCTCGTGATGGAGAGGAGCGGACCCCCCGAACTGACGACGACCACCTACGACGGGATCGGCCCGCCCTCTCAGCCGGCCCCTGAAACGGTGCTCGAGCGGGTCTTCGGCTACCACGGGTTCCGTCCGGGACAGCGGGAGATCGTCGAGCACGTGGTGCGCGGCGGCTCGGCCTTCGTCCTCATGCCGACGGGCGGGGGCAAGTCGCTCTGCTATCAGCTGCCGGCGCTTCTACGCCCCGGTCTCGCCGTCGTGGTGTCGCCCTTGATCTCGTTGATGAAGGACCAGGTAGACGCGCTGCACGAGCTGGGGGTGGCGGCGGCGCGGCTGGATTCCTCACTGAATGCCGGGGACGCGCGGGAGGTGCTCGCCACGATCCGCGGCGGCCGCCTCGATCTGCTGTATGTCTCCCCCGAGCGCTTGATGACGGAGGCCCTGCTCGGGCTCCTCGACAGCGTCCCGCTTGCGCTGGTCGCGATCGACGAGGCGCACTGCGTGTCTCAATGGGGCCACGATTTCCGGCCTGAGTACGTGCAGTTGGCGGAGGTCCCGCGGCGGTTCCCGGGCGTACCTCTCATCGCGCTCACCGCCACCGCCGACGACCAGACCAGGGAAGATGTGCGCCGGGTGCTCGGGCTCACCTCGGCGCCGGTGTTCTCGGCCGGCTTCGATCGGCCCAACATCCGCTACCTGGTGGCCGAGAAACGGGACCCCGTGGCCCAACTCCGGCGGTTCCTCGATCACCGGTCGGACGAGCCCGGGATCGTCTACTGCTCCAGCCGCAAGCGGGTGGAGCAGGTGGCGCACGCGCTCTCCGCGCGCGGCGTCTCGGCGGCGCCCTACCACGCCGGCCTTCCGGCCGAGCGCCGGAGCGCCGTCCAGGAGGCCTTCACGCGTGACGACCTGCGTGTCGTCGTGGCCACGGTGGCCTTCGGCCTCGGCATCGACAAGCCTAACGTGCGCTTCGTGGTGCACTATGACCTGCCCCGGAGCATCGAGTTGTACTACCAGGAGACCGGCCGGGCGGGGCGGGACGGCCTGCCCGCCGACGCGCTCCTCCTCTTCAGTCTGGCCGACGTGATGGTGGCGCGTGCCTTGATCGAGGGCGGCTCGCGGGATTCCGACCAACCCCGCGACCCGGAGCAGGTCCGGGTCGAGCTCCACAAGCTCAACGCCATGGTGGGTCTCGCCCAGGGAGTGAGCTGCCGCCGGGAGGCATTGCTCGGGTACTTCGGGGAGCCCTTGCCTCCGGAGTATGGGGACGTCGCCTCGATCCCGGCGCCCGCCGCCGCATCCGCCGGCGACGTCGGCGGCTGCGGCAACTGCGACGTCTGCCTCGACCCGCCCGAGGTCTACGACGCGACCGAGCACGCCCGGATGGCCCTGTCCTGCGTCTATCGGGTGGGGCAGCGGTTCGGCATGGGCCACGTCATCGACGTCCTCCGAGGAGCGGACACGGTCCGGATGCGCGAGCTCTCTCACGACGGCCTCTCCACCTACGGGATCGGCGCCGCCGTGAGCCGCGATGCATGGACGGCGCTGCTTCGCCAGCTGATCCACCGCGGGTACCTATACCAGGACATCGCCCAATACTCGGTGCTCAAGCTGACCTCAGCGGCGGGTCCGATCCTCCGGGGAGAGCAGTCCCTGGTCCTGGCTCGGCCCCGGTTCGAGACTCTGGGGCTCGGTGGACGCGAGAGCGCGAGCGGGGGCAGGTCGTCGGCGAAGAAGCGACGGGGCGATGCTGGAGGTGCGACGTCGCCGGAGGGCCCGCGTTTCGACGCGCAGCTCTTCGAGCGCCTCCGAGCCCTTCGCAAGCGGCTGGCCGACGAGCGCAAGGTTCCGCCCTACGTGGTCTTCTCCGACGCCACGCTCAGGGACATGGTCGCGCTCCGGCCGCGGGACGCTGCCGGGCTTCTCGAGGTCAACGGGGTGGGCGAGGTCAAGCTCGAACGGTACGGGAAGGAGTTCCTGGAGGTGCTCGCAGCAGCCTCCCCCGGCAAACACTCAGGCGAGGGCGGATGACGGGTACAATGGGCGATATGCGCCAACCGGTCGATCCCCTGCCTTCCCATTCACGCCATGCCGCCGGCTGGGTGCGCCCGCCCCGGGCCTTCCGCCTGCGCGCCGTGCTCTTCGACTTCGACGGCACGCTCACGGCGCCCGGAGCCATCGATTTCGAGGCGCTCCGCCGGGTGGTCGACTGCCCTCCGGGTACGCCCATCCTCGAGTATGTGGCGGCCCAGAGCGATCCGGCTGTGCGCGCGGAGCTCATGGCGAGCTTAGGGAAGATCGAGCTGGAGGCGGCAGCCTTGTCCGTGCCCAGCGTGGGGGCCGAGGCTGCCATCCTTGCCTTGAAGCAGGCCCGCATCCCCCTGGCCATCATCAGCCGCAACGACCGGGCGGCGATCGACCGTTCGCTGGACAACTTCGAGAGCGTCTCACCCGGCGACTTCGACGTGGTCCTGACCCGGGACGTGGCCGTCCGCACCAAGCCGGAGCCCGACGCGGTCCTCTGGGCCGCGAACCACCTCGGTGTGCGCCCGGAGGAGTGCTTGATGGTGGGGGACTTCATCTTCGACGTGATGGCGGGCAACGCCGCCGGAGCGGTCACCGTACTGGTGCGCAACCACCGGCTACCCGCGGAGATGGACCAGAGCGGCGCCTCTCTCGGTTTCGGGGGCTTCGACGACTGGGTGGCTCAAGCCGACTACGTCATCGACGATCTGGAGGATCTCCCGGACCTGGTCCGTCTCGGCCTGCCCCTGCCACTGGGCAAGTTCCCGAACGACCTGCTCGAGACCTACGTCTCCGGCATCAGCACCATCGACCCGGCGGTCATCATAAGCGCCGGGATCGGCGAGGACATCGCCGCGGTCGACGTGAGCGACGAGGAGGTGCTGGTACTCAAGGCCGACCCGATCACCTTCGCCACCGACGCGGTGGGCCAGTATGTGGTGCTGGTCAACGCGAACGACATCGCGACTTCGGGCGCGACGCCCCGGTGGCTGCTCGCGACCTTCCTCTTCCCGGCCGAGAGCACGCCATCCGAGGTGCTGTTCGCGCTCAAAGAGCTGCAGGAAGCCTGCTACCGCTGGGGCATCGGTCTCTGCGGCGGGCACACGGAGATCACCGATGCCGTTACCCGGCCCGTGGTATCGGGGGCGATGGCGGGGACGGTCACGCGGCGGGGGCTGATCGACAAGCGGGGGATGCGGCCGGGAGACCGCATCCTGCTCACCAAGGCCCTGGCCGTGGAGGGCACCGCCCTCATCGCCCGGGAGTTCGGCGACCGGCTTCAGGAGCTGGGCATGACCTCGGCCGAAGTCGAGGTGGCCCGCGGGTTTCTCGATCAGGTGGGCGTGCTGGCCGAGGCTCGGCTCGCCGCCGACTCGGGGGCCGTCACCGCCATGCACGACGTCACCGAGGGCGGGCTGGCGACCGCGATCCGGGAGCTCTCAGCGGCCGGAGGCCACCGGGTCAGGGTCGACTGGGATGCCATCCCGGTCTTTCCTCAGACTCGGCGGGTATGCGAGATCTTCGGCCTCGATCCGTTAGGTCTGATCGGCTCCGGCAGCCTGCTCATCTGCTGCCGGGCCGAATCGGCCGCGAGTCTGATGGCCGCCATCGGCCGCGCCGGGATCCTGGTTACCGAGATCGGCCTGGTCTTGGAGGCGGGGGCCGGCGTCGAGGCTTTTCGGGAGGGAGTGTCGGTAGCTTGGCCGGCCTTTGCCGCCGACGAGGTGGCGCGGCTGTTCTAGGGCGGCGGAAACGGTACGTGGATGTCGGGTGGTCCGAAGGCGGGGGATACCCGTAGCCGAACCGGGCGGACGGCTAGGCGGCTTTGGCCATACTTCCCTGACCTTCCCGCACCACGATCTCGTAGACCTCGACAGAGGCCACTCTCGTACCCCTGCCCTCGGTCACGAACTGGTTCCGAAGGTTGTTCGTCACCTCGGTCGCCGAGTCAAGCTGTTCCCGGCTCGACCAATAGGCGATCACCCGCAGGATCCCATTGTCCCGGTCCACGCCCAGTTCGATTCCCTCCCATCCTGGAAGCTTCCGGACCTCGGGCAAGGTCACCTCCTTGAAGTGGAGGATGGCGGCATCGAGTTTGTCTGGAGGCACCTCAATTGTGGATGTGCGCACGTACATCTTGGCCTCACAATCGTCGCGAGAAAAGGCGGCTTCGTAGGTAATCGTTCTTGTACTTAGATTCCCCGAACGGCCGGTGGGCAATCTCGGGCGACGCCGTGAAAGCCCGTCTCGATGAGATCCAGCTAGCCGCCCGGCGTGTGCGTAACCTTGATATTGACGGTGCCGGTCACCTTGCCGCTGGGGGAGATGCCGTCGAGGGTATCGTCGATGACGACCGCCTGCTCGTTGCGCACGGTGACCGGGAAGCTATAGCCGCCGTCTCCCTGGTACTGCTTGAATATCGACTCCCAGCCGACCTTGACCAGCCCGAGTGAAATGGGATCTTCGCCGACTTGGTACTGCTCGGTGTCGGCATAGTGGCGATCGATGGTCACCGTGGCGGTGCCTTCGCACGGCTTGAAATCCTTGAGCGTCACGGTCATGGGGTAGTCGGAGCCGCTCATGGGCACGGATTTGGCGCCGGTGTAGGAGACGTAGCTGCCGCTGCCGGTGCCCTCCGTCGTGTAATGGCCCGTCGTCGTGTTCATGGCGAGCGCGACGTGCACCGTTCCCTTGAGCAACCACTCCTGTTCGGGGTAGTCGAGGGTGAAGGTCGTCTCCACGTCGAACTGGGTGGCGGCGAAGAGCTTGTTCACGGCTTCTTGGGCCGTGTCGTCCGACCCGACCAGCGCGACCTGCTTGGCTACCAGCATGATCGACCCGAACTTACGGTAGTCGTGCTTGTTCTTGTAGTCGTCCAGCATCGGCTTCAGGAGCGACTCGAGGTACGAGCCGAGCCCGGAGAGCAGTTGGGCATGCTCGGGTGCCCCGGTGGCCCCCAGCAGCTCCGCGTTCTTGAGGACCCCGACCACGAAGGGAGTGATGGCCATCGACTTGTCCGGCTGACCACGGTACGTCCGTATGAGGGAGAGGGCTTTTTTCTCGTTGCGCGCGATCAGCGACGCCACCAGGCCGTTCGCCTGTTCTTCGAACGCCGGGTCATGGATGCCCAGGATCTGCCCCTGGCGGAGCACGCCCACGAGCGCGGAGATAAGGTCGTTCTCCGGGTTGCCGGCTTCTTTGGCGAAATGGCCCACCAGCTCCTGGTTGAGGATGTCGAGTATCTCGTCGTTGCACTCCAGCTGGAGCGTGGGGGGGACCGGCACCGGGATATCCTGCTGCTTCACGAGGGCTTTCGCGGGCGCGATCGCAGCTGCCGCCTGCCGCCGGAAGTCGGCGATGATCTGCCCCGTCTGACCCGTGGGGTCGTCGGCGGCGGCGTTGGAGAAGTGCGAGATCAGGGCGCTGCCGGGGACGGCCGGATGCGTCGGGAGAGCGGGATCGGCGGCAGCCCCGTCGTGGGTGCTGGTCAGGATGAACGTCTGCCCTCCCATCCCGGCTCCGGAGACCGTCAGCGTGGCAGGGGTCACGAAGAGCAGGCCGTCGGGCTCGAGCTGCACGCCGCTGCGAAGCGCGCCGTGGATGTCCGGGCTCGTGATGCCCGTGAGCGCTTTCATGGTGAGCGTGCGAGGGCCCCGCAGGGCGCCCTTGGGGACGACGAGCCTCCAGGTCCAGCCTCCGCGATCGGTCAGCTGCAGGACTGTCTCCTTGTCCGCCGTCGCATCGGCGCTCACGGCGGATACGGACTGATCCACCGAGAAGCTCAGGCTGCCCAGATGGGGGATGTTCACCTGGGGTGGAATGTACGGATCCTGGATGTGGACGTTGGGATCGCCCGCGCCTCCAGCCAGCACGTTGAGCAGGTTGTACAGGATCTGGGCCACCTCCCCGCGGGTTGCCGGGGCCCAAGGATCCCACTGGGCTCCGAAGCCCACGAGGCCCGCCAGGAGGCCGTTGGACTCGGCCTTGCGCAGGTTGGCGGCATGGGTCTGGTCGGTGAATCCGGGAAGGCTTCCTGCATACCCGGCGGCCGGGGTGGTGAGGGCTCCGGGTTTGAGCCGATCGGCCGCGCGCACGACCATGGTCAGGAGCTGGGCCCGTTTGATCGGGGTGCCGGGTGAGAAGGTGGACGGGGTCGTCCCCTTGGTGATGTCGTTAGATGCGCAGACCGCGATGTAATTGTCGGGGAAGAAGGGGTCGGCATAGCCGCCGACCTGCACGTCGCCGAAGGGGACGACGTCGGCCTCCGAGACCGGCAGCGCGAAGGTCAACACCACCATCTTGGCGAACTGCTGGCGGGTCACCTGCCGCTGCGGCCCGAAGGTGCCGTCGGGGAAGCCGCCGATGATCCCACGCGCGGTGAGGGAGTCGATCGCGGTGGCGTAGGGGGTGCCCGCGGTGTCGGTGAAGGCGATCGCCGATCCGATCGAGGCGGCTGTGGCGAGGAACGCCAGCAACGCGAACAGGAATGCGCGGCGCATCATGCCCTCCCTGCTACCCGATTCTGTGGTTCGGCCCATTGTATGGCGCACGTAGGCGAAGGGGAAGCCGCGGGCCGTGCGACCTTGTCGCCCACCTCCTTGGCCAGCCGGCCCTGGGTGCTTAGGTCGTCGTCGCCGCCGACCATGGCTGTCGGCGCAGCGCGACCTTCAAGGTCAACCCATTGAGCCGGCGATTCGTGGGGTCTCAGCGACGCGCTCTGCCCGCCCCCGCTCCTCCGCCCAATACGCTGCCGAATACGATGCTCACGCCCAGCATGAATCCAAAGTCGTACCAGTTGCCGTTGTTGTGCCCTTCGTAGATTCGAACACCGTCGTCGAAGAGGGACACCACGAAGGTCACCGGAGAGATGAAGCCGTTCCACAGACCCCGCCAGAATCCGGCGACGACACCTTGTGAGTCGGGTTTGTTCTGTAGGTCGTTGGGGCCCGCGGCACAGCCCGCGAGAACGACGAGAATCAACACCAGCACGATGCAGAGCCCTACTTTGAGCATCCTCGTCCTCCTTCTCGCGTTCAGCCGGCCGGTCCGCTTTCCGTGGGCAGCCCGACTGGTTTCGCAGCCGAGACTATCACTCCCATGTGGCTCAATCTCCAAAGAGGCAGAATTTCAGACAGTGCACACTATGACATCATGGTGCTAGTGTCACGTTCCTGAAGTGACATATAGACGTCACACCGTCAGGGGCTTGCCGGTGTAGTTCCATGAGAACGGAGTCGC
>JAJZQZ010000058.1 GCA_021802965.1 Actinomycetes bacterium
TTACCGTGGTCTCCCTGATGGTAGTATCAAACATGGTCGGCCTCCTTCTTTGGGCCCACGAGCCCGCCGTTCATTGGGGACCGTACGGTACCCCGGGGGAGGCCGGCCCTCTCATCCCATCTCCTAGCCGGGCTGTCAGGGCTGTCCTTCGGCCCGGGCCGCCCGGACCATCGCCACCACGTTCTCGAGCGGAGACTCCGGAGGGACCCCGCACCCGGGCATGAGCACGTGAGGCCCGGGTGAAGCCGCGACGATGGCGGCCAGGCTCTCCCTGGTGACGGCATCGGCTGCAGCCGAAGACAACGTCGACGGGGACACGTTGCCGGCCAGCGCGCAGTCGGCCCCCACGAGCCCGCGCGCCTCGGACAGGTCGATGCACTGATCGAGACTGAGTGCCGCGGCCCCCGTGGCGGCCATCGACCGCAGGATCGGCCGGGTGTCTCCGCACACGTGCAGGACGACGGGAGCCGGGATCGCGTCGAAGAAGCGGGTCAGGGCAGGCTGCACGAACCGCTCGTACATCGCCGGAGAGATCATGGCGGGCGAGCTCACGGGGTCGGCCGCGACCAGCAGCTCCGCACCCACGGCGACCGCCGCCCGCGCGAACCGCACGAGGACCTCGGTGACCCGTGCAAGGGCCGACTCCACCGCGGAGGGATCCCGGATTATGAGGCGGAGAGCGGCCTCCGTGCCCACCACTCGCGACAGGGTCGTGAGCGGACCCTCCAGCAGTGTGCCCACGGCGACGCTCCCCCCGCTCCATCGGGAGAGCCGCGCCACGGCCTCGAGGATCACCGGCATGCGACCCTCATCGACCCCGGGTGAGCGGGCCTCCACTTCGGTCAAGGCCACCGCGCTCGTCAGGGCGCCCGACTCCAGGAAGCGGATCCGGCACCCGTACGCTTCAGGGATGTACAGCGGATCGAAGTAGGCAAGCACGGCATCCTGACCGACCTTCTCGTGCACGCGGCACTGAGCGTCGGCCAGGGCGACCGGGTCGGTGAGGAGTCGTTCGGGGGTGTAGCCGGCCTGACGGCCGACCCAGGGTCCGCCGGTGAAGAAGACCGCGGGGGCCGAGCCCGCGGAGCGCCGAAGCAGGTCGACGATGCCGGCGCGTCCGTTCACGCCGCTCACGCCGCCGCGAGTTCCCGGATCATCCGCGCCAACTCGTCCTCCTTGACCAGGGCGGCCGCCTGCTCCACCGTGAACCAGCGGCGTTCCCGGAACGACTGCTCGGGCCACAGGTCCTCCAGCAACTCGACGTCGAGCACGAAGACCTCTACGGTGAGTGTGCCCCCCCACTTCTGGTAGCGATAGGAGCCGACGGCTTCCGAGCGTACCGTGCCCCGCGCTCCGGCCTCCTCCCACGCTTCGTTGACCGCCGACTCGGCCGGCGAGAGGTGGGGCTCGACGATGCCCTTGGGCACGATCCAGCGCTTGCCGCCCCGCGAGGTCACCAGGAGCACCTCCAGCCTACCATGCCGCACTCGCACAGGGATGGCCGCCGACTGGATGTAGAACCAGGCCGGACGTGTCCGTGCGGACTCTTCAGGATCGAGCTGCGTGAAGGTCATCCCAGCACCGTAGAGCACCGACAGGCACACGGCAAGGGCCAGCCGAGTGACGTACGATGCCGCCGGCCGGGTCGGTCCGCCTGTGGCGCCTTCATTAGAATCCGCTCATGATTGTTCCCCCCGGCGCAGCGGCTCGGCTAGCCTGGCCAGCGTGAAATCAGCCAGGCACATATCAGCCGCTCTGCTCCTGACCCTGCTGCTGCTCATCTCGATGTCGGTCGGTGTCGCCCAGGCCCGGACGTACTACCCCGAAGAGACCCAGTTCCTCAAGCTCATCAACGACTACCGGTCACAGCACGGACTCCATACCCTGCTGCTCTCGGGAGCGCTTTCCGAAGCGGCGGCGCGTCACAGCCTCGACATGGGCAACTTCGACTTCTTCGCCCACGACTCCCAGGGCTCCGACTTCTTCCCCTGGGGCTCGACCCCCTGGGACCGGATGGAGGCGATGGGATACCCCTCTAACGCGACCATGGGCGAGAACCTAGCGGCCGGGATGTCCTCCGCCCAGGAGGCTTTCGATGGGTGGCGAAACTCGTCGGGTCACAACCGGAACATGCTGCTGCCGGACTTTCGGGTGATCGGAATAGCGCGGCGCGTCGTGTCGGGGAGTCCGTATACCGTCTACTGGACCACCGACTTCGGGTCAGTGGTCGATCCCTCCGCCCGCAGCACCGTGACGGCCGCACAGGATGGGCCCTTCACCGACGTCACCAAGGCTGATGCCGAACTCTGGGACGCCGCCAGGTACGTGAAGAGCAAGGGACTGTTCGAAGGGTATCCCTCGGGTTCCCTGGGCGCCTGGGACTCCATGACCCATCGCCACGTGGCCCTCGTGCTGGCGCGTGCCGGCCTCGGGTCCCGGCAGACCTGGGAGGACGACTACAGTCTCGCCACCCGCGGCGAGGTGATGCAGGCCTTCCCCGGGCTGACGTGGGACAGCCAGCGCCCGAGCGAGAGCATCGTCCGCTCCCAGTTGGTGCGCCTGCTCTACCGCGCCCGGTAGGAGTCGGGCGCCCGCCGGCGTCCCGGCCGCGACGGAGAAGCGTACTAGCGACCAGAGATGTAGCTTTCCAGCTGGTCGATCCGGTACTCCTTCTCGTCGAGCGTGACCCTCACCACGTCACGCATCGAGATCACTCCCACGAGCTTGCTCCCCGCCAGCACCGGAAGGTGGCGGACATGCTTCTGCATCATCAGAGCCATGCACTGGTCGGCGGTGTAGTCCGGAGTGACGGCGACGACGTCGCCCGTCATGACGTCTTTCACCTGCGCATCAGGCGTAAGCCCCTCCCTTGCGACACGCCGCACGTAGTCCCGCTCTGACACTACTCCCACGAGCGAGCCATCCTCGACCACCATCACCGCGCCCACCTCTGTCTCAGCCATGACCCGGAGCGCCTCGAGCATGGAGCGGTCGGGAGAGATGATCGACGGGTCCTTGTGCTTCTCCTGGAGCATCTGCTTGACGGTCTTCACGACTCTGCCCCCCTGATCGGACCTCTGCCACACATGATTCCTGCCCGTTTCGATCGCACACGACACCTATTGCGAACCTCACAGGTGCCCCCGATCTGATTGGCTACTACCCGCCCCACTCTACCAGCACTCGGGCGGTGCGATAGAGTCGACCTAAAGGGGCGAAACAACGGAGGAGCGACAGGTGGGACTTCCGCGCATCGGCTTCATCGGACTCGGCATCATGGGAGCGCCGATGGCCGGCCATCTCGCCCGAGCGGGATACCCTTTGGCCGTGCTCGACATCGACCCCTCGCGCGCGGCGGCAGTGGCGGCTGAACACGAAGGAGCTACGGCGTACCTGACCCCCCGGGCGGTGGCCGAGGTCTCGGACATCGTGATCACGATGCTGCCGTCCGGCGCCTACGTGCGCGAGGTCGCGCTCGGGCCTGCGGGCCTGGTCGAGGGTTTCCAATCGGGCGGCGTGCTTCTCGACACCTCTTCGTCGGAGCCGTGGCTGACCCTCGAGACCGCAAGCGGGCTCGCGGCCGCCGAGGTCGGCGTGGTCGACGCACCGGTGTCCGGCGCGCAGGCGGGCGCTCTGGCGGCGGAGCTCGTGTTCATGGTGGGCGGCGAGGACGACGCGGTCGCCCGCGTGAGCCCAGTGCTCGACGTGATGGGCGCGCGCGCGTTCCGCCTCGGTCCCGTGGGCGCGGGCCACGCCATGAAGTGCATCAACAACCTCATCACCGCCATTACCTTCATGGCGACCGGCGAAGGGCTCGCCCTCGGCACGCGCTTCGGCCTCGACCCCGAGGTCATGACCGACGTGCTGAACGTCTCCACGGGCATGTCGTGGATCAGCCAGACCCACATCCGCCAGCGCATCACCAACCGGCGCTTCGACGACCCCTTCAAGCTGGAGCTCATGGCCAAGGACGTCGGTATCGCACTGGAACTCGCCCGGCGCGAGGGCCTATCGCTGCCACTTTCCAGCGAGGGGCGCACGCTGTGGGAGCAGGCACGCGGCTCAGCCGGAGAGGGAGCAAGCATCAGCGAGGTCATGCGCTGGCTCGAGGAGCAGACCGGCGTGGAGATCCGCAGCCGGGCCTAGCCGGCGGTCTGCCAGGCCCGTCTCACCCGCCCGGCCGTCGCGGGGTCGAAGCGTGGTCCCAGGCGACAGAGATGCCGGCGACCGGCCGGGGCCGCCACGGAGGCCAAGACCCCTACTTGGACATCTCCCGGAAGGCCGCGATGAAGCGCATGGCGTACTCGTCCCGGCCCAGGACCATATCGGCGGATAGGACGGCGAGGCGCACCTGGGCAACGTCGACGCACGGGCAGGTCAGACCGGCTTCGATGGCCATCGCCAGGTAGGCGCCGGTCAGGACCGGACGGTTCGGCAGGCCGTGCGAGATGTTGCTCGCTCCCTGGGTCTGGTTGACACCCAGAGCGGCCTTCACCTGGCGGACGACGTCCAAGGTGATCACTCCGGCCCTCTGTTTGGCGCCCAGGGTAAGGGTGAGCGCGTCGATGATCAGGTCTTCGCGGGGGATGCCGGCGGCCGCCGCACGCTCGGCGATCTTGAGCGCCGCTTCCACCCGTGGCCCCGCCTCCTGAGAGATGCCCGCGTCGTCAAGACAGAGCCCGATCACCGGCACGCCGTACTGCTTGGCCAGCGGCAGGATCTCGTCAAGAGAAGACTCTTCGCCCGTGACCGAGTTGATGATGGGCCGCCCCGGACACACCGCGAGGGCGGCGGCGAGAGCCTTCGCGTTGCGGCTGTCGAGGCAGAGGGGCACGTCGACCACCGAGGCCACAGCCTCGACCGCGCGGGGCAGCATCTCGGCCTCGTCGACACCTGTGGCCCCGACGTTGACGTCAAGGATGTCGGCGCCGGCCGCCACCTGGGCCAAGGCTTCCTCGCGCACCACCGAGAGATCGCCCGCTCGCAGCGACTCGGCCAGGCGCTTCTTGCCCGTAGGGTTGATACGTTCGCCGATCAACACAGTGGGCAGGTCGAGGCCGATGACGACCTCTCTGCCCACGCCGGCCACGCGTGTCTGCATGGGACTCCGCCTCCCTGAACGGCCGGGCGAAGCCCCGGCCGGCTCGTCATGTGCTCGAAAGACGCCTAGCTGGCTGTCATGCGTAGACGCCGTACTCCTTCGCCGTCTTGATCATGGCGTGCAGGTTCTCGGCCTTGCCGCCGTCGGCCACCGCCCCGATATCGAGGATGAAGCCTCCGTCCTTGCCGGCCGTATCGATCAGGTTGCGCGTGTAGTCGGCCACCTGCTCCGCGGTCCCCGCGTGCATGAGCGACAGGGGCACGTTGCCCTCTATGCAGGCCACCTGGCCGATGGTCTCCTTCGCTCGGGCCATGTCGGTCTGGTCGAACAACCAGACGGTTTTGCCCTTAGGCAGGTCCATGATGGCCTCCAGACGCGAACCGTAACGCCCCTCCGCGAACAGGAAGGGGATGATCCCCTCCTCGATGAGGCCCAGGAGCAGCTTGCGCAGCGTGGGCCAGTAGAAGGTCTTGAACTGCTCGTCGGACATGAAGCCATCGGCGCCTTTGTGCAGCGGGATGAATATGACCGGGGTGGAGAGGAACGGCCGCCGCAACGCCCAGTCGAGGGCCATGGGCACGAGCCGATCGCAGGCCTCCATGAGCTTCTCTGGTTGACGGAACATGTCCATTATGACGCCCTTGGTGCCGCGCAACGTGTCGCCGAGGATGTCGAAGGGCGCTTTGGTGCCGCCGGCGAAGTAGCCTGGGTACCCGGATGCCATCATCTGCCCCAAGACCGGCAGGGCCTGGCCCAGCCATTCGCCCGCGATCTTGCCGGCGTCGAGCAACCGTCGGAGAGACTCCTGCATCTCGGGGGAGGCCCACACGAGAAGGCTGCTCGAGACGAAGGGCAGCTCGATGTAGTCCATGAACGGGGGCACGTCCTTGAACGACGCGAAGCCCTGAGCCACCCGCGGCAAGTACGTGCGCATCATGAAGCCGCTGGGGTCGGCAATCAGCTCGTCGTAGTCGGTGTCGAGCATCCACTCCTGCTCGGTGTACTGGTACGGCGCCGTCTCCGGCACGCCGTGCCCGGGCCACGAGTAGAGGTCATAGCCCAGCGCCTCGAAAGCCGATCCCGGGAGCGTGTACAGCATGGGGCTCGCGAAGAAGTCGGCGTCGAACTCGAGGGTGAAGTCCAGCCATGCCTTGAGGGCCCGCGGGGTATCGGACATCACCTCGTACGGCGTGAGACCCGCCCAGGCACCCGGCCAGAAACCGGCGTTGATGTTCACCGGCACACGATCGGGAACCTGAAGATCGAGGGCCGCGACGACCCGATCCACGCGGGCCTTGTACTCGGCCTCGGCCTCAGGGCTGGCCCACTCCACCGGGGGATCCCGCCAATCGGAGATGCGCTTGGCCCGCTTCTCTTCGGCGGTCATATCCGCCCAAGCCTTCTCCGCCGCCATATCAGGCCACCCCTACCGTCTTCTTGGCGAACGCCACCGCGTCCATGGCACTCTCCCCGTAGGCGTCGGCCTTGACGTAGTCGCGCACCGTGTTGTCCATCTGTCCGCCGCCGATGATGACACGCAGGCCGTCCCTGAGACCGGCCGCCTCCACCTGCTCTATGGTGGTCTTCATCGAGTCGAAGGCCACGCTGAGAAAACCCGAGAGCGCCAGAACCTGCGGCTTGTTCTCGCGCACCGCCTCGACGAACTTCTCCTCGGGCACGTTGATGCCCAGGTCCGTCACCTCGAACCCGTTGACGTCGAGGATGAAGCCCACCAGGTCCTTGCCGATGTCGTGGATGTCGCCCCGCACGGTGCCCAGCACGACCCGGCCGAGCTTCGCCTTGCCCGCGGTCTCGCCGGCCATGCGCGGCTTCAGCACCTGACCTATCTTCTTGAGCATCTCGCCCGACATCATCAGCTCGGGCAGGAAGTACTCGCCCTCCGAGAACTTATCGCCGACCACCTGCATGGCCTCCGAGCACAGCGCCAGGATCTCAGCTGGTTCCGCTCCCCTCTCGAGCATCTCGTCCACGATGCGCAGGGCGTCCTTTTCCTTCATGGTGGACAGGGCTTCTACGAGCTCATGCGCCATGGATGTGCGTCCTTTCTCGTTGCGGATTACCCCCCGGCCCCGCAATTAGACATGCATGAGCACTCTTTGGCAAGCCCGACCGGCGCGTTCTAGACGAGTTCTCGTTCCTCCGCGGCGTCCGCATGCAGACGGCGCATCACGGCGGGGAATTCGTCGGCCGGCACCGCGGGGCTGAACAGGAAGCCCTGGGCCTCGGTGCATCGCATCTTCTTGAGGAGGGTGAGCTGCTCCGCGGTCTCCACGCCTTCGGCGATGGTGACCAGGTGCAGGTGGTGCCCCAGGTCCACGATCGTTCTGGTGATGGCGCGCGACTCCGGGATCTCTGACATCCGGCCCACGAAACAGCGGTCGACCTTGAGGGTCTGGATGGGCAGTTCGCTGATGCTGGTGAACGAGGAGTAGCCGGCCCCGAAGTCGTCTACCGCGATCCGGACGCCCATGCCGGCCAGACTGATCAGCACGCCGCGTACGCGCGCGGAATCACTCAGCACGATGCCCTCCGTGATCTCGATCTCCAAGCGATGGGAGTCGAGCCCGCTCTCCCGCAAGGCTTCGATCACGTCGTTCAGGATGTCACCGTTCACGAACTGGCGAACCGACACGTTGACCGCCATCCGCAGGGGCGGCAGGCCTGCCTCGCGCCAGATCCGGCTCTGACGGCACGCCTCCCGGACCACCCACGCACCTATGGGCACTATGAGACCCGATTCCTCGGCCACCCGAACGAAGGCCGGCGGCGGCATGGTGCCCCGCGCACCGTCGTTCCAGCGCAGGAGGGCCTCCGCCCCCACGACCTGACCGTCCGACAGGCGCACGAGGGGCTGATAGTGGAGATCCAGCGCGCCGCCTTCGAAGGCGTCCCTCAGGTCGTTGCGCATCTGGAAGCGTTCCACGGCCGCGGTGCTCATGCGGGGGTGGTGGACGCGGAAGGCGTCGCCGCCCACCGCCTTGGCCTCATACATGGCCACGTCGGCCTGCTGCAAGAGGCTCTCGGCGGTCTCGAGACCTCCATCGTAGACGGCCGCCCCGATGGAGATGGTGAGATCGATGCGCTCGCCGCCCACCATGGTGGGCGACCTGACCGCCGCCAGCACTCGCTCCCCGAGCAGCTCCGCTCGGTCCTCGCCGAGGTCCAAGAACAGCATGACGAACTCGTCGCCACCAAGGCGGGCGACCGTGTCGCCCTCACGGACGAGCGCAGTGAGCCGCTGAGCGATCGTATGTATCACGAAGTCGCCCGCAGAGTGCCCCAGAGAATCGTTGATCGCCTTGAACTCGTCGATGTCCACGAACATGATCGCCAACGGCCCGCCCGTCCTGCGAATGGGCCAGCGCGATCGAAAGTCGGTCGTCGAAGAGGCGGCGATTGGCCAGTCCGGTCAGGGGATCGTAATACGCGAGCCGCTCGATGGTGTCCTCGGCGCTCTTCCGCTCCGTGAGGTCGCGGATCACGCTGGCCACCATCATCGTATCGTGCGCCTCGATCAATCGGGCGTGTATCTCCACGGGGATGGCCTGGCCGTCTTTGGCCAGATCCTCCGATTCGAAGATCACCCGGCGCTTCTGCACGAGCGTCTCCATGTGCGCCGCGAAGGAGGGCACGCTCCGGGGCGACACCATGGAGTAGACCGACATCTCCAGGAACTCCTCCCGGGTGTAGCCCCGGGCGGCGGCGGCAGCCGTGTTCGCGTACATGATCCGCCCCTCGAAATCATGGACGACGATGGAATCGGTGGCATCCTCCAAGAGCATCGACTTGAACTCCAGCTCCGCTCGGTGACGAGCGAGCTGGTCTTCGAACCACTCCATCTCGTCAACGCGACGACCGTGACCGCTCGAAGCGGGGAAGAGTCCTCCCGCGAGCCCGGACGACACGGGTTCCTTCGCTTCCACCAGCCTTCTCAGCCGCGAGAAGACCATCCGGTTCAGCAGGAGCACGATCGTGCCCGCGAGCACGATGGTGATGAGCGCAACGGCGGCGACGACCCTCGCTTGGGTGGCATGCAGTCGATCAGCGAACGCCGTCAGATCGTGCTCCACGAGGACCACGCCGGACACCGCGCCCGAGGCGTCTGTTATCGGAAAGGATCCCCGCGCCTCCAGCCGCCCGTCATCCCCCGATACCACGGAGAACGCGCGGCCGGCACCCGGGAGCGAGGCGGCTTGGGCGGTGAAATCGAGGCCGGCCGCAAGGTCGTCAGAGGTGGCCGAGGCGACCACGTAGCCTGTGCGCTCGTCCCAATCGTCCGAGAGACCCTGCCGTGCGCGGTAGGCCGCCCACATCGAGTGGTCGAGGCGGTCCTTGGCCAGCAGCATGACCAGGTCGTCGCCGCCCTGCTGCTTCATGATGGAGAGGAAGTGAGTGATCTCCTCGCCCACCTCCACGTGGCCGATCGCAGGGCCGGTCGCATCGACCCCCGAGCCTTGGCCGGACTCCCCGGAGGCCGCATAGACAGGGTGCACGACGCGCAAGGCATAGGCGGTACTCCCCAGGTCGAGTCCCACCCCGTAGCCGCCGGTCTGTTGCGCGATCCGGAACACCGTGCGCGTGAGCTTGTCGCCGTAGTTGGACGGGTCCTGGGACCGCAGCAGGATCGTGCCGCCGGCGTCGATGTAGTTCAGGTGGGTGATGCCGTACCGCGCGCGGAGATCGGTGAACAGCGGCGTGGTCAGCTCGAGCAGGCGCTCCCGATCCTGCCGGGCAAGGGCCTCCCGAAGGTCATCGCGCGATGCCAACGTCTCCAAGACGGCCGACAGCATGGCGACATCACGGTCCAGCAGAGAGCGGAACGTCTGCGCGGACGACCCGACTGCCTGGCCGGCAGCCAGGTCCATCTGGGAGCGGTAGTCGGCTCGGAGCAGAGCGAGGACGACCAGCAGCGCAAGCACGATGCCGACGACCAATACGATGACGACTCGAGCACGGATCGATAATGCGCTCACGAGAGGACTATCGACGCTGCACCGGGCTCACTTGAGGAGTCGGGAGGGTGATGACGTTCGCCGGTAGGAACGGGGGCTTCAAGCCTCTCGGGGAAGCAGGGCGCGGTCCCGAAGACGCACGTAGCCGCGGTGGGTCAGCCGCAGGTGGGGGATGGCGGGAGTGGTGAGGGTCGCTACCGCCAACATAGGGTCCTCCCAGGGGACTCCCGCCGCATGTAAGGCCGCGGTGAGCCGTCTGAGGTCGCCGCGCACGCGCTCGGCCGGCTCCGGCGAGGCCACCGCGCAGATCGGCGCCGGCGACTCGGCCACGACCGCATCCCCGGCCGCGTACACACAGCCCCCGCCGTTCTCGACGAGACGGCGAAGCGCGGTGTCGACCGAGACGGCGTCCCGCCCCGCGACCAAAAGTTCCGGGGTGTCCCAACTCATGGTGGTCGCGTACGCGCCTTCGCGCAGGCCGAAGCCCTTCAGGAACCCCCAGAACGCCTTCTCGCCCCGCGAGCGTTCCAGAGCCAGGATCGGCACGAGGTCGGCCCCGTCGACCTCGTCGGGAGCCAGGACCGTCTCCTGGGTCACCAAGTTCGAGACGTGCTCTATCGCGCGCACCCGCCCGCTGGGCAACGGCGGCGGGCCGGCGAGCTTTCGTATCCGACCGGGATCGAATCGCAGGGTGTGCAGCAGATCGGGCGCGACCGCCGCCGGCCCCGGCTCGACCAGGGCTCGCCCGTGCTGGGCGACCATCCGCCCGCCGACCATGACGAACAGCGGCTGGAACTGCTGCGGTGACGGGATCGCCACGAGGTCCGCCCAGCGACCGGGAGCGATGGAGCCCAGTCTGTCTCCCAGCCGGAAGTGCTCGGCCACGTTCGTGCTGACCATCCGGTACACCGTGGCAGGCGGGATGCCCAGATCCAGGGCCTCGCTCACGACGGCGTCCAGGTACCCCCAGTTCGCGAGCCGTTCCAGGTCCATGCTATCGGTCACCAGGGCGAAGCGACCGAAGTCCAAGGGCATGTCGAACAGCGGGCGCAGCCGCCCGAGGTCCCGCCGGATGCCGCCCTCCCGGATCATCAAGAGCAGGCCGCGCCGATAGACCTCCAGGGCCTCCTCTACCGATATCGGCTCGTGACAGGACGACACCCCGAGCGCCGCGTACGCGTCAAGACGGGCGCCCTTCGCTCCGGCCGTGTGTCCCTCGACCACCTTTCCGGCGCCCAGGGTCTGCCGCATGTGCGCCCTGACCCGCTCTCCCCGGGGGCCGGCCAGCAGGGCGTTGTTCCAATAGACCTCGCCCAGGCCGAGGCACATCGGGTCGGCCAGCAACTCGGCCAACTCGGGCGCCGTCAGCGGCGCGACCTCCTCCTCCTCCGTCAGCCCGCAGAGGGTCGGAGCAGTGTAGTAGAGGCGCAGGGGCTGGTTCCTGAGAGCCTCGACGAACAGACGGATGCCCCGGTAGCCGTCGGTGGCGCCGTACTCCATCGATTCGATCACCACCGATGTCACGCCGGTCGGCAGGAGGGCCCTCACGAACTCGGGGATGAACACGCGGACCACGTGGGTGTGCCCGTCGATGAGGCCCGGCACCAGCGTCAGCCCGGAAGCATCGACTATCTCGGCCCCCGGGGGCACGGCTTCCGACGCCGCGGCGACCCGGGCCACCCGGCCGTCTTTGATCCATACCGACCGGTCCGGGACGAACTCGCCGACGAACGCGTCGAAGACGGTCGCCTCAGCGACCACGATGTCTGGAGGGTCCTGGCCCAGTGCGACGCGTATCAGGGCCGCGTCCGATCCAGGGTCTTGCCGCGTCGCCGTCACGCCCGCCCACTCCACCAGCGTCCCCCTTGATGTCGGCGGCGCGTCCTCATAGCCGCAACATGGTCTTGAGCTGCGGGAGAGCGCGGCGCGAGACCGGCACCTCGCCGCTCGGCCTCAAAGGCGACGATATCGGGGGCTGCAAGATCAACGCCGGCATGAGGCAGCGCATCGTCTCCGAGTCGACTTGGTAGCTGAACATGTCGGCGAATGCGAAAGATGCGGCGAGGCACTGAGCCCCCCGGAAGGTGGTCCACCCGTCCGACGCACTATAGCAGGCGTCAGAAGGGCGGGCGCCGGCAGCCCGTTAGGCGCCGTTGCCGGCCGCCGATCGCACGGCCTCCACGCACCGGCGCACGTCGTCCAGATCGCTCTCCGGGTTGATGAGCACCATGCGCAGATACCGCCGGTCCCCGAACACGGTGGACGACAGGTAGAAGTCGCCCCGCTCGTTCAGCGCATCGCGGATACGCAGCTGCTCTCGGTCGCTCCCGGCGATACGAAAGCACAGGATGTTGCTTTCCGGCCGGACCGGGCACTCGAAATCGGGCTGGCCCGCGATGTACTCGTACGCTTCCTGCGTGAGCGCGTACTCGCTGTCGACGTACTCGGCAAGCCCGGCCTCGCCCATGGCCGCAAGGACCATGAAGACCTTCAGCCCCAACCCGGCTTTAGTGCATTCGACCGCCCGGTGGAGAAAATCCACCCCAGGCTGCTCCTTCTCGTGGAACAGATAGCTCGCCTCCTGTTGGAACGCCGAGTCCAGCGCGCGGTGGTCGCGCACGAGGAGGGCGGCGCACAACGACGGAGTCCGCAGCATCTTGTGCGCGTCCCAGGTGACCGAATCCGCCTTCTCCACCCCGCGGAGTAGGCTTCGATGCTTGGCCGAGACCAGCGCGCTCGCTCCGTGTGCTCCGTCGACGTGGAACCACAGGCCGCGCGACGCGCAGAACTTCCCGATTGGTTCCAGGGGGTCGTAGACACCCACGCCTGTGCTGCAGGCATTGGCCACCAGGGCGAAGGGCCTCCGGCCCGCGCGGACGGCGCGGTCCCAGGCGCCGGTCAGCTTGTCGGGCACGACGGCTCCACGCTCGTCGACCTCCAAATGGATGATGGATTCTTGCCCGAGCCCGAGAATGCCGACCGCCCGGGCTACGGAGTAGTGCGACCCTTCTGGGGCCAGGACGGCGAGATCGGAGGGCGAACCCTCCCGCCACGCATCCGGCGCCGCTCGACTCCTGGCCGCCAGCAAGGCGGTCAGATTCGCAAGGGACCCTCCATGCGTGAGCACGCCGCCACCGTTGTGCCCCGCGTCCCCATGCTCGCCCGGCTCGGTCGGCGCGGGCTCCCACCCGATCTTCTCCAGCATCCAGTTCAACACGAAGAACTCGATGCTGGCCGCCCCCGGTCCCATCTCGTAGATGGCCATCGGATTGTTGGTGAAACCGTCGATCAGGCTGGCCAACGACCCGGTGGGATGAGGCACGGCTGCTTGATGGCCGAAGTACGCAGGGTGGTGCAGCCGAGTGGTGGTGCCGAGATAGGCTTCCACGAACGCCCCGAGCCGATCTCCCGAGAGCCCGCCCTCGCGGACGAGCGCGGCCAGATCCAACTCCTCGATGATGCGGGCCAACCGTTCTTGGTGGATGACCGGCACCTGCCCGGCGATCGACTCACACCGATATCTTTCGAGGGCCCCGAGCACGAGCTCGGCGTCCGACAGGAACGACATGGCGAGACCTCCTCGAACTCGTGCGGCAGGCGAACGTTTTGTACTTAACGATACGAGGGTAAAACAAAATCAACAAGTAACGTGTCGCGGGGCGGATCTTCCGCGCGCTGGACGAAGGTGGTGTGCCATGGCGGTTGCTACACATGCGCTGAGCAAATGGAGCTTCAGCGCTCCGAACGACGTTCGCACATTCGAGAAGCAGCGGCTGGAATTGCTCGATATCGGAGATAACCACATCGGCCATAGCGTGACCCAGCCGGGCTGGCGCTGGAGCACGCACGTGGGGTCGGTGACGGGTCAGAAGCTGTGCGGGGTGCGGCACACGCTCTACATCATCTCGGGACGGACCCACGTCGCGATGGAGGACGGCTCCGAGATGGAGTTCGGCCCCGGTGACGTGGCCTTCATCCCTCCGGGCCACGACGCCTGGGTCGTGGGCGACGAGCCGAATGAGATGATCGACTTCGGCGGAGACATCGGCTCTTTCGGCAAGCGCTGAGCCGCGAACATCAGCCCCGCCTCCACGCCGTGGCAGGGCTGATCGTGAGTTCGGGGCCGGAGGTCGTGTCGACACGACCTCCGGCCCCGGCCGCTGCCCGGGGATCCATCGCCCCCGAATGCCGCCACATCAGACGACCTAACCGGAAGACACGGGCCACACTCCTCGGTGCGTCATGGGGTACAGTCGGAGCATGAGGACCCTCTTCGTAGATGCCGATGCGTGCCCGGTCACGCGGGACGCCGTTTCCATCGCGCGCAGCTTCGGCCTGAGCGTCATGCTCGTGGGGAACGAGTCGCAGAACCTCTCCCGGCACGCCGGGCGGTCGGGCGTGGAGACGGTCCAGGTAGGAGCCGGGCGCGACGCCGCCGACTTCGCGATCGTCGAGAGGCTCAATCGGGGGGACGTGGTGGTCACGGGAGACACGGGGCTGGCGGCCATGGCCCTGGGACGAGGGGCCATCCCCATCGGATTTCGCGGCCGGGTCTTCACCCTCTGGACGATCGACGCGGAGATGGAGGTGCGGCATGCCGAGCAGCGGCACCGCCGCGCAGGCGGCCGCACGCGGGGACCTTCGGCCTTCACCGACGAAGACCGGGAACACTTCAGGGAGACCTTGGAACAGGTCCTGCGCGAACCAGCGGAGGGCTGACGGCCCCGACCCACTTTCGCGTCTAGGGAGCAGCTCGCACCGGGCGAGGAAGCCGGCGCAGGTGCCCCACGAGCAGAGCGATACCTCCCAGCGGGCCCAAGACCCCGAGCGCGAAGACCGACTGCATGCCTATCGCGCCCGCCAGGACTCCGCCCACGACCGACCCCACACCCATGCCCAGGTCGTAGGCGAAGAAGAACATGGCCGTCGCCGCCCCCAACCGAGGACGCGGAGACCTTTCGACGAGCATGGCCTGAAGACTGGGCTGAGTGGTCCCGAACCCCAGACCAAAAAGCACCCCTGAAGTCAGCAGCATCCACTCGTTCTGTGCAGCGGCGATCAGGCTCAATCCGGCGGTCGCGAAGATCAGTCCGAAGATGGCGGTCTGCCGATACCCCCAGCGATCGGACATCCGACCAGTCCCCGATCGGGCCAGCGTCAGGGCGACCGCGTACACCGTGAACCATAAGCCCACACCCCCTATCCCCCGCTCTTTCGTGGAGAGCGCCAGCAGGGCCATGATCATCCCGAACCCCGTGATGAGGAGGAGCATGAGAACCGAGGGAAAAAGCGCGGTCGGCTCGTACATCGCGCGCAGGCTGAGACGGGCGTCAGTAGTATGCGGTCGACTCGGCCTTCGGGAACCCAGGTTCCATTGGAGGGCCAGAGCGATAGCGGTGCAGACCGCGGCTACGACGAAGAGGGCCCCGTACTGCCCCCGGCCCGCCAGCCAAAGACCCAGCGGCGGAGCGACACCCAAGGAGACGCCCATGGTCACCGCGACGAAACCCATGCCCTCACCCAACCGACGCGTGGGCACTGAATCTCCGGCGACCGCTCCCCCAGCCGTGGTCGAGACGCCGAAGAACACACCGTTCACCATCCGCAGCAGCAGCAGCAGCACAAGTGTGCCGGCGAACCCTTGGGCGGCGACCGCGAACAGGCAGCCGATCGTCGCGATGCGCCAAATGGAGCGGCGGCCGTACGCATCCAACCCCCACCCGGTGAGCGGCCGGACCAGCATCGCCGTCAGCGTGAACAGGCCGGTGACCAGACCGGCGACCGCCTCCCCTCCACCGAGATGCACGGTGTAGAGCGGCAGTGAAGCCACGAGGAGCTGGAACCCGAAGTAGAACGCCACATTCGAGGCCAGCAGGAGGATGAAAGGGCGGGTCCAGAGGGCCGGCTCAGATAGAGCGCATTCTGAGGAAAGGGGCGGCAGGTCCGGGGCTGACTCGCGAGCGGGGGGGGATGCCATGCGGGCATTCTATCCCACGCGCCGCATGAGGCGAGCGGCCGCGCGCCCGACCGGAGCCGCGGCGGCGGGCGGAACTGTCAAGACAAG
>JAJZQZ010000263.1 GCA_021802965.1 Actinomycetes bacterium
CCCTGCGCCGCTCGGCCTCTGCGGTCGGGCCGATGTCTGTCTTCTGGCTACGGTGGATATCCGGACTGTATAGGCAGCCTCTACCACCCGTCAAGCGGGCTGCGGACGCCCCGGCCATCTCGGTCGAGCACGTGGGTGTAGACCATGGTCGTGCGCACGTCCTTGTGGCCGAGGAGTTCCTGGATCGTACGGATGTCGTAGCCCGCCTCCAGCTGTGTCGCGAAGGAATGCCGGAACGTGTGGCATCCGGCCGGCTTGACGATGCCCGATCGACCGACGCCCTGGCGTCGCGGCCTGCGACATGATCCGCGAAGCTCGAACCCTCACCGGCCCAGCTCGGTGACCGTCGCGCCCGTGACCGCCACAAGGTCGCTCGGCGTGACCCGGACCTGCAGGCCGCGCCTTCCGGCGCTGACGTACACGTGCTCGTGAAGCTGAGCGGACGCGTCCGCGAACGTGCGCAGGCGTTTCTTCTGACCGAACGGGCTGATCCCGCCCGTGACGTAGCCGGTAGCCCTTTCGGCGACGGCCGGCTTGGCCATCTCGGCGCTCTTCGCGCGGGCGGCGGCGGCGAGGCGCCGTAGATCGAGCGTGCCCGTGACCGGGACGATCGCCACCACCAGTTCGCCGGTGTCGAGCTGCGCGACGAGGGTCTTGTAGACCGTCGCCGGGTCGGCGCCAAGCGCCGCAGCCACCGCCTCGCCATACGTGCGGTCGTCTCCTTCGGCGACCTCGTACCGGTGGACGGTGTGGGCGATGCCCTGCCGTTCAAGTGCCTTGATAGCTGGAGTCACTCTCCACCCTCGGCGTGATGTGTGGAGACCCTCACCTACCGGCCCAGGATGCCGGCGAGACAGCCGATGGTCGTGCGAGCCGTGCGCCGTTCATGCGCCCACTGTACTGCAGACGTGCTCGAACATGCCCGCCACCTTCGCATCCTCCTCAGGTAGGAGTCGGAATCATCGCTTCGTCCGAACGCGAATCCGACTTCTCGTCGACGCGCGTCTTCCGGTCGCCGCCTAGCATCTGGGCAGGGTCCCGACCAGCAGAAGAAGCGCTGAATGCCACAAAGGAGCCTCGAATGGACACCACACCGTCAACAAGCAGAAGACTCACTGCCGGTCGATCTCATCCGTCGGCCGACCGGCCTGGCGCGGATCGGGCGACTGATCGCCGTCACGGGCAGGGTCGCCCGCGTGGCGGCCGACTTCAAGACCAAGCGCAGCACCATGGACTACCCCGCGCCGGTCCAGCATCCCGGCGCCTACCCCCTGATCGTGCTGAAATAGGAGGCGTCTCACGTGAAACCTTCACGCATCATAGCCCTGTTTCTCATCATCCTCTTCGCCGCCGGGCTCGCGTACCTTCGATATGCGCCCGGCGAAGAGCCGATGACCGTGCCCGCCGGCGCCAAGACCGGCGGCCTCGATCTGCAGCCGGGGACCTTCGAGACCGAAGACGGCCCCTACGCGGCCGACATCGGCACCCTGGTGGTGCCCGAGAATCGCAACGACCCCGATTCGCGACTGATGGCGCTGCCGGTGGTCCGTGTCCGAGCCAGGACGGACCATCCGGCCGAGCCCCTCTTCCGCCTCGAAGGCGGTCCGGGCGTGTCCAACATGAAGTTCGAGCAGGCGAGTCGGTACGCGGGTGACCGCGATGTCGTCCTTGTGGGTTACCGTGGCGCGGACGGGTCGTCGGTACTGGACGCCCCAGAGGTGGTCGAAGCGCTGAGGCATTCCGCCGACGTCTTGGGCGAGGACTCCCTGCGCGCGTACTCCGACGGATTCCGCGCGGCGGCGGAGCGCTGGAAGGCATGGCTGGTCGCGGCGCCCATAGTGCACCTGATCGATGGACAGCGGACCGTCCCGCTGGGATATGGCCAGCATTTCACGCTCGAGACATGGACGTTCCCGCTGATCTTCCTGGCCGGGATCGTGCTCTTCCAGGTGACCGCGCACGTCGTGCGGGCGGTCACGCGGGCCCATGCCTCCTACGCAAAGGCCATGCTGACGCCGCGTGCCGAAGCCACGAACTCCGACCGCGGACGCATCGAAGCGACGGCTCAGCTCGCGCTGGATGGCGCGCCCGCCGAGGTGAGTGTCAAGGTCGGTCCCCGCGTGGGCGAGGCCTCAGCCGCGGGGTCTCCAGGCAGTTTTCTCGTGCGGTCATGCGGGGAAGTTACAGGACAGTGAGGTATTCCTACCGAAAGGACTTCCAATGCGTAAGAAAACCGGCATCGTCATAGGTGTGGCCGTGTTGTTCGCCGCCCTTCTCGCTACGCCGGCCTTGGCACACGACCATCTCTTCAACGCAGCCCATTCCCCCGGTGTCGATCAGAGAGATTTCGCAAACCCGGTGGCGGGCAACCCCTCGGGCATCTCGGGGGCGAGCGCCGGCCCGGGTACCGTCCCAGGTCTTGGCGATCCCAACTCGGGCACCGCACAGGGCACGCCTTCAGTAGACCTCAGCTTGGTCAGCACACGCTCGGGCGGCCACGGTCAGCCGCAGCAGTAGGCGACCGACACTGGGGACAGCCAAGAAGGGGCTCGACAGCGTCCGGACAGCAGGGCGGCACGTCGAAGACTGGATGGCGTGCCGCCCCCCGGCAACGCCGACCGGGGCAACGGAAACTCTCTTGTCAGCCAATACGTATGGCTTGGTGAGACCGTCACTCCGAAGGAGGCTTCAGATGACCACGCAAACCGAGCCATATCCCGCCCGGCTCGACGTCGATCACCCTGAGAAACTCGACCGCCTGAGCACTTTCTTCCGGCTGATATGGGCGATACCCATCCTCATCATCCTCTCGCTGATCTCAGCGGACTCAGAATCGACCACGAAGGTGGTCGCGCAGA
>JAJZQZ010000059.1 GCA_021802965.1 Actinomycetes bacterium
TCCGATCTACGCGACTGCGCCTCGTCGGGGTGGCAATGCCCTGCTCGAAATGGTCGGGGCGAGAGGAGTCGGACGCGTCGAACTCAGGTCATGCAGCCCTTGGTTGAGCGGTCTGGTGGGCCGTTGATCCCAGGCTCTCAACCTTGCATCGACACACAGGCAAGACGACTCTCAAGGGAGTCTCTAGCGTCCACCACGCCCGTGTTCGCTCGTGGCCCCTCTGGGAAGCCACCCCGTGGCGACGCTCGTGTCTACGGGTCGCGGCCGCCAAGCGTTGGACGCCGGACAGAGAACGACGGGCGCAGGTCAGGGTCCCGCGCCCGTCGATCTCGTGCGGTGGGGGATCAGGGTCCCCCGGATGACTACCTGTCGACGCTATCCAGGAGACGTTCCCGGAGCAGCGTGAGCGAGATCAGCGCCAGCGATACGGCACCGAGTGAACCGTACTGGGTTCGATGGAGGCTCCATCGCTTGAAGGAAGATGGAGTCCATGAGCGAACCCAGTACGGTCAAGACATACGTCAGGTCCGACACCCAGAGCCGGTTCGGGGCGGACGCGCTGAACGCGCGGTGGACCAGGTCGGCCGGGCGCTCTGCCACCACACGTACCGGCACCGTCGTGCGCGCCCGCTTCTCGCGCACCACGCCGCGCAGCCCGAGCCCGCGCATGAGCCTGCCGACCCGGTCGCGCCCGACCGCTTCACCCTGGCGGCGCAGCTGGCGCCAGAGCTTGCGGACGCCATAGACGCCGAAGTGCGCAGCGTGGACGTCGGCGATCGTCGATGAGAGGACCGCGTCGCGGAGTCTGCGCGCGGACGGCAGACGGGTCTTCGCGGCGTAGTAGCTCGACGGGGCGATCGCCAGCGTGCGGCAGATCGGCTCGACCCCGAACGAGCGACGGTGCTCGTCGATGAACGGGGTCACTTCTGCGAGCGGCGGTCGAGCTCCGCCCCGAAGAAACTGGCGGCCGCCTTCAGGATCTCGTTGGCCCGCCGCAGCTCACGGTTCTCGCGCTCGAGGGCCTTCAGGCGCTCGCGCTCCTCGCTGGTGAGCCCGGGCCGGCGGCCCCGGTCGACCTCCGCCTGGTGGACCCAGGCGCGCAGCGACTCGACGCCGATGCCGAGCTGGCGGGCCACTCTTGTGACCACCCCCGGGGACTCACCCGTCTCGGCGATGGTCTCCTGCACCAGGCGGACGGCGCGCTCCTTCAGCTCAGCTGGGTAACGCTTCTGGGACGGGTGCGGACTCTTGGGTTCGCTCATGGACTCCATCTTCCTTCAAGCGATGGAGCCTCCATCGAACCCAGTACGGTTCAGTCCGGCTCGACCAGGTGTGCTCGCGCGAGGCGCTCTGTTCGCCCCGGTGAACGCCGAGCGGCTGCTCGCAGAGATCGCACGGGTCGGCAAAGCCATGCCCGATGTAGGCACGGGCGAGGCCGGGAATGTAGGCGTGCCCCGTCTTCTTGCCGTTGCCGTAGCAGCGGTATCTCTGCCGGCCCTGCGCGGTCTTGCGCTTGTAGCGCCCGTTGCGAACGCAGTGCGCGCCCGGATGGTCCGGGCATTGCGGCACGGGTTCGAGCGGCGCGAGGACCTTGGGTTGCCCGGTGTCGTCGAGGAGGACCGAGAAGGTGTGGGCCTTTCCGGTGTTTGGACGGCAGCGATAGCGGCGGTAGGTCCGGGTGCCGCTCTTGTAGGTCCCAAAGCCCCAGGGACGCGACTTCCAGTGCCGCCAGTCGGGGTACTTGATCTCCGGAACCGTCCTGATGAAGCCCATAGGCGGACAGTGCCACGGAGCCGTGCCACCTTGTATGGCACACTCGGGGACCCCCGCCTCAACAGGTCATCTCACCGTGCTGCCGCACCAGCGCGGCGACGCCGGGATCGATCGGCGGGCGACCAGGACGCCGCCTGGGATACGTCCAGCGCCGGGCGATGAGCCGACGGTGCCAGCGCAACAGGGTCCCGGGCGTGACGAAGAAGTCCGACCAGCGCCGCCGCGGCAGCAAGCTCGCAGCCGCGGCAAGGAAGACCCGGTCGGCATCGGCCAATTCGGGTCGGGCAACCTGGCGACGGAGGATCGCCAGCTCATGGCGCAGCACGACGATCTCGATGTCCTTGGAGCGCCCCGACCGGAACCGCAGTGCCGCCAACTCGAGGATGTGCCGGGTCAGGATATACAGCAGCGACGGGAGCACGCGGTCCAAGCCTCCGGTACTGTCGATCAGGGTGCCACCGTGACGGCGTCGGCCCTGCGTCGCTCGTTGTACTGCTCGGCCACGGTCGGCGTCACCTGCCGATCGCCGCACGCCCACTCGTCGCCGGCCTCACGACCGGATAATGGCACCGGCTCGTCACTGTATGAAGGCGAGCGCGCCGATAATGACGGCGCTCACTGGTGACGCGAGATCACCACTGGCGCAGCATTGGGGGCCTGAACGAAGGCGACCCTCCGGGAGGGTCAGTGGTGGAGACATGGTCCACCGGTGTCGATCCTATGGCCCTGCCCGCTCGCTGTCGACGCCTACGTGCTCACTGAAGTGGCCTGATGCTCCAGGCGCCGTCGGAGTTGACCTCGAGAACAATGGTGCCGTCAGGCAGCACGTGTTGGCCGCTGTACTTGCCCACCGCATTCACCAGGAGATCGCTGCCCCCACTGAGCGAGAAATCCCGCACCAGGAACGGACCAGTCCCTGCGTTGGTGATCGCCACAGTCCGCAGCCCCGACGAGGGAGTGGCGAGGACGCGAACATCGTCACCACTCCCCAACAGCTTCGATGTACCGCTCCAGGTCGCCGCTTGCTCAAGTGGTTTGACAGTGATACGCCACGCGCCATGCGACGACACGTCGAAAGCCACCGCAAACTCGCCCACCGCGGCGTCGAATATCACTGTACCGTCGTAATTGCCACGCATGTTCACCAGCTCGTGCAGCTTCGAGCCGTCGGCCGCGAGCGTCCAGACGACAAAGGGGCCGGTCCCGCGGTTCCGAATGGTCGCCAACGCGGGAATGTTCTGCGGGATCGCGAACTTCGGCGCTCGATCCTCGCTGCCGCTCAGGTTGAAGGCGGGGAAGGTCGGCGGTTCAACGGGTACCAGACTCGAGCCTGCGGTTGGACGGGGAGTCGGCGCCGCAGTCGACGCCCCGGAGCTGCTGGAATGAGCCGGCGTCGGGCGCTCGCCCAGAGTCGAGGGGGCTGCACAGCCGGTCACGACCACGAGCGCGCTGGTTGTGACGGCGATGGTTATGGCCAGCCAACGCCTTGGGACGGCCCGCCGACCGGGGTAGAGCCCATCGTCCCAGGCCCGTGCAACGCATGCCTGAACGGAGCTCAACAGCTTGGCCGGCGACGCACCGGCCCCCGGACGACGGGTCTCCACCGTCATGGGGTCAGGGTGATGGTGAGCGCCGACCCGGCACTCACAGTACCCTGGATACGGACCCGCCCGGTCGAGGAATCGTATGCCCAGACGAGCCCCCCGAGCCCGGTCACAGAGCTCGGATCGAAGTCGGTCTGCACGGAGGCGTCGACGGTGATCGCGGTCGCAGTGGTGTTGTTCTCCAGCGTCACTGTGTCTGGGTTCGTGCCTCCGGGGTGCTGATCCTTGACATAGAACTTCTGGGAGGCAGTCCCATTGGGGATGATCGTGATGTCACCGCCGATTGCCGTCCAGGTCGAAGGGATGAGCGGCTGTACCACGAGCGTGTTCGTCGCGGCGTTCCAGCTGTAGCCGAGGAGGTTCATGAGCGAATCCGCCATCGAGGCGTTCGACTCCCAGAGGTTCGGCCACGCCGCCTGCTTGAGCCATGCACCGTCGGCCTGCTGGCCGGCTAGGTGATCGATCTGCTCGGAACCCACGTAGAGCGGCCCCATCCAGCCGATGACGTTGTCGATGTACGTCTTGCCGGCGTCGATGTACGTCTTACCAGTGTCGTACTGAGCGAGCGCCAGCTTGTAGTCAGCCATCCACAGCGTCGCCACAGTCCAAGGGCCGCCGTCGAAGTACGTGTCGTCGAACGGACTGTAGTCGGGGTTGCCGCTCGGCGAATAACGCGAGTTCTGGTCGTGGCGATAGCGCGCGATACCGCCGCTCGAACCAACCTCCGACGTGTCCCCGAGCCCGGCCTCGACCTCGTTGGCCGTCGCCACCATCTTCGAGTCGTTGGCGGCCGTCAGGTTGAAGGGCCACACGAGGCCAAGGTTGGAGACATCGGCCGAGATCGGGTTGAGGATGAGCGCCGGCCCGTCCGTCTGCGTCTTGCGGATGTTCCTGGCATACAGGTATCGCCCGATGTCGGAATCGTACATGCCCGGTGTGGTCAGCGGCGAGCCGTTGGTGATCGTGCCGTTGATGCCATTGTTCCAGATGTCGTTGGCCTGGTTGTTCCAGTTGGTCGCCAGCGTCGAGTTGCCTTCGATCGTCGCGATGTTTGCGGCGGCGCGCAGACCCGCCACGATGGACGCGTTCGTGTAGAGGAACTCGCCGTAGGTGTCCTCCCAGATGTTGTTTGAGAAGAAGAGGTGCGAGCTGCTGTCCCAGCCATAGCCCGTCGAGGAGGCGCCGGGCATGACCGCCGCGGCGGCGTTCTGGACCATCGTCCAGTAGGTGTCAAGGAAGGTCCGGTCGCCGGTCTGCAGATAATGCTGGTAGACAGCGTAGGGGATGATCGCCGTCTCGTCTGCTTGGGGCTGGGTCCACTGGGGGTTCCCGTCGAGCATGTACTTCTGGTACCAGTTGCCCGCGCTCATCCGCGAGAGCGAGCTCAGGAAGCCGAACATGTTATCCGCGTAGTCCGTGATGCCGGCACGATCGAGCGTCATCGAGCCGTAGGCGGTGTCGCGCGGCCACATCGCCGGGTAGCCGATGTTGGTGAAGCCCGCCGCCACCCCGCCGTGGGTGAGATCGATGTGGAGGAGGCTGAGCACCAGGGCGCGGTGCAGGACCTTGTTGTAGTCGGTTCCACTCGAGGGGTAGCTGTCGAGCGTCGTGGCCTCCGCGAGCTGGTTCGTCCACGAGGTCTGCGTCTGGCTCTGGATCGTGTTCATCGAGGCCGCGTTGAACCAGTTCAAGGCAGGCTCGATCCAGGAGCTGTAGAGCGACTGGTTCGCGGGGGTCTTGGTGGCGCCCGCGACGAGGATGTCGACCTCCTGCGTGGCGCCGGCGCCGATGCTGAACGTCTTCGTCTGCAGGGCCGCGCCCGGGTAGGCGACGCAGTTGGCGGTCGCGCCGCTCGGCGCCTTCAGGCGGATGCCGTAAGCGATGGTCCGATCGCGACCGGTCCCATACCCACCTGGGTCGTTGAAGGAGGCGGCGTCATCGGTCGAGTTGCAGCTGACGGTGTCGTTGTAGGCTTCCATGTCGATCGAGAGGTGGGCCCAGTACGAGACGTCGAAGCTGTGGCTCGCCGTGTCATTGTTGGTGATCGAGAGGCGCTTCACGTAGAGCCCGTTGACCGGTGGGCTGCCGGAGTCGGTCGAGGTCGGGAAGGTGATGCCGCGCGGGCTGAAGTCCTGCTCGGTCACCGAGAGGTGGAGCCCGCTGTCGGTCGCCGTTGTCTGGTAGATCGCCGTGTCGGTGAGGTAATCCTCGCCGCTGAACGCCCAGGCGGTCCCGGAGAACCACTGCGGGTCCTGGCCGGCCAGTGCGATCCCAACGACGCCCTGCTGGGCGTGGATCGCGGTCGAGACATTGAAGGCCGGGTTCTGGTCGTTGATGTTGACGCCGGTATACATGCCCATCGGCTCTTGCGTGTCGTAGAGCGTGCCGCGGCGATCGAGCAGGGCCACGTAGTAGTTGTTGCCGATGAGGACCTCATTGTGGTCGAAGACCTTCGCCGGGCCGGGGGTGGCGACGAGGCCGATGTTGTCGAGGTTGATGGCACCGGTATCAATGCCATCACTATCGTAGGAAACCTCGATGCTGTGCTGGCCGGGCGTGAGGGAAATCAGCAGCGGCGCCGTGGCCCACGTGTCCCAGCTACCGGTCGAGGGGAGGTCGAGGCGGGAGAAGTAGTTGCCGTCGACGTAGATCGTCCGGGTCGCCTTGGTCGCGTTGCCGTTGGCGTAGCGGAAGTTGAGCTGGTAGGTCGAGGAAGCCGTGACGGTGACCGGGACCGTCTGCGAGCGACCGCTCTGGTCGAAGCAGGCGACGAAGCCGGTGCCGGTGTAGCCCGCGTGATCGGTCGCGGAGCACGTTCCGTTGAACGAGCCGAACTCAGCCTCGAAGGCGGCCTTGTCGGTTGCGTTGATCGTCATCGTCGTGGCCGACGAGGCCGCGGTGTTCTTCACGTAGAGCCACTGGTCTTGGGCGTCGTAGTACCAGCCCGAGCTGGCGGCGACGAGGTTCGCCAGCGAGGCCTGCTGGGCATACGTCGTGCCGCCGACGACCACGCTCGAAGGCTGCGTGGTGAAGACCTTCCAGTAGTGGGCGGGCATCCCCGACGGATAGGTCATCGTGACCGTGTGGTGGAGGTAGTCCTCGGCCATCGTGAGCGCGAGCGGGCCCGAACCGTCGCGGTTGCGGTACCAGGTATAGTTCGTCGTTCCGCCCGGGTAGGCGACGAACGTGAGATTCGTCGTTGACGTCACGTCGTTGCCCACCCAGGTCCCCGGGGTGAAGGTGTTGTCGAGGTTCATCGGCACGATGGAGCCGGCCTTGACGAAGGTCGGGACGGTGCTGTAGGTGCTAACGCCGTAGCTGAACGTATTGGCGGAGCCCCCGTAATGGCGACCGCCGTTCGCGAAGTCGATCCACTCGCCGCCGGGCAGATAGACCGTCTGCGAGGTTGCGCCCTGGGTCAGCACCGGCGCGACGAGGAAGTCGTCACCGAACATGTACTCGGTGGGGTAGCTGATGACGTTGCTGTCGGTCGGATACTCGAGATAGAGCGCCCGCATGAGCGGCACGCCGGTCTGCCCGGTCTCGATCGCGCTGCTCCAGACGTACGGCAGTACGTTCATGCGCAGGTTGGCGTAGGTCTTGCCGGTGTTATACGTCGAGACGTCGCCGGTCCGCGCGTACATGTTCCACGGCGAGCGGGCATGCGAAATCCCATCGGAGCCGTTGTTTTCGGAGTGGTACTCGGTGATCGGCGCGAACGCAGCTACCGGCCATGAGCGATCGTAGAGCTCGACCGAGGGGATGTCGGAACCGTTGACGCCGCCCGAGAAGCCGGCCAGGTCCCAACCGTAGAAGGGCACGCCCGAGGCCCCGGCGGTAATCGCCGCCGTCACCTGGCCCGTGAACTCACCGAAGTCGGAGTTCTGGTCGCCGGCCCAATAGATCGGCCCGAGCTGGGCGCCGATGCCGCCGGAGCGCGCGAAGACGATGCCGTCATTGCCGGTCTGGCCCTGCACGTAGTTGTAGTAGGTCTGGGTGTAGGCGCCCGGGTAGGCGTTGTGCATCTGGCGCTTCGTGGCCGTGTTGCCGCTAGCGTCGGTGAACTGCGTGTTCTCCTGCCAGATGTCCTCGCCGCCGTCGGTCTTGAAGCCGTCGATGTGCGTGCCACCACCCATGCTAAACAGGTACCCGCGCTTCGCGAGCCACCAATTCGCCGCGTTCGAGTTCGTGAAATCGACGAACGGCGCGTTCGGGAACCAGCCGGCCGCGTTCTGATAGTAGCTGTTCGTCGCCGTGTCCCAGGCGGCGTACTTGCGGCTCGGATCCTCCATGTACGCCGCGTTGTTGTTGTCCTCGGTGATGGAGTTCGTGTTCGTCGAGTTCGCGTCCGGCACCTTGTTCATCGGGATGTTCCAGAGGATGAGCCGGACGTGATTGCTGTGGAGATTGTCGACGAACGACTTGGGGTCTGGCCAGCTCGTGCCGTACGTGAAGTCACTGTAGGCGTGGCTCGTCGAGCCGTCGTTGGGGGTAAAGTTCGCGTCCTTCCAGACGTAGAAGGTCGTCTCGTCGGACCACTGCTCGAGCACCATGAGCGTGGCCGGGATCTGATCGCTCAGCGTGGTGTTGAGCTGCGTGGTAGCGACACTCGCCGAGTTCCACTCGTTGGCCGACATGATGGGACCCAGCGCCCACTCGGGTGGCACGACGGGATAGCCGCCCGTTACCTGATCGAACTCGCCGATGGCCGTCTCTGGGGATCCGGTGAACACGTCATAATCGAGCTCGCCTTTGGCGTCCTTGCTGCTGTCGCTGTTCCAGCCGGCAATGTCCCCCGGCGTGTTTCCGCCGACCGGCTCGGTGTTCAAGCGGAACTGCGTGTAGTAGCTGCTGTTGACGAAGAGCGAGTAGCCCGCGGTTGAGCTGTAGAAGGGCATCGGCAGGTACGTCTTCGCGCCCTGGTTCTTGTACTGGTTGTAGGCGTAGATGTCGACGTCTTCGTTGCGCTTGTAAACTGAGTTGTAGCGGGCACCGAACCCGAGGTAGTACTCGGAAGGGGCGCTGGTGAACCACTCGCCGGTGTGCCAGACACCGGTGCTGGCGCCCTGTCCGCCGTCCCATTGGATGTTATGATGTTGGGTCGGGTCGTATTCTTGGAGCACCTGCTGCCAAGCATTGCCGTTCCACTTGTCGATCCTCATGCGCCACGGGTTCGTCTGGATGAGCACCTTGACTTGCGAGGTGGCGATCACGTACTGGCTCGGATTCGAGGTGTCGAGCGTGAAGCCACTCACGCCGTTGGCAAACGTGAAGCCGGAGGGGTTGGGCACCGCCTGAACCCGGACGGCGTCGTTGTAGGGGAAGGAAATGCCTACCTTCGGTGAGAAGTTGCTGTCGGAGGCGCTGACCGACAGCTCGACGTGGTTGCTGACGACGCTCGCCGAGTTCACGGTCGTGAGGTAGGTATAGTAGTCGCCGCTGACGGGCGCCTTGCGCGTGACGTAGGAGTACGGCCCAATGCTCTTGGTGGCACCGCCGCTTTGTGTGGCCACGACGGTGTAGGCGACGAAATCGCCCTCGTTACAGGCGTCAGATGAGCCTGAGCTCGAGTGGCTCGGGTCGCAGATGGCCGCTTGCCAGTAGCTGTTGTTGCCGGAATTGAACTGCCACGACGCCGAGGCCTGGCGCGCAATCCCATCGTTGTTCTTGGACCAGTTGACGACTACCGAGTCGCCGGACTCAACCGGCCAAGTCGTGATCTTGATGTACTCGATCTGCCCTGCGTAGGGGTCGAGGGGCGAGCGGTCGGTGTTGCTGTCGGAGGCGGCATAGATGTCGTCCTTGCCATATGGCCGGTGGTAGACACCATCCAAGGCGTAGGCCACCCCAGACTGAAGCATGAGCGCCGCGGTTGCCAGAGCGACAAGACGCACCACTCGCGGCCGACGTTGCACAGATCCGCCTCCTCCCGCGCGATGGGGAGCTGTCTATGCTCGGTTGCTCGGCGACTTAGTTAGTACGCCGCATAAACGCACCATAGGCTCGGCGGGGCCCGCTGTCAAGAGGTCCTGGACCACTCTGGACCGGGCGCACGCCGGGATCGTGACTCGGGTCGACCCGCGACGTGCGCGTGATGGTGTCCTACGCATGTCGATAACGTAGGAGAAGTCGGATGCCCGATGCCGCTCCTGTTCCCGCCGAGGTCGCGGCTGCCCTGGTGGCCCTCGGCGAGCCCCGGCCCATGCGCCGTGGCTCACTCACGACGCGCCGCATGAAGTGCGGCCAGCGCGGGTGCCCCTGCCAGCGGAATCCGGCGGCCCGGCACGGGCCGTACACGGAGTGGTCGCGCGTGGTCGGTGGGCGTCGGCAGTCCCGCTACCTGAGCCCCGAGCAGGCGGATCGGGTCCGCGCCCAGATCGCGGCCGGGCTCGGCTTCCGCCGCTCCGTCGAGCGGCTCTGGGAGGCCGCCGAGCGCTGGGCGGATGCGGAGCTCTCGAGCGACGCAGCGAGGGAGACGGCCGAAAAAAGGGGCTCCGGGACGAGCTCGGGGAGGCGCTCGCAGCCGAGGTCGCCGCGCTGATCGGTCGCCGGGGGGCCGATGCGCTCGACTTCGAGGCGACCGAGGCACGGCTGCGCGAGCGGGTACTCCGGCTCGCCGGGCAGGCGCTCGAGCGGGCGCTCAACGCCGACCACAGCGACGGGAGCGAGCCGCACCGGGCCTGCGCGTGCGGCGGCCTCGCCCGACTCGCGGGGCGTCGGCCCCGCACCATCGTCAGCGTCCTCTCCGAGATCGAGATCGAGCGCGCCTACTACCACTGCGCGGCCTGCGGGCGGGGCTTCTGCCCGAGGGACCGCGCGCTCGGCATCGAAGGCAGCCACCTCTCCCCGGGCGTCCTGCGGATGGTCGGCGCGGTGGGCGCCGCCGTCAGCTTCGAGGAAGGCGCGGGGTTGCTCGAGGATCTGGCCGGCATCCGCGTGCCCACACGGCAGGTCGAGCGCTACGCCGAGCGTCTGGGCGAGGAGGCCGCGCGCTTCGAGCGGGAGGTCTCCGAGGCGCCCGCCGGTCCCCTGCCCGGGACGATGTACCTGGGCCAGGACGGAACCGGGGTCCCGATGCGCAAGGAGGAGCTCGCAGGCCGGCCGGGAAAGCAGGCCGACGGCAGCTCGAAGACCCGCGAGATGAAGCTCTGCGCGATCTGGACCGCCGACACCCGGGACAGGGACGGACGCCCGACCCGTGACGAGGGCTCCATCACGTATGCCGCCGCCATCGAGCGCGCCGAGACCAAGGCGACCGACAAGCGGCTCGCGCCGTTCGCGCGGCGGGTCGAGCGGGAGGCCAAACGTCGGGGGTTCGACGAGGCCAGCCGAAGGGTCGCCATCGGCGATGGCGCGCCGTGGCTGTGGAACATCGTCGCCGAGTGCTTCCCCGGCACCATCGAGATCCTCGACAAGTACCACGCGAAGGAGCACATCCACGACGTCGCCAGGGCGCTCTTCGGCGCCGGGACCGACCTCGGCCGCGCCTGGTCGAAGCTCCGCTGTGAGGAGCTGGACGAGGGGAGGATCGACGCGCTGATCGCGGCGGTGTCCGAGCACGCCGACCGCTCGGAGGAAGCCAGAAAGTGCACGGGCTACTTCACGACCAACCGCCCCCGCATGGACTACCCGACGTTCGAGTCGCTGGGCCTGTGCGTCGGCAGCGGCGTCGTCGAGGCCGGCTGCAAGACCACGGTGGGCGTGCGCATGAAGCGCGCCGGGATGCGCTGGACCGTCCGGGGCGCGAACGCGATCGCCGCCTTGCGGTGCTGCCGGGTCAGCGGGCGTTACGAGGACTTCTGGAAATGGAGGGTGGCGCTCGACGCGGCGAAAGCGGCATGACGGCGAGGTTCACCGGTGCGGCATCACAATCCCGGCGTGCGCCCCGTCCAGGCCGACTCTTGACGCCGGGCGCCCAGGCGCTGTAGCTTTCAGTCACGCGTAAATATAGTCGGCAAAGGAAGGCTGCGTGGCACGACTGCGGAACGGCTCCGGGTCGCTCATCCGGGACCTCAACCGCGCGGCGATCCTCTCCCTGATTGGACAGCGGGGGGCGATCGCGCGCGTCGAGATCGCGCAGGAACTCGCCTTGAGTCCGGCCACCGTCACGGTCCTCACCCGGGACCTCATGCAGGAAGGCGTGGTGCGCGAGGTCGCTGCCGCCCCATCGCGCGGCGGCAGACCAGCGGTCTTGCTCGGGCTCGTCGGCGATGCGGCGCACGCGCTCGGAGTGAAGATCGCCGCCGACCGCCTAGCAGTGGTGCGCGTCAAACTCGACGGAGAGCCACTGAGCTTTGCCGAACGACCCTTCGATGCCACAGCACCCGACGCCCTCGAGCGACTCGGGGACGAGCTGGCAACCATCGTCTCTGCCGGCGATGGGCTAGGCCCGCGTCTGTTGGGCGTCGGGCTCGGCGTTCCTGGCATCGTCGACACACCCGGCGGTGGCACGGTCGAGTCACCCGTGCTTGGTTGGCGCGCTCTGCCGCTCGGCGCACGGCTGCAGCAGCAGCTCCAACTCCCGATCCTCGTCGACAACGACGTCAACACGCTGGCTGTCGCGGAACGCCTCTATGGGCGCGGCCGGATAGTCGAGGACTTCATCACCGTCACGATCGGCCGAGGCGTCGGCCTCGGGATCGTCATCGGCGGCGAGCTGTACCGCGGCTCGCGTGGAGGTGCCGGTGAGTTCGGCCACGTGCGGATGGTCGAGGATGGACCGCGCTGCCACTGCGGCAAGCGTGGCTGCCTCGAGGCCCTCGCATCGGACGAGGCCCTCGTTCGCGAAGCGCGTGATGCCGGCCTCCTCGAGCCGGGCGCGGGCATCGGCGCGCTGCGCGCGCTCGCGGACAACGGCGACGAAGCCGCGCTGGCGCTGTACGAGCGCGCCGGGAGCGTGCTCGGACGAGCGGTCGCCGGCCTCGTCAACGTGCTAAGCCCCGGGCTCGTCCTCGTCAGTGGCGAGGGCACGCAAGGGTGGCACCATCTGTGTGCGTCGTTCGACGCCGCGCTGCGCGAGGACCTCTTCGAGCCGCTCCGCGATGTACCCGTGGAGGTCGACCCCTGGGACGATGCGAAGTGGGCCCGTGGCGCGGCCGCGCTCGTGCTGCGGGCGACCTTCGCTGTTCCCCTCTACGAGCGCCAGCCGGAGGATGCCGTCCGGGCGCGGCTCGTCGGACCGCTCCGGGCGGGAGCCGTGTGATGGTCGGCGACCGGGGCTGGCGGAAGCAGGCGATCGTGGCTCTCTTCCTACTGCCAAGCCTGCTACCCCTTGCGGCGTTCACGCTCGGCCCGATGGCGGCCTCGTTCGGTCTCAGCTTCCTCAAGTGGGACCTGCTGCGCCCGCCCACGTTCGTTGGCCTGCGGAACTACCTGAACCTCGCGACGGATCCCGACTTCCGCGCCGCTGTTCTCCACACGCTCTTCTTCATTGTCGGCTATCTGCCGCTCGTGTTCGTCGGAGGTCTGGGTCTCGCGCTCCTCCTCAACCGCCGGCTGCGTGGCTCCGCGTTCTTCCGGGCCGCCTACTTTCTGCCGGTCATCACGAGTTGGGTCGTGGTGTCGCTGGTCTGGAAGTGGCTGCTCAACCCGCAGTCGGGGATCGTCAACGCGGCACTCGCGGCCATCGGAATCACGGGCCCCGGCTGGTGGACCGATCCCGCCTGGGCCATGCCGTCGATCATCCTCGCCTCGGCCTGGAAAGACCTCGGGTATGTGATGGTCATCCTGCTCGCGGGACTGCAGGCCATCCCTGACGACTACTACGAAGCAGCGGCAGTGGACGGCGCGGGCGCGTGGGCGCGCTTCCGCCACATCACGCTGCCGCTCCTCTCACCCTCCACGTTCTTCGTCCTCATCATCAGCCTGATCAACAGCTTCCAGGTGTTCGATCAGGTGTACGTCATGACTGGCGGTGGGCCGGCCGGCGCGTCGAGCGTCATCGTCGAGCGGATCGTCAAGTACGCCTTCAGCTACAGCGCCATGGGCTACGCCTCGGCCATGAGCTGGGTCCTCTTCGCCGTCATCCTGCTCGTGACCCTGCTGCAGTTCCGTCTGCAGCGTCGGTGGGTCAACTATGCGTAGCGGCGAGGGCCTGGGGCTGACTGCCACGCGCCCCATCGCCCTGCGGGCGCGCCTCTCGGCACACCATCTGCCCATTGCCAACGTCGTCCTCTACGCGCTGCTCGTGACGGTCGCGCTCGTGATGCTCTTCCCGTTCGCTTGGATGGTGGCGACTTCGCTCACGCCGGATGCCCAGCTCTTCCTCACCCCGCCGCGTCTGATCCCCTCGCCGCTCGAGCCCGGCAACTATGCGCGCGTCGCGGAGACGTTCCCGCTCCTGCGGTTCGTCTTGAACAGCCTGGTTGTGGCCGCCGTGTGCACGACGCTCCAAGTCGCGACGAGCGCGATGGGCGCCTACGCGTTCGCCCGCCTGCGCTTCCCCGGACGGGACGCGCTCTTCCTCGTGTATCTCGCCACGCTGATGGTGCCGCTCCAGGTCACGATCGTGCCCCTGTTCGTCGAGATGCGGTTCCTGGGCTTCGTCGACACCTATCCCGGGCTCATCCTGCCCGGGATCGCCTCGGCGTTCGGCACGTTCCTGCTGCGCCAGGCGTTCCTCGAGCTGCCTCACGAGCTGGAGGAGGCGGTGTTCCTCGACGGCGGCGGACACTGGACCGCGTTCCGCCACGTCGTGCTGCCGCTCTCGGGCCCGGCTCTCGCCACGTTCGGGATCTTCGCGTTCATGGCGAGCTGGAACAGCTTCCTGTGGCCGCTCGTGATCACGAGCACACAGGGCCACATGACGCTGCCAGTCGGGCTGTCGAACCTGCAGGGGCAGTACGCCACAGCGTGGAACCTCGTCATGGCCGGTGCCACCGTGAGCGTGCTGCCCATTCTCGCCGTGTACCTCGTGGCGCAGCGGTACGTGGTCCGGGGCGTCGCGCTATCGGGACTGAAGGGCTGAGCGGGCGCGCCCTCGGGGACTGAGGAGGAGGAAGCCGGACATCGAAGACACGCGGTGACGTTCAGACAGCGGTCGTCTCACAGACAGCAACGAGAGGAGAGAAGGAATGCAACCCAGAGCCATCCGGCTAGGCGTCCTGGCCGTCACGGCGGTACTCGTCGCAGCGTGCACGGGCGGCGGGAGCGCAACCCCGACGCCGCCCGCGAGCACGGTTGCTTCGTCTGCCCCCTCGAGCCAGGGTCTGACCCCGAGCCCGAGCGCGCAGGCCGTGAAGCTCACCTACTTTACGTTCTCGGCGGCGCCCGATCACCTGAAGGACCTCGCCTCGATCGTCAGCGCCTTCGAGGCCAAGTACCCGAACGTCAGCATCGACGTCCAGACGGCGGCCTACAACGACTACTTCACGAAGCTGCAGACCGCGATCGCCGGCGGCACGGCGCCAGACACATTTGAACTCGACTACCAGGACTTCGTGAACTACGCCAGCGCGGGTTCGCTGCTCGACCTCGCCGGCCCCTCACAGGCCGACGGCAGCTTCAGCGCCTCGACCTACTATCCGAAGGCCTACCAAGCGTTCGCCTACGCGGGCAAGCAGTACGCTCTTCCGGAGAGCTTCTCCGACGTCCTGCTCTTCTACAACAAGACGCTCTTCGACCAGGCCGGCGTCGCGTACCCCACCACAGCGTGGACCTGGCAGGACGAGCTGGCCGCCGCCAAGAAGCTGACCAACCCCGCCAAGGGCATCTGGGGCCTCTACCAGCCGGTGTCCTTCTTCGAGTTCTACAAGACGCTCGCGCAGGCCGGTGGCCAGTTCTTCAACAGTGACCAGACGCAGGCGCTCTTCAACAGCGCGGCCGGCGTGACTGCGGCGAACTGGCTGATCGACAAGGCCAACAAGGACCACGTGATGCCGACGGCGGCGCAGCTCGGAGGCCAGGACGACACGGCCCTCTTCAAGTCCGGGAAGCTCGCCATGTGGATCAACGGCATCTGGCAGTTCACGGGGCTGAAGGACGCGCCCTTCTCGTGGGACGTCCAGGTCGAGCCCGGCAACGTGCAGAAGGCGGCCCACTTCTTCGCCAACGCGGTCGCTATCTCTGCCAAGACGGCCCATCCCACCGAGGCCTGGGAGTGGATCAGCTTCCTCAGCGCGTCCGCCGATTCGGTGAAGACCCGCGTCGACTCGAGCTGGGAGCTGCCCGCCGTCTCCGACGCCTCGCTCTACCAGAGCTACCTGACCCGGACGCCACCCGCCAATCGGCAGGCGGTCTTCGACTCGCTGGGGAACGTGGTCCTGCCGCCGGTCATCGCCCAGGAATCGCAGATGCAGGACATCGTGAACAAGGCGCTGCAGTCTGCGCAGGCGGGCCAGCTGTCCGTGCCCGAGGCGCTGAACCAAGCGGCGCAGCAGGTCGACGCGCTGCTGAAGTAGCCGTCGTCGACAGGGGCGGCGCACTCGGCAGCTGCCCCTGTCGACACG
>JAJZQZ010000060.1 GCA_021802965.1 Actinomycetes bacterium
TCTCGCGATACTCGATCGCCGGAACCTCTTCTGACCCGGCGAACACGCCGTCGAGCCCAGAGCCGAGGATCACAGCGGTCTGCGGCGCCGCCCCGAAACGCTCTTCGAGCACCCGCGCGCCGGTTTCGACCTCGGCCCCGCTCAGGGCGTACGCCTCTCTAGGACGGCACGGTGCGAGTGTCGGGTAGGGGGCCCACCCGCGCTCGGGCTGCAGGCGCTCGATCACCCGGCCGCCGAGCGTCGGCTCTTCGCCCGTCAGCGCCGCGAACGCGGTCGCCCCCGTGTCCCGCATGAAGCCCTGATACGACGCGTCAGGAGCGGTCGTGGGCCGCGGGTAGTAGAGCAAGGGCACGTACTCCCGGGTGTGATCGGTGCTCACAGTGGTCGGGTCGACGCCGTGGTCGGCCGTGATGAGCAGCCGGTCGTCGGGACCGAGGAGGTCCAACAGGCGGGGCATGCGGCGATCGACCGCCTCCAATCCTTCGGCGAAGCCCTCGACGTCGTTGCGGTGCCCCCAGGCCATGTCGAAATCCACCAGGTTGGTCATGATCAGACCCTCCCGGCGCTCGGCGAGCAGCGCCAGGAGAAGGTCGAGGTTGTCCTCGTTGGAGCTGACCTTGAGCTCTTCGGCGACCCCGCGTCCCGCGAAGATCTGGTGGATCTTGCCCAACCCGACGACGGGGATGCCGCGCTCATGGAGCTGGTCGAGATACGTCGGCGACGGCGGCGCCAAGGAGAAGTCCTTGCGGTCTTTCGTCCGCACATAGGCCCCCGGGCGCCCAGAGAAGGGCCGGGCGATGACCCGGGCGACGGCATGGTCGCCCTGGAGCAGGTCGCGCGCGAGGCGGCACCAGCGGTACAGCTCCTCGAGGGGGACGACGTCCACGTGCGCGGCGATCTGAAAGACACTGTCCGCCGACGTGTAGACGATCGGCCGCGCGGTGGCCACCTGCTCCTCTCCGAGCTCGGCGATGATCTCGGTGCCGGAAGCGGGCTTGTTCCCCAGAACGTCCCGCCCTATGAGAGCCCGGAACGGAGCCAGCACCTCCTCGGGGAACCCCTGAGGGTAGGTGGGAAAGGGGGTGGCGGTCACGACCCCCATGTGCTCCCAGTGGCCGTTCGTGGTGTCCTTGCCCGCCGACAGCTCGACGAGGCGTCCCGGAAGGGCGAGGGGCCGGCCCGCCGGCGGCACGCCGCGCAGGGGGTGGAGGTTGCCCAACCCCAACGCGGCGAGGTTGGGCAGACGCAGGTCGACCAAGGCGGCTAAGTTCCCGAGGGTGTCGGCCCCTTCATCCCCGAAGGCGGCCGCGTCGGGCAGCGCGCCGACCCCCACGCCGTCGAGCATCACGTAGACGAAACGGCTCACAGGGCGCGGGCCCGAGGATGGGCCTCGTCGTAGACCCTGCGGAGATGAGCCGGGCTCACGTGCGTGTAGATCTGGGTGGTCGAGAGATCGGCGTGACCCAGCATCTCCTGCACCGCCCGGAGGTCGGCCCCACCCTCCACCAAGTGGGTCGCGAAAGAGTGGCGAAGCGTATGAGCCGACACGGTGTCGGGAAGGCCCGCCTCAGCCGCATAGCGCTTCACCACGAGGTGCAGCCCCTGCCGGCCCAGACGGCGGCCGCGGGCGTTCAGGAAGAGCTGCGCAGGCTTGATCCCGCCGGGCGCACCGAGAAAGGGCCGCCCGCGTTGTAGATAGGCGAGCACCGACGCCACCCCCTTGCGACCCAACGGCACGACCCGCTCCTTGTCCCCCTTACCGACCACGCGCACGAAGCCGACCTCCAGGTCCACGTCCTGGATGCGCAGCCCCAGGGCCTCCGAGGCGCGCAGCCCCGCGCCATACAGCACCTCCAGCAGGGCCCGGTCGCGCAGCCCGCAGGGGCTGCCGGAAGGCCGGGTGAGAAGCCGCTCGACCTCGGCCACGGTGAGGACCTTGGGGAGCAGCTCGGCCGTGCGCGGAGCGGCGAGCCGCGCTGACGGATCGTGATCCAGCCTCCCCGACGCGGCGAGATACCGGTAGAAGGCGCGGATGGCAGCCGTCTTCCGGGCCCGGGTGGCGGGTTGCCACGAGGGCTCGGTCAGGAAGTCCCTCAGGTCGGCGGCATCGGCGGCGCAGCAGTCGACGCCGCGGGCTTGCAGGTGCGCCGCGAGCTGAGTCAGGTCACGCCGATAGGCGGCTACGGTGTGCTCGGCGAGGCCTCGTTCCACCTGGAGCACGGTGATGAACTCCACCATCGGCGGTGGTAGAGGAGGAGGGCCGGATCCCATCTCAGTAGCCGATGGGTAGGATGCTCTCCGCCGGGAAGTAGGGATTGCCCGTCGCCTCGGCCACTTCGCGGTTGGTGACCTTGCCCTCGACCACGTTGACGCCCCGAGCCAGAGCGGGGTTGTCGCGGGTGGCCTCGGTGAGGCCCTGATCGGCCAAGGCCACTATGTAGGGGAGCGTGGCGTTGGTCAGGGCCAGGGTGGAGGTGATGGGTACGGCCCCGGGCATGTTGCCCACGCAGTAGTGCACGACGCCGTGCGTGATGTACGTGGGCTCGCTGTGGGTGGTCATGCGCGAGGTCGCGACACACCCGCCTTGGTCGATGCTGATGTCCACGATGACCGAGCCCGGCTGCATGGCTGCCACCAGCTCCTCGGAGACGATACGCGGGGCCCGCGCCCCCGGCACCAGCACGGCGCCGATGAGGAGGTCGGCCTTCGTCACGTGCTCCTCGACGGCCAGCTGGTTGCTCATGAGCGCCTCTATCCGGGGCAGATCGCGCTCCGCTTCGCGCAGGCGGTCGACGCGGAGGTCGAGCAGGGTCACGTGGGCGCGCATGCCCGAAGCGATCAGGGCCGCGTTCGTCCCCGCGATGCCCGCGCCCAAGATCACGACCCTCGCCGCCTGCACCCCCGTCACCCCGGCAAGGAGCTTGCCCTTGCCCCCGTTCATCCGTTCCAGGAAGTACGCCCCGGCGTGGGGCGCCAGTCGGCCGGCCACCTCGCTCATCGGCGCGAGCAGGGGGAGCACGCCCGGCTCCGTCTCGACGGTCTCGTAGGCGATGCAGGCCGCGCCGCTCTCGACCAAGCCGCGGGTCAAAGTGGGATTCGGAGCCAGGTGCAGATAGGTGAACAAGATGTGGTGTGGCCGCAGCCGCAGATACTCGGGCTCCAAGGGCTCCTTCACCTTGAGGAGCAAGACCGACTCCGCGAACACCTGCTCGGCATCTCGCGCGATGACCGCCCCAGCCGCCTGATACGCATCGTCGCTGAAGGCCGAGCCCTCCCCCGCTCCCGTCTCCACAAGGACCGTGTGACCCCGCGAGGTCAGCTCCCGTGCGCCGGCAGGCGTGAGCGAGACCCGGAACTCGTCGGGCTTGATCTCCTTGAGGACCCCCACATCCATGTCGCTATCCTTCCCGCGTCTCGGGCCGTCGGTTCTCCGAGTCCAGCAATCGGGTCGCCAGGAGCAGACAGGCCAAGCTCTTCGAGTCTTCGATCTGCTGGGGGTGGGCGTTGAGATCGGCCAGCGAACGCCACTCCACCGCGATATCCTCGTCGGCCTCCGGCTCGGCAGGCACCTCCACGAGCTCCCGGGCCAGGAATGCATGCATCTCCTCGCGCAGGAATCCCGGCGACGAATAGAACATCCCCAGTCTGTCCCACGTGCCGGCCACCAGCCCTACCTCCTCACGCAGCTCCCGTGCCGCCGTGGCGAGCGCCTCCTCTCCGGGCTCGAGAGTCCCGGCGGGCAGCTCGAGGAGCTTCCGGCGGACCGCGTGACGATACTGGCGTACCAGGGCTATCCGGCCGGCCGCATCCATGGCTACGATGACGACGGCACCGGGATGCTCGACCACCTCCCGCGTGACCACGTCACCCTCGGGCAGGCGGACCTCGTCGATGCGAAGCGTCAGGATTCGACCGCGATGCACGATGCGCGAGGCGACCACCTCGGGGCTCTCGCCCCCCTGCGCGGAATGGTCGAGATCAGGAGACGACACGGGAGTACTCCGGGGCCAAGAGCACGAAAGCCTGGACCAGCTGCGTCAGGCGTTCGAGCGAGTCGAGCGACACGTGCTCGTTGGCGGTGTGGACGTGGCTCATGCCGCAATCGAAGTTCACCGTCGGCAGCCCCCGGTCGTTGAACACGTTGGCATCGGAGCCCCCGCCGCTCGCGACGAGGCGCGGCTGGATGCCGAGCTCGGTGACCGCGGCTTTCGCGAGCCGAACCACAGCCGTGCGGGAGCCGAGGGCGAAGGCCCGGTACTCGTGCACCATGTCGATGTCGACGTCCACTCCGGCCTCGGCTGCGCCTCGCTGCAGGCAGTCGACCATCTCGGCCGCCACCCGAGCCAGCTTGGCTTCGTCGTGGCTGCGGCACTCGGCCCGGACGACACATGAATCGGGCACGATGTTCTGAGCCACGCCCCCTTGGATCATCCCGACGTTGGCGGTCGTCTCGTCGTCCAACCGGCCCAGATTCATCGCCGCGATAGCTCGGGCCGCGCCCACGATGGCGCTGCGCCCTCGCTCTGGCTCCAGACCCGCGTGGGCCGCCACGCCGTGGAACGCGGCGCGTATGGCCTGCTGGCTGGGAGCTTTGACGGTTATCCCCCCGACGGGTCCCGCCGAGTCGAAGACGGCCGCCATGGGGCTCACCAGCAGCTCCCGGGGCAGGTGTCGCGCCCCCAGGACGCCCAGCTCCTCGGCCACGGTGAAGACGAGATCGAACGTGGGGTGTGGCTCGCCCGATCGGACCATCGCCTCGGTGGCCAGCAGTATGGCGGTGACGGCGGTTTTGTTGTCGGCGCCCAGGATGGCGTCGCGGGCGTTCGAGAAGACGCCGTCGCGCAACACAGGCTCGATGTCGTCGGCCGGGACGACCGTGTCCATGTGCGCACCGAGCGTGACGACCGAGAATCCGCCGCTACCCTGCACCCGGCACCGGAGATTCCCCGTGTCGCCGCCGATGGCCAAGGCCGTGTCATCCTCATGCACCACGAGCCCCAGGTCTTCCAGAAAGCCGATGATCCGGTCGGCCACCCGGCGCTCGTTCAGCGAGGGGCTCGGGATGGCCGCCAGTTCGACGAAAAGGGCGGCTATCCGTTCACGCCCCGGAGAGCCGGGTTCGTTCAATCGGCCACCTCGGCCATCTCCGGCTCTTTGGCCGCAGGGTCACCTTCATCGGCCTCTTGCCTGCCGGCGGCGATGGCGGCTCCGACGAAGTCTCTGAACAGGGGCTCGGGACGAGTGGGCCGGCTCTTGAACTCGGGATGGAACTGCGACGCCACGAACCACGGGTGCCCCGGCAGCTCGATGATCTCCACCAGCCGTTCGTCGGGCGTCACGCCGCTGATCACGAGACCGTTCTCCACAAGCCTTCCGCGGAACACGTTGTTGACCTCGTAGCGGTGGCGGTGCCGCTGGTACACCACCTCGTCCTGGTAGGCCTCGTACGCGCGGGTGCCTTGCACGATCTTGGTCGGCGAAGCGCCCAAGCGCATGGTCCCACCCATGTCCTCGATGTCCTTCTGCTCCGGCAACAGATCGATGACTGGATACGGAGAATCCGGGTCGAACTCCGAGGAGTTCGCCCTGGCCATGCCCACTACGTTACGGGCGAACTCGACCACGGCCACCTGCATCCCCAGGCAGATGCCCAGGTAGGGCACGTCGTTGGCGCGCGCGTACTCCGCTGCCATGATCTTGCCCTCGATGCCGCGGGTGCCGAAGCCACCGGGCACGAGGATGCCGTCGGAGGACTCGAGCCGGCTGCGGATCTCTTCCGGCCGCAGCGACTCCGCGTCGACCCACACGATCTCGACGTGGCGGCCGTGATATATGCCGGCGTGACGGAGCGCCTCGATGACGCTCAGGTAGGCGTCCTGCAGCTGCACGTACTTGCCCACCAGAGCGATGCGCACGACGCCGGAGCGCGCGTTCATCTTGTCGACCAGGCCATTCCACTCCGAGAGGTCCAGGGGGCCCGCCTGCAGCCCCAGCTTCTCCACCACCAGTGTGTCCAGACCCTCGTCCCGTAGGTTCAGGGGCACGTAGTAGACATCGGGGGCGTCCACGGCGGCGATCACGGCGCGAGGCTCGACGTCGGTGAAAAGGGCGATCTTCTCCTTCAGGTCCTGGCTGATCGGCCGATCGCACCGGCAGACGATGATATCGGGCTGGATACCGATCTCGCGCAGCTCGTTGACGCTGTGCTGCGTGGGCTTGGTCTTGAGCTCGCCCGAGGCGTTGATGTAGGGGATCAAGGTGACGTGCAGGAAGAGCACGTTCGCCCGGCCGATGTCGTTGCGGAACTGGCGGATCCCCTCCAGGAACGGGAGGCTCTCGATGTCGCCGACCGTGCCCCCGATCTCGGTGATCACCACGTCGACCTCGGGATTGCGCGCCACGCGGGCGATGCGTTCCTTGATCTCGTTGGTGATGTGCGGGATGACCTGGACGGTCCCCCCCAGGTAGTCGCCGCGGCGCTCCTTGCGGATGACGTTGTAGTAGACGGAGCCCGAGGTGATGTTGGATTCGCGACTCAGGTTCTCGTCGACGAAGCGCTCGTAGTGCCCAAGATCCAGATCGGTCTCGGCCCCGTCGTCAGTGACGAACACCTCACCGTGCTGGAAGGGGCTCATGGTGCCGGGATCGACGTTGAGATAGGGATCGAACTTCTGCATGACCACGCGGAGGCCGCGGCTCTTCAGCAGACGGCCCAGGGAGGCGCCCGTGATCCCCTTGCCCAGGGAGGATACGACCCCACCCGTGATGAACACATGCTTGGCCATGCTCTCCCCTCTCCGTCCGAAACGCCGTTGGGCGGCCGGGAGGGCTTCCCGTGCTGCCCTATCTAGTCTAGCAGGCCGGCCGTCGCCCTGCGCTTCATCGTGCTCGCGTGCTCCCTCGCTCCGGCGTCCCCGGGATCGGCCCCCATCATCCGGCACAGCTCTTCGAGGCTGCCCTCGTCGTCCAGCGCGCGAAGCCTCGTCGTGGTCTGCCCCTCCCGGACACTCTTCTCGATCAGGACGTGGTGGTCGGCGAACACGGCGACCTGGGGTTGGTGGGTGACCACCACCACCTGGTTGTCCCGGCTCAGGTCGCGCAGCATCCGTCCGACGGCCGACGCCGTGCGGCCGCCGATGCCGGCGTCGATCTCGTCGAACACGAGGGTCTCCGGCCCTTCCAGGCCGGCGAGGGCGCCCTTGATGGCCAGGAGGGTGCGCGAGAGCTCGCCGCCTGAGGCCGACCGGGCGAGGCTGCGTGGCGGCATCCCGGGGTTCGGCGCCAGCAGGAACTCGACCGCGTCTGCCCCGTGGCGAGTCAGCGGATCCCACCCCTCGACCGTGCGGATGTCCACGTGCACCCGGGTGTCGGCCATACCCAGGTCGGCCAAACGGACCTCGATCTCCCGTTCCAGCCCCGGCGCCGCCTGGTGACGCGCCACCGAGAGCTCGGCGGCGAGCCTGAGGGCTTCGTTCACCCGCTCTTCGCGCACGCGCGCCAAGCGCTCCAGGTCGTCGTCGCGGGCGTCTAGGGCCTCGAGGCGGGCGCGCCCTCTCTCCAAAAACTCGATCGCGGCGCTCGTGCTGCCCCCGTACTTGCGCGCCAGATCGGAATACAGCTGCAGCCGCTCCTCCACCACCTGCAACCGTCCGGGGTCGACCGCCACCGAAGAGGTCACCGAGCGAAGGCTGCGGACGGCCTCGTCGAGAAGGTGCATGACCTCGACGAGCGAGGCCGAGACGGCGTCAAGGTCGGGGCTGATGCCGCCGACCGATTGCACGGCCATCCGAGCACGGGAGACCGTGCCGGCGGCATCGGGCCCTCCGTCCTCAGCTCGTATGAGCTCGGCCGCGGTGTCGGCCGAGGCGAGGATCTCGACTGCGCGGGCGAGAAGCCGCTGCTCGCCCTGCAGTTCGACCTCCTCCTCCTCGCTCAGCAGGGCGGCTTCGAGCTCGGCGACCTGGAAGGCGAGGAGCTCCCGCTCCCTCCGCCTGGCATCCTCGCCGCCGCGGCCGCCTTCCAGGGCGGCCGCGGCCTCGGAGGCCTCGTCCCAGGCCACCGCGAGGGCGGCGGCCGGAACGGCCGCCGCCTCACCCGCGTACGCGTCGAGCACCTGTCTCTGGTACGCGGGCTCCAGCAGCCGGCGATGCTCATGCTGACCCGAGAAGGAGACAAGGCCCGCGATCAAGGCTCCCAGATCGGCCAGGGTCACGGAGGCCCCGTTGACGAAACAGCGGTTGCGGCCGGAGCGGTGCAGGCGGCGTGTGGCCACGATCTCCCCCGCCTCGAGACCCAGCATCGCCACGATGTCGGCCGAGAGCGGGGCGAGCTCACCGGGATCGGTCTCGAACACCGCTTGGATCAAGGCCTCGTCGCCCGCGTCTCCCACGAGGCCCTCCGTGGCCCTTTCGCCCCGCAAGAGGCCGAGGGCCTGGGTGAGCAGGGTCTTACCGGCGCCGGTCTCTCCGCTCAGCACGGTCAGACCCCGATCGAGCTCCAGCGTGGCGTCGTCGATGAGGACGAAGTTGCGGATCGAGAGAGTGGTCAGCACATGTCCGCCCTTCGGGTCACCCCGCCCGCACGCTCAGATGAAACGGTCCCGAAACTGAGTGTAGAAGTCGGTTTCGGGCAGCAGCGCCAGGGTAGCCATGGCCGGGGATGTGTGCAGCTCGAGGGTCGCGAGCGGGTCCAGGGAGCCCACGTGCTCTCCGTCGGCCACCACGTCCACGGCGCCGTGCTCGGATTCGTTGCGCACCCGGACGACGTCTCCGGCAGACGCGACCAGCGGACGCGTGCCGAGATGATGTGGAGCGACGTACGACATGACGAACCCCTCCAGCCCGATGCTGAGGACGGGTCCCCCAGCGGCCAGGTTGTAGGCTGTCGACCCCGCCGGGGTCGCCACGACGAGCGCGTCGCAGCGGACGTCGAAGAGGGGGACGCCGTTGACCGAGTACGAGATCCTGCGGATGCCCACCTCCCGCCCGCGCCCCACCACGATGTCGTTGACCGCCCGCAGGAGGGCGCCGTCGAGCCGGCAGGAGATGCCCATGAGGGGGTGCCCCACATACTCGCCCTGGAGCAGTCGGGGCACGTCGACCCCCACTCTGCTCCGAGGCACCGCGGCGAAGAAGCCCACCCGGCCCAGGTTGACCCCCGCGACGGGCACCTCCAGGTCACGGGTCAAGCGCAGCGCGCGCAGCATCGTGCCGTCGCCGCCCAGGACGAGACACAGGTCGGCCTCGGCCAGATCCTCGCGATCCTTCTCGCAGCAATCGGCCGCCCCTTCAGATAGCAGGTCGGGGTGCTTCGCGCTCTCGCCGGGAGGAAGCAGGATGCCGACTCCCCGTTCTCGGAGCAGAGGCACGACCTCGGCCAAGGCCTCGGCCGAGGTGGCCGGGACCTGATGGGTGACCAACGCGACGCGTCTGACCGGCTCGTTCACAAGCCTCCCTCTCCAACGACGACTGTCCGCACCTGCCGCTCAAGAGTATCAAGCGAAGCAGCCGGCCCTCCACCCCGTTCGGCCCAGACGACGAACTCTCGATTGCCGTGCACTCCAGGCAGGCCGGAGTCGCACATCGCCCGCACCGCCAGATCGAGGCGCTCGCCGAGCATCCGCACCACGCCCAACAGGACGTCCTCGTGGACGTGGGGGTCTCGGACGATGCCCCCCTTGCCCACCCGCTCCGGGCCCGCCTCGAACTGCGGCTTGACCAAGAGCACGGCGAGGAACTCCGGGGCCATGCACGCCACCACGGCCGGCAACACCTTCTCCAGGGAGATGAAGGAGACGTCTGTCGTCAGCAGATCCGGCACGTGGGGCAACATCTCCCGTGTGAGATAGCGCGCATTGACGCGGTCGAGTACGTGCACGCGCGGGTCGCCCGCCAAGCGAGAGTCCAACTGGCCGTAGCCGACATCGACCGCGATGACAGCTTCGACGCCGTTCTGCAACAGGCAATCGACGAAGCCGCCGGTGGAGGCCCCCACGTCGATGGCCCGTCTGCCCCGCACGTCCAGCTCGAAGACGGCGAGCGCGCGGGCCAGCTTCTCGCCCGCCCGCGAGACGAAGCGGGGCCGCGCCTTCAGTCCGATCTCGGCCTCCGGACGGACGGGCGCGCCCGCTTTGTCCACCACGACCCCGTCGACCAGGACCAGGCCTGCCATGATCATGCCCCGGGCGGCGTTGCGGCTTTCGGCCAAGCCCCGTTCCACGACCGCCTGGTCGAGCCGCGTCCGTGAAGCCGCGCTCACAGGAGCGCGAGCGCCCGCGCGGCCACCGCCTCAGGGCAAAAGCCTATTTCCCGATGCAGGCCGGCGATGTCGCCGTGAGGCACGTAGTCGTCCGGCAACCCGACCAGACCCACCTTGCAGAGCAGGCCCTCCTCCTGCAGCAACTCGAGCACTCCGCTCCCGAACCCTCCGCGCACCGCGTTCTCCTCGAGGGTCACCACAGCGCCGTGCGTCCGAAGCAGAGGCAGGAGGGCCTCGCGATCGAGCGGCTTCACCCGGCGGACCGCGGCCACCGTCGCCGTGACGCCCGACTGACGCAGCGACGCAGCCGCCCCTGTCGCGACGCCCACACCCGTGCCGACCGCGAGCAGAAGGACGCCCGCGCCCTCTTCCAGCACCTCCACCCACGGCCCGGACGGCGGCAGCGGCGTCAGGGGGTCGGGCAGGGGCACGCCCAGTCCGGCGCCACGAGGGTAGCGGATGGCCACCGGGCCGTCCATCGACAGGGCCGTGGCGAGAAGGCGCTGCAGATCGGCTTCGTCGCGGGGCACGAAGAGGGTGAGACCGGGAACAGCCCGCAGGTAGGAGAGGTCGAAGGCGCCGTGGTGCGTGGGGCCGTCCTCTCCCACGAGACCGGCGCGGTCGATGGCGAAGACCACCGGAAGGTCCTGGAGGCAGACGTCGTGGATCACCTGATCGTAGGCGCGCTGCAGGAAGGTCGAGTAGAGGGCCACCACCGGCCGCAGACCAGCCGCGGCCAGGCCGGCCGCGAAGCCGACCGCGTGCCCCTCAGCGATGCCGACATCGAAGAAGCGCCGGGGAAAGGCTGCTTCAAGCAGGTCGAGCCCGGTGCCGGCAGCCATCGCCGCGGTTATCCCCACGATACGTTCGTCCTCGTGCGCAAGCGCGACGAGCGCTCGGCCGAAGGCCTCGGTGTATGACATGGGCTTCGGACCACCCGGCTTTGTCTTACCCGTCGCCACCGAGAAAGGCGAGATGCCGTGAAAGCGCTCTGGTGCGTCCTCCGCCGGGCCGTATCCCTTGCCCTTGACCGTCTTCACGTGGAGCAGCACCGGCCCGTCGACCTTGAGGGCCCTCCGGATGTTGGCGCGCAGTGACTCGATCTCGTGGCCGTCTACCACACCGATGTACGTGAACCCGAGCTCCTCGAAGAGCATCCCCGGGACGAGAGCGCCCTTGACCCCATCCTTGAACTGCTCTCCGACGGCATGGACCCGTTCGCCGATGCCCGGCAACCGCTGCACGCGGCGCTCGAAGTCCCGGCGGAGTCGATAGAGATGCGGGTCGGTGCGCAGGCGCGAGAGATAGGTGCTCATGGCGCCGACGTTCTTCTTGATCGACATGTCGTTGTCGTTGAGCACGACGATGAGGGGCGTCTGCAGGTGCCCGGCCTGGTTAAGGCCTTCGTAGGCCATGCCGCCCGTAAGGGCCCCATCACCGATCACCGCGACCACCCTGCCCGGGTCTGGACCGCCGGAGATACGGGCGGCCTCGGCCAGCCCCACACCCACGCTCACCGAGGTGCTGCTATGGCCGGTGCCGAACGCGTCGTGATCGCTCTCCGACGGTTTGGGAAAACCCGATAACCCGCCCCTGGTACGGATGGTGGCGAAGTCGCACGCCCGTCCGGTCAGCAGCTTGTGGGGATAGGATTGGTGGCCCACGTCCCAGACGATGCGGTCCTTGGGCGAGTGGAGCTCCGCATGAAGCGCGATGGTCAGCTCGACCACTCCCAGGCTGGGTCCCAGATGACCGCCGACCCGGGATACCGTGGTGATGATCTCCTCGCGGATCTCGGCTGCGAGGCGCCGTAGCTGGCCCGGACTGGACCCCGCAAGATCGCCCGGAAGGTCCAGCTGGTCGAGAAGCCTCATGGGGCTTGAGTATACTCCTCGCGTTCGCGCTGCACGGCCGCGAGGACCCCGTTGACCAGACCGGCCGCCTCATCGGAAGCGAAGCGTTTGGCCAGTTCGACCGCCTCGTCCATGGCCACCGCGGCCGGCACACCCTCGGCCCATCCAAGCTCGAATGCCCCCACCCGCAGGATGTTGCGCTCGAGGGGAGCAAGACGGCCGAGGGTCCACCCGGTGAGGTGCCGGGCGAGCATGGCGTCCACAGCCTCGAGGTGGCGGCCGACTCCCGTCACGAGCAATCGGGTGTACGGGTCGAGGGGTTGCTCCCGCTCGGCTCGCCGCAGCGAAGCCTCGACGTCGATGCCCAGAAGGTCGGCCTGATACAGGATGAACACGGCCTCACGCCGCGCCTTGCGGCGGCCTCCGGCCATGGTGTCGGGACTCAGTGTTCGCCCGGCAGGAACACGCCGGCGAAAAGGACGTCGACCGACTCGACCTGCAGCCCTGTGGTGTCCGCCAGGGTCTGAGCGACCTCGTGTTGGGCCCAGGCCCCCAGCGAGGGCAGCGACTCGCCCATGCGGGCCTCGAGGGTCAGAGACACACGGCAGCTGTCCGCCGTCGCCTCCACCTCCAGACCCCGGCCGCGACCGAGCCCCGCCGGGTGCAGGCGCAGACGGGGATCGTGCGTCAGGGCTCCCCGGACGATCGCCTCGAGCACTCCCACGCCGATGCGGTAGTCGATGGTGTCGGACTGGGGGGTGTCGGTCTCCACGGCCTGGCAGCCTCCTACGTGCTCCAGAGTGAGGGAAGGTCGTCTCGGGCTTCTTCCAGGAACGCCGTCGAGAAGCGGCCTTCATTAAACGCGGGGTGAGCCAGGATGTCAACGTGCAGGTCGAGAGTGGTCGGCACCCCTTCTATCACCAGTTCGCCGAGACAACGCCGGGCACGGGCGATGCACGAGGGCCGATCCTTGTCCCAGACGATCACCTTCGCCAGCAGCGAATCGTAGTTCGGTGGAACGGTGTAGCCCTGGTAGAGATGGGTGTCCACCCTGACGCCGGGCCCGCCGGGAAGCACCAGCTTCTCGATGCGCCCGCTACGGGGCAGGAAGCCCGCCGCCGGGTCCTCGGCGTTGATGCGGAACTCCATGGCGTGCCCGGATGTGCGCGCCACGCCGGTCTCATCGAGGGGCGCCCCGAAGGCCAGTCGGATCTGCCCGCGGATCACGTCGACGCCGGTCACCATCTCGCTCACCGGATGCTCCACCTGCACCCGCGTGTTCATCTCCATGAAGTAGAAATCGTGCCGCTCGTCGACCAAGAACTCCAGCGTGCCGGCATTGGCATAGCCGATCGCGCCGCAGGCCGCCTGCACCGATTCCTGCAGCCGGCGCCGGGTCTCGGGCTCCAGGAGCGGAGACGGCGACTCCTCCAGCACCTTCTGGTGCCGGCGTTGGATGGAGCAATCACGCTCGCCCAAGGTGAGGACCCCGCCCCGACCGTCGCCGAGCACCTGCACCTCGATGTGGTGAGGCCGGACGACGACCTTCTCCAAATAGAGGTCTCCGTTCCCGAATGCGGCCGATGCCTCCCCAGATGCGGCGAGGAACGAGTTCTCCAGCTGCTCCCGGGACTCCACGATGCGCATCCCCCGCCCGCCGCCCCCGGCCGAGGCCTTGAGCATGACCGGGTATCCGAAGGAGTCCGCAAGAGCGAGCGCTTCGACGGGCGAGGCCATGACGCCGTCGCTCCCCGGGATGGTCGGCAGGCCGGCATCGCTCATGATGCGCTTGGCCAGCGCCTTGTCGCCCAGCTGCTCCATGGTTTCGGCGCTGGGACCGATGAACACCAGGTCGTTGTCGGCGCATGCCCGGGCGAACGCGGCATTCTCGGCCAGGAAGCCGTACCCGGGGTGGATCGCTTCGCAGCCTGTGTTCTTGGCCGCCATGATGATGTTGGAGATGGCCAGATAGCTCAAGCGGGCGTCGGGCGGGCCCACGCAGACCGCCGCGTCGGCCAGTGCGACATGTAGACAGTCCGCGTCGGCGGTCGAATACGCGGCCATAGCCTCGATGCCGAGCTCGTGACACGCCCGGATGATGCGGACGGCGATCTCTCCCCGGTTCGCCACCAGGATGCGGCGGAACACGGCGCGCCTAGACCGCGTCCAGCTCGATCGCGAAAAGAGGCTGGCCGTACTCCACGGGGCTCCCGTCCGAGACGAGCACCGCCCGCACCGTGCCGCTTACCTCGGAGGCAACCTCGTTCATGAGTTTCATGGCTTCGAGGATGCAGAGGACGTCGCCCACCTCGACATGCTGCCCTTCGCTGACGTAGGCGGCGCTGGTCGGAGAAGGCGACGCGTAGAAGGTGCCCACCATAGGAGCTATGACCTTGTGGTAGGCGTCGACCGGTGCGGGTAGCTCCGGCCGCTGAGCGCCGCCCGCGCTCGTCTGCTCGCCTGGAGCAGGCGCGGCCACGGGCGTTCCGTAGGCTGCGGGGGCGTCGGAGAGAGGCCGGGTGCCTCCCTTGCGGATCGTGATCCGCACACCCGCATCCTCGACCGTCACCTCGTCTATATTCGCCGCTTCCACCGCGGCGATGAGCTCGCGCACGCGATCCGTGGCCGCGGTCGCGGCAGGGACCGCGTCCGTCTCGGCGTCGGGCGCCCCTGTCAGGAAGACGTCCTCTTCGGCGCCGTGGTGGCGGCGCTCGAAGAAACTGCGGGCCGCGTTCGGGAACAGAGCGTAGCTGATGACATCTTCTTCGCTCCGGGCGAGTGGCCCGCTCTCCTCCCGGTACTGCTCGAGCGTCTCGTTCAAGAGGTCCGCTGGGCGGCCGCTGATGGGCTGTTCGTCGCCCAGCACCCGGCGCAGGATGTCGGGATTGATGGGCCCAGGCGCCTTGCCATAGCGCCCGCGCAGATAGGCCTTCATCTCGTCGGGGACGACCTGCCACCGCTTGCCGATGAGCACGTTGAGGACGGCCTGGGTGCCCACGATCTGGCTCATGGGGGTCACCAAGGGGGGATAGCCCACCTCTTCGCGCACCCGGGGGATCTCTTCCAGGACCTCCTGGAGCCGCTCCTCGGCCTTCTGCTCCTTGAGCTGGGAGATTAGGTTGGAGATCATGCCGCCGGGAACCTGGTGCGAGTACACCTTCATGTGGGTGAGTGAGGTCACCCCACGGTCGAAGCCACCTTCTTCGCGGACCTTCTCCCAGTACTCCGCGATGGCGAAGAGGGCGTCCAGGTCGAGCTCGGTGTCGTAGGGAGTGCCCTTGAGCGCGGTCACCAACATCTCGGTCGCGGGCTGGCTGGCCCCGAAAGCAAGAGGCACCGTTGCGGTGTCCACCACGTCCACCCCCGCCTCGATGGCCTTGAGATAGGTCATGGGCGCCAGGCCGCCGATGTAGTGGCAATGCAGCTGCAACGGCACCCCGATCTCCTGCTTGAGGCGACCGATGAGTCGTTCGGCGAAGTAGGGCGAGAGCAACGCGGCCATGTCCTTGATGCAGATGCTGTCGGCTCCCATCCGCACCAGCTCGTCGGCCACCTCCACGTAGTGCTCCAGGGTGTGCACCGGGCTGATGGTGTACACGACAGCTCCCTGGAAGTGCTTGCCCGCCTCTTTGATGGCTTCGGCAGCGGTCTGCAGATTGCGCA
>JAJZQZ010000061.1 GCA_021802965.1 Actinomycetes bacterium
GACGCCTCCTGACTCGGTCCGGGGGCCCGTTTCTCATGGGCCGCCCTCCCCATCCTGCGTTCGGCCTTCAGCCCCCGGCCCCGGCCCAAGTCGGGCCGTTGCACGGCCTGCCGAACCTGCGAGCGGGCGTGTCCCGTGTCGGCCATCACGGTCGCGGACGGGCTAGCCCGGGTCGACGACGACCTCTGCATCCGCTGCTACTGCTGTCACGAGCTTTGCCCGGACGCCGCGATAGACCTCGAGACGGGTCGCCTCGGTCGGACGCTCCGCACAGTGGGGATCAGGTAGCCGTGGCGTCGGCCTCGCGGGGGATCGGGTAGCGGTGGCGCTCCGGCTGGTGGCCTTTGACATGGACGGGGTGATCTACCGGGGGGCGACGCTCCTTCCCCAGGTGGGACCCGCTCTGCAGGGAGTCCTCGACCGCGGTCTTCTGCTCCGCTACGTCACCAACAACTCGAGCCAGCACCGCTCCACGGTGGCGGTGCGGCTGGCCGGCTTCGGCCTGCCCTCTTCCCCGGACATGATCCTCACCTCGGGGGCAGCCGCCGCTCTCTGGATGGTGGAACAGGTCGGACGGGGATCCGAGGTCCTCGTGATCGGTGGTGACGGGCTGGTCGAGGAGTTGCGGGAGGTCGGCCTTTCTCCCCTCCACGCCGTTCACATGTTGGCTGAGGCGAACGGGGGGGTGGCGGCTCTGCCCGGGTCGCCTGAGTCCGTGGAGGCGGCCATGCACGTGACGCACGCCCTCACCGCCGCTCCGCCTGCCGCCGTCGTCGTGGGGCTCGACCGCAGCTTCACCTACGGCACCCTCTGCCTGGGACAGGCCGCCGTGATGGCGGGCGCACTGTTCGTCGCGACCAACACCGACAGCACGTTCCCGGCCGAGGGCCGGCTGCTCCCCGGCGGAGGTTCCCTTGTGGCGGCGGTGGCCACGGCGTCCGGCCGCCAGCCCGTGGTCATTGGCAAGCCCGAGCGGGAGATGGCCGATCAGCTCGCGCGATCGGCGGGAGTAGAGGCCCGCGAAGTGCTGTTCGTGGGCGACCGGCTCGACACCGACATCCGGTGGGCCCGCAGAGCCGGCATGCATTCCGCCCTCGTGCTGACCGGGGTCAGTCAAGCGGCGGACGTCGAGCGGGCACGCCACGAAGGCCGCGAGGAGGACGTCCCCGAGTACGTGCTGCGGGATCTCTCCGAGCTAGCCGGCCTGCTGGACGGGCTGCAGGGCTAGGAGGCTCCCTTTTCGCGGTGCGCGATCTCGGCCTCGAGCTCCCGCACCTCTTCCTCGGCGTCCTCGAGAGCCATCTGCTGGTGGACGCGCACCGTGTGCCGCGGCATGGCGTCGCGCATCTCCCTCAGCTCCCGCTGCTTTTCGGCAAGGCGGTCTTTGAGGTCCTGCAGGTCGGTAGCTGGGGACCCGGTCTCATCTGTCACGATGACCTCCTCGATTTGACAGGCCGCGTGCGCCTGTCTATGGTCTTGGTATGGACGACAAACCCGACCCGAGCGCCTGGATCGAGAATCTGCGGACACCGATGCCGCTGGGGCGCAAGGTGAGAGAGGCCTTGAGCAACACCTGGATCAAGATCAGCCGCCGACAGGCGTGTTGCGGGCATCCGGGTCACCCGGGCTGTTGACAGCCCGCTCCGGGGTCCGGTTCGGACTCCCCCTCCTCGACGGACAGCCACGAACATCCGCACCCGCACTCGTAGGCCGTTCGGGGAGCGCACGTCTACTCCACCCCGAGGTAGGTCGCGAGCGCGTCGCGCAGCCGCAGCGGCTGGAACTCGGGGAACCTCTCCCTGATCGGCGCCGGATCGGCGACGCCACCCTGGCGGCTGAAGTCGACCGCCATGGGGGTCAAGGGGCGGCCGGGCAGGAACTGCATCACGGCAGCCTGCACGTGCCCGACGCCCACGGGGATGTGCAGGAGCGCGCGCCTGCGCCCCATCACCTGTAGGGCGGTCTCGAGCACCTGGTTCATGGTCATGACCTCGGGCCCGCCGAGCGGCAGAGTGGCGCTGTCGGTGATGTCGGGTGCTCCCAGGACCAGCGCGAACAATCGTCCGACATCCTCGACGAAGACCGGCGTTATCAGCTCGCTGCCGTCGCCGAACAAGGGTACGAACGGGAGCCGGTCGGAGTAGCCCAGCAGCCGGTTGAGCGCGGCGTCCCCGGGACCATACGCCCAGCTGGCCCGCACGATGGCCCAGTCCAGCCCGCTCCCGCGGATGGCCTCCTCGGCCTGCCACTTGGCCTGGTCCCAGCGGTTCGGCGAGTCGCCGTTCACCGTGACCCCGCTGAGGTACACAAAACGGGGCGCGCCATCCGGGTAGCGGGTCATGCCTGGTCCCGCCGTCTCGGCCTGGTACACGTCGGCGACGGCGGTCACCAAATTGAACGTGCCGTTACGGTCGACGTTCATGTAGGTGTGACCCTTGGCCGGATCTTCGACGGGCGCTCCGGGGAACTGAGCGGCCTGGACCACGGCGTCGACGCCCGCTACCGCGGGCGGCAACGTCTCCGGTCGGGTGACGTCGCCGCCCACGAAGGTGAGACGTCCTTCATCTGTCGCGCTGCGGCAACCCTCGTATCGCCCGAGCGAGAGGCGTGCCTTCTCGGGGCTCCGTGTCATGGCGCGGACAGTGTGTCCGGCAGCCAGCAAGTGGCGCGTGATGGCGCTGCCCATGAACCCGGTCGCGCCCGACACGAGGATCTTCATGCCGTTCCTCCCCTGAACCTGCTCGTCTTGCGGCGGCGTTGCGTCTCGTCGAGGGGCTTGTTACCCGGGTTCGCCGCCGCGCAACCGCGCCGGCACTCACGGGGCGACGCGGTTGCGGCGTCTCCGGCGCCGTCCTGATCGTCTCTCTCGCGCGATACACTGTCCATCGAGGCCCGCACCTGTCGTCGGTGCGGCACGAGGCGGCGTGTACCCGCGGAAGGGGCTGGTCGTGGAGGATCGCTCTGTGATCATCGTCGGCGCCGGGCTGGCCGGGCTGTCCGCCGGCTACTACGCGCGCATGAACGGCTACCGGGCGCAGATCTTCGAGCATCACTCCAAGCCGGGTGGCGTCGCCGCGAGCTGGGACCGCCAAGGCTATGCCATCGACGGCGGCATCCACTTTCTGATGGGCTGCCGATCGGGCCAGCCCATCTTCGAGCTCTACCGGGAACTCGGGGTGGTCGAGTCCGAGGCGGACATCATCCCCATGAGCACGTACGGCCGCGCCCTCGACCAGCGCGACGGGCGCGCCGTCGTGGCCACCCGCGACCTCGGTCGCCTGGTCGACGACCTCGCTTCGGTCTCGCCCCGCGACCGCGGGTCCCTGGAGAAACTGATCGGTGCGGCCCGCGCCCTGCAGGGTCTGGATATGGCCTCGGCCGGCCTGGAGCGCCCCCCGGAGCTGATGTCGGGCCGGGAGAAGCTCAAGCAGATGTGGGGCTTGAGGGGGGCGGGCCGGTACTTCTCGGGTCAGTGGGTGCGCCCGGTCTCGGAGTTCACCAAGGACCTTCACGACCCCTGGGTCCGCTGGGTGATCGACAACCTGTTCCTGCCCGAGGTGCCCGTGTGGTTCGTCGCCGCGCTCCTGGGCCTGCTTGCCGATGGACAGCTGGGAATGCCCGCGCGCGGCAGCCGCGGCATCGTGGCCGGCATGCAAAGCCGATATCTCGAGCGGGACGGCGAAGTGACCTTCGGCGCCACGGTCGAGGAGATTCTCACCGATCACGGACGGGCGGTCGGCGTGCGGCTGGCCGACGGCTCCATCCACCGATCGGACGCCGTCATCTCCGCGGCGGACGGCCGCAGCACCATATTCACCCTCCTGCGGGGGCGGTTCTTGGACCGCAGGGTGGCCGAGCGGTACGAGAAGTGGGCTCTCTTTCGCCCCATGGTTCTGATCCACCTGGGGGTGGCTCGCGACTTCCCGGACGATCCTCCCCTGACCATGGTGCGGCTGGACAAGCCCATCGATATCGGCAGCGAGAGCATCCAGGGCATGTTCATCCGCCTCTTCAACTACGCCCCCGGCTTCGCTCCCGTCGGGAGGAGCCTGGTGCAGGTCGAGCTGGAGACCGACTGGGACCACTGGAACCTCCTCCACGCCGAGCCCCACGCGTATCAGGCCGAGAAGGATCGGGTGCTGGCCGAGGTCCTCGTGCGGTTGGAGGCCGTCTACCCGGGGGTGTCGAGCCAGGTCGACATGACCGACGTCGCCACCCCCTACACGACCTGGCGCTACACGCTCAACCACCGCGGGGCCTACGAGGCCTTCTTGCCCACCCCGGAGACCATCACCACGGCGGTCGACCGTACGCTTCCCGGGCTGCAGGGCTTCTTCATGGCCGGCCAGTGGGTGATGCCGGGTGGGGGAGTCCCCCCGGCCCTGTTCTCGGGACGCCACGCCGTGGAGTTGCTCTGTCACTGGGACGGACGGCCGTTTGTACGGAGCCGAACAGAGTGATGATCGTCTGATGGGCGTGGAGGTTGTCGGCACGGCGTTGTACGTGCGTGTCGGGGTGGCCGTCGTGGTCCTCGTCGGCACCGCGATCCTCGCCCGGCTGCTACGGCGCGCGGTGGCCCGGTTCCTCAAGACCCGCCGTCTGGCCGAGTCCGATCCCGGGGCTATCACCCGTTTCAAGATGATCGCGCGCTTGGGCGTCACGACGCTTTGGTTCGTCGGCGTCGGGCTCGCGCTGTACGTCGTGAACGTCTCGGTGTTCAAGCAGGTCGCGGTGGGCATGTTCGCATCGGCCGGAGTCATGGGTATCGCCTTGGGCTTCGCGTCGCAGACGACCGCGGCGAACTTGGTGTCGGGCGTGATCATCGCCTTCGCGCAGCCTTTGAGGCTGGGCGACCGGGTGGAGGTGGACCTGGAGCAGGGAATCGTGGAGGAGATCGGGTTGCTCTACACCACCATCCACACCTGGGACAACCGGCGCGTGCTGATCCCCAACCAGTTCCTCTCGACCAGGGTGATAAGGAACTCCACCGTCACCGACCCCAAGACCCCGGCGGCGGTCACCTTCACCCTGAAGCACGGCACCGACCTTGGCGGCGCCCGCAGCCTTCTGCTGGACGAAGCACGGAGCCAACCTCTCTTCGTGGCCGACCCGCACCCCTCGGTGGAGGTCGTCTCGGCCGACGAGACCGGGGTCGTGGTGCGCCTGGTCGCCTGGGCCGCCGACAGGGCGAGAGCGAACGAGCTGACCTCCGCCTTGCGCGAACATGGGGTCGGTCGTCTGGCTGACGCGGGGATGCTTGTCGGGTCCGCTACGGCCGGTGCCGTGGCTGGGTCGCCGACGGTCGGTCAGGGCGCCGCCGTTTCCCCGGCGCCCGCGGGCGTGTCGATGTCTTCCGACCGGAAGCAGTGATCGATCCTGATGAGCAACGCCGCCCCCGATCGGCCTCCCCGCCAAGTGTCGTCCCGCGTGGAGGCTGAGGCGTCGCCGTCGGGAACTCCCCCGGAGGGCGGCCGGCGGCGCATCCTCGGTCTTGAGTGGAACGTTTTCTGGGCGGGCGTGGTGTCCTTCTTCATGGACATCAGCTCGGAGATGGTCTACCCCTTGGTGCCCATCTTCTTGGCGTCGGTCCTGGGTGTCAACAAGTCGGTCATCGGGCTGATCGAGGGGATCGCGGAGACCACCGCCAGCCTCCTGAAGCTCCTTTCGGGCTGGTTGAGCGATCGGCTCGGGCGGCGCAAGGCGATGATGAGTACGGGGTACGGCATCTCCGCGCTCAGTCGCATCGGTCTCGCTCTGGCGGGAACATGGGCGCAGGTGCTGGGAGTGCGCTTCGTCGACCGATTCGGCAAGGGCATCCGCACCGCCCCCCGCGACGCCATCGTGGCCGATTCGTCCACGCCCAAGAACCTGAGTCGCAATTTCGGGTTCCATCGCGCCATGGACCAGGCAGGCGCCGTCATCGGTCCCGGCATAGCCTTCCTGGTGCTGACGGCCACGCCCGGAGCATATCGCACCGTCTTCTGGCTCAGCGTGGTACCGGGGCTCCTGGCCGTCGGGGTCATCCTCTTCTTCATACGGGAGAAGAGACGCCTTCATGCGCCCCGACCGGTCCGTTCGGCACCACTCGGGCCGGTCGAGCGGTCCGGCCCTGGGGGAGTCGCGAGCTGGATGGCCCAGGTCCGGCGCCTGCGCGGTCCCCTGCTCAACTACGTGCTCATCACCGGGCTCTTCGCACTCGGGAACTCATCGGATGCCTTCCTGATCCTCCGCGCCCAGAACCTGGGTGTCGCCACCGCCCTGGTGCCCATCCTCTACCTGGTCTTCAATCTCGTGTATTCCGGATTGTCGATCCCCGCAGGTCTGCTCGGCGACCGGGTGGGGCGGCGCAAGGTGGCCGTGCTGGGCTACATGGTGTTCGCGGTCGCCTACGCCGTGATCGCGCTGGCTTCGTCGGCCTACGGCGCATGGGCCGCGTTCATCGTCTACGGGATATACATGGGGCTGTCCGACGGGAACGGGCGGGCGCTGCTCGCCCAGATGTCGCCTCAGGCCAAGCGGGCGACCGCGTTCGGCTTCTACCACTCGGTGGTCGGCTTCGCGGCTCTTCCGGCAAGCGTCGCGGCGGGATTGCTCTGGGATCGGGTCTCACCGTCCGCGCCCTTCTGGGTGGGCGCCGTGGCCGCCCTGCTCGCCGCCGTGCTGCTCCTGCTCGCGGTGCCCGAGGACTACCATCCCGACGAAGCGCCGCGCGAGGGCGCCGTCGCAGCAGCCTCCTAGAGGCCGGCCAGGGGTAGGAGGTCGCGGTGGTCGAAGACCACCAGGTCTGGTTCTGGAGGCTCCCCCCGGTCGACGGCGGCGGCGTAGCGCACCGCCTGCATTCCCACGCCGAGCGCGCCCGCGATGTCGGTGCGGGGAGTGTCGCCCACGTGGGCCGCTTCGCTCGGCGATACTCCGAGTGGCGCCAGGGTCTGGTGGAACATGCGTGGGTCCGGCTTGGGAAACCCGGTCTGGTCGGAGAACGTGAGCGAGGAGAAGTGTTCGAGCAGCCCGTCCCGCTCGAGGAATCCCACGAGGATCCGGCCGGGCGTCAGACCGGTGTCGGATATCAGGCCCAGCCGCACACCTGCCTGCGCGAGGGCGGGTATGGTCTCTTTCACGCCTGGAAGGAGACGCAGGTGGGCGAGCGCCCCGGCCTCTTCGATCCGGAGGGCCGCGGTCTCGACTGCGCCGTCGCAGCTGTGGACCTCGAACGCCCCCAGCACGTGGCGCACCTGGTCGGCGGCTCCGAAGTGCCGACCTTCCTGCCAGGCGGCGAGGTAGGCCTCGAACCCGGAGAGCCACGCCGCGGTGACCTCGTCCGTCGAGGGCGAGCGGCCACATGAGGTGAGGGCGTCGCGCACGGCCTGGGTCCGTTCGGTGCGCGCGGCGTCCTCGCTCCCGTCGTGGGAGTCGGTATAGAGCGTGTTCCAGAAATCGAATGTGATGGCACGGAGGGACATGGCCGCGAGAGTATACCGGCCACGAGAGGCTGGTAGACTCTCCCGCGTGAATCAGTCCCGACAGATCGAAGGGCCCTCGGCGTCGGCGGCGCGCCCGCCTCGGCGGGTCTACATCACCGCGCTCGTGGCCCTCGCTCTCATACTCGCGAGCCTCGCCGCTCTGCCGCGCCCGGCCCAGGCCGCGGCAGGCTTTCCCGACGTGTCTGCCTCACATCCCTATCGCCTGCAGATCGAAGTCTTGTCCCAGTTGCGGGTCATCGGGGGCTTCTCCAATGGCGACTTTCGCCCGGACTCGCCGGTGACGCGCCAGCAGTTCGCCAAGATGGTGGTCCTCGCCCTGCGCATCCCGGTATCCGAATCCGACGTCTCCCCGTTCGGCGACGTCCTACGCACCGGCCCGGAGACCCTCTTTCCCGACAACTACATCGCCGCCGTGCTGCGCGAGAGCATCACCACCGGCACCAAAGCGGATACTCCCGGATCGGCTCCGCTCTTTTCACCCGGAGCCCCCGTCTCCCTGGCCCAGGTGGTCACGATGATGACGCGCGCGTCGGGTCGGAGCCTCGTGCAGCCCCCTCCTTCGTATCGTTCGGTCTGGGGAAACTTCAATGCCTCGCACGGGCCCACCGCGCGGGTCGCACAGTACAACGGGCTGTTGCGGTATTTCCCGGCCGCCGGCCTTTCCCCGTGGAAGCAAGCCACTCGGGCCGAGGTCGCCGCTCTGCTCTACAACCTCATGGGCACTGACATCGCGGGTTTGAACGGTCTCTTCTTGGGCCAATCGAGCGACCTGGTCGCTTACTTCCGCGACCTCGGCAAGACGTCAGAGAAGTTCACGATCCCTCTTGCCGATCTCGCGAAGCTCTACGTCAAGTACGGGCGCCGCTTCGGCATACGCGCCGACATGGCGTGGGCGCAGATGATCCACGAGACCGGCTTCGGCGAATACGGGGGTGACGTGAAGCCCGAGCAGAACAACATGGCGGGGATCGGGGCCACCGGCGGAGTCCCGGGCAACTCCTTCGCCACGGCGGAGTTAGGTGTGATCGCCCAGTACGCCCACTTGGCCTGGTACATCTATCCGGATCACCTAGACGATGAATACTGCCGGCAGTCGGGGGACCCCGCCGTCCCGGGCGACCCGCGGCACTTCGTCATCGACGGCAAGGTCCACAAGGGCAACGTGCGGACGGTCTACGACCTGAGCTCCAAGTGGGCGGTCGGCAGCGAGTACGGAGCCGCGATCCAGGGCGTGGCCGCTGGCATCCATTCGTACGTCGGTTGGTAGCAGGCAGAGTCTCGAGCAGGCTACGGAGGAGGAGTGAGGCGACGATGACCACCTACCGCACACGCATGGGCGACGGCCACGCGGTGGAGATGTCCGCCGACGAACTGCGGCGCGACATCGACGCCGGCACCGAGGAAGCCGCCGACCGGGGCAAGATCCCGGCGCTGACCGAGTCGGAGCGCGACTACCTCTTCGACCTCTTCACCAGCCCCGCCCGCGTTGTGGGGGTGGAGCAGGGTCACGAGGTGATCCTCACCGACGACGGCTCGGTGAACGCCCTGTACGGGGCGCAGAGCTCGAGTGGCGTCGGGGTGCCCGTGAGCCGGGAGATGGGCATCCGCGTCTACGAGCGGGCCTTCAGCATGGACACCATGGAGGTCGGCCATCCCGACTACTCCTACAAGCCGGTGAAGCCCATCGTGGCCCTCGAGCAGCAGTGCCTGGAGAGCGTCCTCGCCGCCACGATCATCCCCATGTACTACGGGGCCATGCCCAACCTGGCTCTCTACGCGAAGCCCGACGGCCCCTTCGGCAACCCGGCCGACCTCATGCCCCAGGGCAAGATCGCCGAGGCGCGCGAAGCCCAGGAGGAGGCCGCCGAGGTATGCCGGCGCGACATGGTCTACGTCGCCAGGAAGATGGCCGAGTCGGGTGCCGACGGCATCAACTTCGACACCACCGCCTCCGCGGGCGACGCCGAGTTCCTGGCGACCCTGCAGGCCGTCGAGGAGCTGGCCAAGACCACCGACCTCTCCATCGAGGTGGGCATGGCGGCGGAGTTCGTCCTGGGCATGCACGGCAAGGTCACGTATGATGGCGTACGCCTGGCCGGCCTCTACCCGCACCAGCAGGTGAAGCTGGTTGAGAAGGCCGGCGCCCACGTGTTCGGCCCGGTGGTGAACACGAACACCCGCCGCTCCTCGGCCTGGAATGTCAGCCGGGCGGTCACGTTCGTGAAGGCCTGCTCGGAGGCGGCCACCATCCCTGTGCACGCCAACGTCGGCATCGGCGTGGGCGGCGTGCCCATGTGCGAGACGCCGCCGGTCTCCATGGTGACCCGGGCCAGCGCGGCCATGGTCGAGATCGGCCGGGTGGACGGATTATAGGTGGGCAGCGGGGATCCCTTCGGGATGCCCGTGAGCCACGCCCTCGCCTCGGGGATGGGGGGCATCCGCACGGCCGGAGATCTGGTCGCCCGGATGCAGCTCCACCGCAAGATGCGACTCCCCGAAGCAAAGAGGTACGTGGCTGAGAAGCTGAAGGTCTCCAGCATCGACCTCTCGGACGAAGTGGCCATGCGCGAGTTGCGCGAGGAGCTCGACATCGGGGTGATCACGTCGGTGCCCGGCGCGGCGCGCGGGCTGGCGGCCAAGGCCCGCATCGCCCGGCTACTCGAGATCGAGATCGCGTCGGTGCGCATCCATCAAGGGAAGGCGGAGGCGGGGTTCTGAGGTCGGCGCCAGGTACGGGAGCTGGACTGAATCGACCGTGAACGGCGTAACTGATCGGGCCATCGTCGCGTGGTATGGCGCGACTCCCCTGGCGATCGCCGTGGGCGCGGTTCTCTTGCTGAGAGGGCGAGCCGGTTATGTGCGGCTTGTCGCCGGGGCGTGTCTGGTCATCTTTGGCATCGCGGCGGCGGTCGTGCTCACCATGATCCTGGTGTTCGTCGACTAGCGCGCGACCGCTAAGCGACTCCCGTGGGCCGAGCAGCTACCCTTCAGTCGCCCGGCCGTCCCCGCCTATTGGGATGACCGGGCCCAGGAAACGTGGCCCCGAGTGCAAGACATGCAGCTGGAGCAGCGCCTTCACCCGGGCCACCCAGTCTCGCAGCGCGAATCGGGTCTCGTTCGTGTAGGTGCGCAGGTCGGCCGGGACCCCGGTGGCGTCGAGGCCGAGAGCACGCGCGGTGTAGACCGCCCGGGCAAGGTGGAAGCCCTGGGTCACCACCAAGGCGTCACGCACCTGGAAAACGTCTCGGGCGCGGTACATCGAGTCGTAGGTGCTGAAGCCTGCATGGTCCATAAAGACGTCCTGCGACGGGACGCCGCGGGCGAGAACATACTCGCGCATGGTGTTGACTTCGTCGTAGGTCTTCTGGCCGTGGTCGCCGGAGAGCAGGAGCTTGTGCACGCGGCCGGACTTGTAGAGCTCGATCCCTGTCTTCAGCCTGTCCTCGAGCATGGGGGAGGGCGCGCCCGGCGACCAGACCCGCGCGCCAAGGACGATGGCTACCTGAGCTTTGGGGGCAGCTTCGACGGCGGAGACGCTGTGACGACCACCTTGCCAGACGATCCACAGGTTGGCGCCGACGAGGATCAGCGCGCCGGCCCCTACTACGGCGACGCCAGCGAGGGCGGCGACGCGCATACGGTGACGAGCAGCGCGAGGCCGGGACGCAATTGGGGTTCGCTTGCTGGTGGTGGGCTCGGTGACGATGACCTCCTCGTGAGGACCAAGTCTACCCTGGTTTGCATCGAAACGGTCCAAGGGAGTATGCGGGGCAAAGTATCAGCCGCCCTCGCGGTACAATCGGGCTGAGCGGAACCTCTCGAACCCGACGGGTGGACTATCGACGCGCGCATCCGAGACGCACTGATCGAACTCGGCGCCGAATTGCAGCGACTTTACGGCCATCGGCTCGCGAAGGTGCTGCTATTCGGCTCGCGAGCGCGCGGTGACGCGGATGAGGATTCGGACGTCGACGTGCTTGTGGTCTTGACAGGCGAGGTTGACGCGATGACCGAGATCCACCGCACCGGGGGCATCGTCGCGGGTCTCTGCCTGCGCCACAACCTGGTCATCTCGTGCGTCTTCGTATCTTTGCGCCGCTACGAGATCGAGCAGACCCCCCTCCTGATGAACGTGCGCCGGGAGGGGGTGGCGCTGTGAGTCCTGACCAGCGAGCGATTCTGCGCAAAGCCGCGAAGAGCCTCGAGGCGGCACGCGTGCTGATAAGCGAGGGTCTCAATGGTTTCGCGGCTGCTCGAGCATACTATGCGATGTTCTACGCCGCTGAAGCCCTCCTGCAGTCCAAGGGCCTGTCATTCTCGAAGCATTCGGCCGTCCATGCCGCCTATGCTGTCCAGTTTACTGTCACCGGAGTTCTACCGGCACACCTTCATCGATACTTGCTGGAGGCCCAGGAGGCTCGGCACTTTGGAGACTACGACTTTGGCCCAGAGATGTCCCTCCGCGAGGCGGAGATGCAGATAGCCCGTGCGGAGGAGTTCGTCGGGGCGGCGGGCGCATACTTGGATTCACTGGAATAGCGGCCGGTCGGCAATGCCGGCGGCCTTCCTTGTATCCGTCTCTTCAGGGTCGGTTGCGGAACCGCCCCCAGCCGTCTAGAATCGACACTCTGATGCAGGAGCACACGGACATCCGCACCATCGGCCACCCCGGCCGGGCACTCGGCGCCATCCGCCGTGCGGATCAGAGCCGTAGCCGGGCCGCCCTGGCCCTCATCCTTGGGCTGATCCTTCCCCGCTAGGGGGAGATACTGTAGTCCGGCGCTCGCGCGCCGCCGTCACCGTCCCATATCCACTTGACACCGAAAGGTCAGCAGACCCATGGGCATGACCATCACCGAGAAGATCCTGGCCCGCTCCGCCGGCAAAGACCACGTGGAGCCCGGCGAGCTCATCATGGGCAAGGTGGACTTCTGTCTGGGCAACGACATCACGGCGCCGGTGGCCATCGACGAGTTCGAGAAGGCCGGCTTCGATTCCGTCTTCGATTCGGAGCGTATCGCCCTCATCCCCGACCACTTCACGCCCAACAAGGACATCAAGACCGCGCAGCTGGTCAAGCAGATGCGCGAGTTCTCCAAGCGCCACGGCGTCCGCCACTACTACGACGTCGGCCGGGTGGGGGTCGAGCACGCCCTGCTCCCCGAGATGGGCCTGGTCGGGCCGGGGGACTGCGTGGTCGGAGCCGACTCCCACACCTGCACGTACGGAGCGCTGGGCGCATTCGCTACCGGGGTCGGCTCCACCGACCTCGCGGGCGCTATGGCCACAGGCGAGGTGTGGTTCCGGGTGCCCGAGTCGATCAAGTTCGATTTCGCGGGTGAGCTGGGGCCGTACGTCACCGGCAAGGACCTCATCCTGTACACGATCGGCCAGATCGGCGTCGACGGAGCCCTCTACCAGGCCATGGAGTTCACGGGCCGGTCGATCGAGGCGCTGTCGATGGACTCGCGCTTCTCCATCTGCAACATGGCGATCGAGGCCGGGGGCAAGAACGGGATCATCGCCGCCGACGACGTGACCAAGGCGTATGTGGAGGGACGCTTCCGGCGGGAGCCGCGATACATGTATTCCGACGCCGACGCCTCCTACGTCACGACCTACCGCTGGCGGGGCGACGAGATCCCGCTGATGGTGGCCAAGCCCCACCTGCCCTCGAACACCCAGGCGGCCGCGGAGCTGGCCGACGTCCGCATCGACCAGGTGATCATCGGCAGCTGCACCAACGGGCGGATCGAAGACCTGCGCATGGCTGCCGAGGTGCTGAGGGGCCAGAAGGTGCACGACGACGTGCGCTGCATCGTCATCCCCGCGACTCAGGCGATCTGGCAGCAGGCCATGGAAGAGGGACTGTTCCAGGTCTTCGTGGAGGCGGAGGCGGTCGTCTCGGCTCCCACCTGCGGACCCTGTCTGGGCGGCCACATGGGCATCCTGGCCGAGGGAGAGCGGGCGGTCTCCACGACCAACCGCAACTTCGTGGGGCGGATGGGCCATCCGGGCAGCGAGGTCTACCTGGCCGGGCCGTATGTGGCAGCGGCGAGTGCGATCGCGGGTCACATAGCGACACCCGACCAGATCAGGTCGAAGGAGGTGGCGGCATGAGCGCGGCTCCTGGGAACTCCGCGGCGCGCATGTCCGACGGCGGTCGGACCACCATCACCGGTCGGGCCTGGACGTTCGGCCGCGACATCGACACCGACCTGATCATCGCCGCCCGCTACCTGAACATGAAGACGGCGGAGGAGTTGGCGGCGCACCTCATGGAGGACGCCGACGCCGACTTTCCCACGAAGGTGCGACCCGGGGATATCCTGGTGGCCCACGAGAACTTCGGCTGCGGATCGAGCCGCGAGCACGCTCCGATGGCCATCAAGGGTGCGGGGATCCCACTGGTCATCGCCAAGAGCTTCGCCCGCATCTTCTATCGCAATTCCTTCAATACGGGCCTGCCGATCCTGGTCGCTCCGGCGGCGGTGGACGGCATCCGGGAGGGGGATACGGTGGAGGCCGATCTCACCACCGGAGTCATACGGAACATGACCACCGGCAAGGAGTTCCAGGCCGAACCGCTGCCCGAGTTCATGCGCGAACTGGTGGCTGCGGGCGGCTTGCTGCCATTCCTCAAAGGGAGGATGGCGCCGAAGTAGTCGCTGCGACCCCGTGGCGGGCGCCACGGGGTCATCTTCATCCCCGGTGCCACCTACGTTGCCCGAACCCGCCGGGACTCGACGTGGCCGGGGCGCTACTCGCCGGTCACGACGACAGTTCCAGAGCCAGTGAAGACGAGGGTCTGTCCGGCGAACGGTCCGCCCAGGGGCACGAGCGTGAACGTGAGCGCTCCAGTCTGCGCGTTCGCTTCGATCTGCACTGACGACCCGTTGAGGTAGGCGGCCGTGGATCTCGTCACGGTGCCGCTGAGCAGCACGACGTCACCGGTGGTGGAGCCTGATAGGGAGAACTGGTTCGTCGAGCCGGTCGTGGCGTGGTTGGTGCCTGAACCCTCCAACGACGTTGAGCTACCCCTCGCGTGGGCGGCAACAGTCACTCCGACCATACCGTTGAAGGGGGCAGGCAAGAACCCCGTGGCTTGTCCAGCGATGGCGACGTGCACCGCGTCCGCCGGTTGTGCGAGCGCGAGGGAGACCGGCAACAGCAGGATGAGCAGCAAGGTGATCGCCGACACGATGGCAAGTAGCCTCTTCATCTCTTCTCCTTTCTCGTGGGCCGGATCAGCGAGCACTGCCGCCTGGGTGGAGAAAGGAGAAGGTGAACCCTGCGGCGATCGAGCCAATGCGGCGCCGCGCGCAGAGAAGCAATCTGGTTTCTACCCCCCGTAGACGGAGCAGTGAGCCCCGCTCTGTCTGATTGTAGTGCTTACGAGGGTGCTGGCAAAGAGGATCATTAGTCCCCCGGATCTATCGCTGGACCGGTGTCCTGTACCACCAGCCTCTTGGAGCTCAAGGCGCCCCGTTGGGTATGTCGGTTCGGGTCCGCTCACCGAAGGCTGAAGGGCGGGTAGCGGTCGGTGACCAGGAGGCTGACGTAAGCCTGCACGCGCAGCGCCCACCTGCCCACTCCCACGACGTAGTCGAAGAGGGGCTGGGGATAGCGGCCGGTGAAGAGCACCGCGAACCAGGCGATGATGATCGCGAAGACCGCGCCGATCGCGAGAAACACGAGCACGACGTAGTGGGGGATGGCGAGGAACCACTTCACCAGAGGCAGCCAGCGGTTGAGTTCGCGCTCCACATCGGGATAGTCGATCTCCAGGTGGACGGATTGCTCCTCGACCGTGGAGGGGTAGCGGTCGGTCAGGAGGGCCAGATAAGCACCCACTCGGGCGCCAAAGCGTGTGAACTCGCGCGCGAAATCGAACCACCAGCGCGGGTATCGGCGGCGGAATAGGATCATGAGCAACGTGGCCGCGAACAGCCCGGCTGCGATGCCTCCGCCCGAGCGCGAGACGGTGGAGACCACCTCGCCGCTCTGCGCGACCACCTTCGTGGTCGATTCTGAGTCCGCTGAGATCAGCGAGAGGATGATGAGGATGGGTATCGCCCATATCAGCCGGAAGAAAGTGCTCAGGCGGTCGAGTTTCTCAGGGTGATCGATGTC
>JAJZQZ010000062.1 GCA_021802965.1 Actinomycetes bacterium
ACTACGAGAACTGGGATCGGCTGTACGCCGATTGGAAGGTCAAGATGAACGAGCTCCTTGCCGAGCTCGAGGCCGTCCAGTTCGAGGCGCTGCCGGAACTAGAGGACGAATCGATCGTATTCGAGAACAAGGGCATCGGCAGCGGCTACCACCTGCTCACCAAGTACGACGAGCTCATCAACATGGGCCTCAAGGTGTGGCAGTACCACTTCGAGTTCCTCAACCTCGGGTACGCCGCGTACGTGACCTTCATCAACACGGCCAACAACATCTTCCCCGACATCCCCGTCTCCACGATCAACAAGATGGTGTCGGGTATCGACGTCGTCATGTACAAGCCCGACTCCGAGCTCATCCGCCTCGCCAAGCTGGCCATCGAGAACGGCCTCGACTCGATCCTGCAGAACAACAAGAGCGCGGCCGTGGTGATGGAGGAGATGGCCAAGTCCAACCCGGGGCAGCATTGGCTGGACGAGCTGGAGAAGGCCCGCTATCCGTGGTTCCACATCTCCACGGGCACGGGGTGGTACCACCACCACTACTCCTGGAACGACAACCTGGACGTGCCTTTCGCCTCCATCGTCATGCACATAGAGGCCATCAAGGCGGGCAAGGAGGTCGGACGTCCGACCGAGAAGCTGATCGCGGAGAGTGCGGCCATCGTCGCCGAGTACCGCGACCTGATCGACAACGACGCCGACCGCGAAGCCTTCGACCAGACGCTCGCCATCTCTCAGCGCGTCTTCCCGTACGTCGAAGACCACCTCTTCTACGTCGAGCACTGGTTCCACAGCATCTTCTGGAACAAGATCCGGCAGGTGTCGGACATCCTGGTCGGCGCGGGCTTCTTCAAGGACCGCGAAGACGTCTGGCTGCTCAAGCGGGGCGAGATCAAGGACGCTCTGTGGGATCACGTCACCAGCTGGGCCACGGGCACCATCGCCCGCGGACCGTCGTACTGGCAGAAGGAGATCGAGTGGCGCAAGGGCGTCATGGAGAAGTTCCAGGCCTGGAAGCCGCCGTCGGCTCTCGGCACCCCGCCTGACGTCGTCACCGAGCCGTTCAGCATCGTGCTCTGGGGTGTCACGACCTCGGTGCTCAAGAACTGGCTGAAGGGCATGGAAGCGGCTGAGGGTGGAGCCACCAAGGAGCTCATGGGTTCGCCCGGATCTTCGGGGGTCGTCACCGGTCGTGCGCGGGTGGTCAAGTCGGCTACCGAGCTCGACCAGCTGCAGGAAGGCGAGATCCTCATCGCCACCACCACATCGCCGAGCTGGGCGCCGGCCTTCACCAAGATCGCCGGCGCGGTCACCGACGTCGGTGGGGCCATGTGCCACGCCGCCATCGTGTGCCGCGAGTACGGTCTCCCGACCGTCGTCGGCACCGGACGGGGCACGTCGGTCATCAAGACGGGCGACCTCGTGCGTATCGACGGCGACGAGGGCTTGGTCACGATCGTGGAATCGGTCGCCTGACAGAGGAGGCCGGCAAGTCGGGGGGCGGCCGGCCGAACGGCCGGCCGCCCCCGGTAGCAACGAGAGAACGAGGTGGACCTGATGTCGGAGAAGGAAAGCACGCTCCTCTTCTGGTACGAGGAGCTCGAGGGCGCCGACTTCCCCCTGGTGGGGAAGAAGAACGCGAATCTCGGTGAGATGCTGAAAGGTGGCATCCGGACGAGCCCCGGCTTCGCCCTGACGCTTCACGCAAACGACCTGTTCATGACCGAGACAGGCATCAAGGCCGAGCTGGCCGCCTACCTCGAATCTCTTGGCGAAGCCACCCTCGAGGCCTGCCAGAAGGCCAGCGAGTTCGCGATGTCGCGCATCGAGGCGGCGGAGGTGCCCGCGGTCATCGTCGACGCGGCCTGCGGCGCCTACCGGCGGCTGTGCGAGATGTCGCACACTGAGAACGTGCCCGTGGCGGTACGCTCCAGCGGGGCGGTCTCCATGCCCGGCCAGATGGAGACCTACCTCAACATCCGCGGCGAGAAAGACCTGATCCACTACATCAAGAGGACCTGGGCCAGCGCCTACGCCGTGGAGGCCATCACCTACCGCCTCAACAAGGACATGCACTTCTTGCTGAACATCGGGGTGGGCGTGCCCAAGATGGTGAACTCCAGGGTGTCGGGCGTCTCTTTCACGCTGAACCCGCTGAACGGCGACAAGTCCAAGATCACGGTTGACGTCAGCTACGGACTGGGCGAGGCGGTGGTCAGCGGCCTCGTGACCCCGGACAACTACCTGGTCGACAAGGTCACGCTCAACCCGATCAAGAGCACCAAGGGCAGCAAAGAGGTCATGTGCGTCTACAACGAGACCGGCAGCGACATCAAGGTCGTCGACGTGCCCGCCGAGGACCGCGAGCGGTTCTGCGTGACCCCCGAGGAGCTCGCCGAGATCTGTCGGGTCAGCAAGGCCATCGACAAGTACTACGGCAAGCCGTACGACATCGAGTTCGCCATCGACGGCGACCTGCCGTTCCCGGAGAACGTCATCATCCTACAGGTGCGTCCGGAGTCGGTCTGGACCAAGAAGCAGGCCGAGGCGAAGACCGAGCAGAAGCAGGACGCCATGGAGCGTATCGTCAGCCAGCTGGTGACGGGGATCAAGATCAAGTAGGGGTTAGTCGCGCAACAACTTGACCCGGGGGTCTCGATCGCCAACCGCGCGGTGGAGGCGCGAGTCGTTCGTCCACAGTTCGACGTCCAGCGTGCGCGCGAGGGCCAGGTAGTGGGCATCGTATGTCGCGGGAAGTCCCAGCTCGACGGCCACTGCGAGAGCGCGGCGATGGAATGGCCCGCTGGTGTCTTCGAATTCGATGGGCAGGTCGAAAACGGCCTCGAGCACGATGTCCCTCGCCGATGGGCTGAACATGCCGGCACGCTGGCAGCGGTGCAGCGCGTTTGTGACTTCGTAGCCGAGGAGTCCAGGGGCATGGATCCTCACGTCCTTCGTGGTCCACTCGTCCCAGAGCTCCCACGCTTGCACGTCGTCGGGGCCCAAGAACAGCTGGAGGACGAGGCTAGCATCGACGCAGACCGCTTTGCCGTTCATCGGGGGAGGCCGAGCTCCTCATCCCGCTCGGCTCGCATCGCGTGGACGAGATCCGCCGGTGCGGGCAGGGGCTTGTCGCCGACCTCGGCGCGCACTATCTCGCGCGCGGCGCGCGCCCGCTCGCGCCAATCGGTCGTTTTCCCAAGTGTTCGCAGGCGCTCGTACTCGGCTACCGACATGACCACGGCCTGGGGGACTCCTCCACGTTCGACGATCACGGTGTCCTGGTCCCGGGTGACGCGCTGCAGGAGTTCGCCGAAGTGGACCCGAGCTTCTGTTGCGGTGACAGTCCTTTTCAGCTCTCCCCCTATCCATCGAGCGATCGATTGATTGAATTGTACCATCGCGTCGGAGACGGAGGAAATGGAGGGGGTCGGGGGTGTGAGCGGATAGCGGACCGGAGGTACGACTGATTTCCATCTCCTTACAACGATTGCCTGTCGAGGATTCATCGTGAAGGAAGTCCCACACAGTCGGCTTCAGCTGGTGGCACTGGTCTTCCTCGCCGCGCTTGCACTCGCCGGTCTGCTGCTGCCGATCGCTGCTCTTGTTTCGGGAGAGCGTAGCGATGAACACGCGCGGCTCCTCTTCGCACGGATTACTCTGGCTCGCGGTCGGCCTTTCATTGATGGCCCTCCAGCTCGCGTACTGGCTTATTGGGTTCTTTGTGCTTTCCCCTGGCTAAGTGCTGGGGCGTGCCTGATCGCGCAAGAAGCCAGCTGCTGTGCCGCAGCGCTCATCCCAACCTCAGCTTATAGATCCCGCCACAAATACGTATTGGACGGCGCCCCCCTGCTGACATAGAGTGCAACCAGGGCCGCCCGCCAGGGCGGACGCGTGTCTGTTCCTGGGATCAGTTTCAGTGTCAGTTCTTGAACAGACGGCATCGCGAACAAGGGGGAGCAATGGATCTGCGGGACTTCATTTCCCAGTGGGAGCAACAGGGCGACCTCAAGCGCGTCACCGCCGAGGTCGACTGGGATCTCGAGATGAGCCACATCGCCAAGCTCGTCGAGGAGAAGGACGGACCTTCGCTGCTCTTCGAGAACATCAGGGGCCACGCTCCCGGGCAGAAGGTCATCTTCGGCGTCTTCAGCAACACCCGGCGCTTAGCCACCATCCTCGGGCGGCCGTCCAGCATGACCATGACCGAGCTCTCCTACGAGTGGATGAAGCTCTCGGTGGGGGAGGTCATCCGGGCCGAGGAGCTGGAGACCGGGCCCATCTTCGAGAACATCCTCGAGGGCGACGATGTCGACGTCTTCAAGATCCCCTCGCCGCGCTTCTACGACAAGGACGGCGGCCGCTATGTGGGCACGGCCGTCTTTCACGTGGTGCGCGATCCTGAGACGGGCGAGATCAACCTGGGCACCTACCGCAGCCAGGTGCTCGACTCCAAGACCATCGGGGCCCAGATCCTCAAGGGCAAGCGGGGCGATCGCATCCTGCAGAAGTACAAGAAGCTGGGGCAGAAGATGCCTATCTGCACCGTCGTGGGCTGCGATCCCCTGCTGATGCTGGCGGGTAGCGCGATGGTCGAGAACGCCAACGAGTACGACGTGGTCGGCACCCTGCGGGGCGAGCCGGTCAAGATCGTCACGGAGCCGCTGACCGGCCTCCCTATCCCCGCCGACGCCGAGTGGGTGCTCGCGGGATACGTCGACGGCGACGATCTGCGCGAGGAGGGCCCCTTCGGCGAGTACACCGGCTATTACACCGAGGAGCTCTACCATCCGGTCAAGAAGCCGGCCGTCAACGTGGAGCGCATCTACCACCGCGACGACCCGGTCTTCATGGCGGCCTCGGTGGGCCGGCCGGTCAACGACAACCACATGATGCTGGCCTTCGTCCGCAACGCCACCCTGTGGACCGAGCTGACCAAGATGGGCATCCCGGGCATCAAATCGGTCTACATGCCGCCGGAGGCCTGCGGGCGCTTCTGGGCGATCGTGTCGGTGAAGCAGCTCTACCCGGGCCATGCCGACCAGGTGGCGGCCGCCGTCATCGCCAGCAACACGTGCACCTACGGGCTCAAGGGCCTGATCATCGTCGATGACGACATCGCCGCCGACGACCTGCCCCGAGTGTGGTGGGCGCTGGCCACCCGCTACGACGTCAAGCGCGGCACCCAGATCATCAACCGGGGGCGCTCGACGCCTCTCGACCCGGCGCTCGACCCGAGCAGCAAGTTCATCACCTCGCGCCTGGTGCTCGACGCGACCATCCCCTTCGAATGGAAGGAAAAGCCGGTCGAGGTCAAGCTGAGCCCCGAGGTGCTGGAGTCGATCAAGGCTCGCTGGTCGGAGCTCGGGCTGGACTGAACCACGCCCCCCTCAGCTTGGCGGCGCGGCGGGCACCCGCCCCCGCGCCTCAGGCTGTCTCGCTGACGCCCAGATCTTTGGAAGGGAGAACGACATGATCGACATGGGGACCGGCGCACCCGGCACCTCGCCTGACCTGGAAGACGCGGCCGCCCGCGCCGCCCGATGCAAGCTGGTAGTCCTGGACGTCCATGGGGTGCTTACCAACGGCATGCTGCTCTACAACGACGAGGGCACAAAGTTCCAGGTCTTCCACCACGACGACGGCTTCGGGGCGAACTGCCTGATGATGCTGGGGGTCCAGGTGGCGCTCATGACCCGCAAGTCGAAGATCGTCGAGCTGCGGGCGGCCGAGGTGGGCATCAAGCACGTCTTCCAGGCCAAGGACAAGCTGGCCAAGCTGGAGGAGGTGGCCGCGGAGATGGGCATCAGCTTCGAGGACATCTGCTTCGTCGGTGACGAGATCATCGATATGGGTGTCATGAACGCGGTGGGGTTCGCGGTCGGCCCCGCAAGCGCGTGTGCGGAAGTGAAAGCGATCTGCCACTACGTGACGGCGCGAGACGGCGGCACCGGCGTCCTCCGCGAGCTGGGCGAGTTCATCCTGCGGGCCCAGGGCAAGTGGCAAGGGCTCGTGGACAAGGTATCGGCAAAGGGCTGGGGGTAGAGCGTGGGGATCACCTACTACAAGGACAACCGGGAGTTCATAAACGCACTGCGCGCCTCCGGCGACCTGGTCGACGTGCAGCAGGAGGTCGATTGGGACCTCGAGATGGGGGCCATCGTCCGCCGCGTGTGCGAGATGAAGGAACGCTCCCCGTACTTCAAGAGCATCAAAGACTACGCCGGGTTCGAGGCCCTGGGCGCCCCGCTCGCCACCTACCGTAAGCTGGCCATCGCGCTCGGCTTGGCGCCGGACACCCCGATCCCCGACATCGGCAAGGAGTACACCGCCCGCACGTCGGGCCAGGGCATCAAGCCGGTGGTGGTCGATCGCTCGGCGGCGCCGGTCAAGCGCCACGTCTTCCTGGGCGACGACGCCAGCCTGTTCGATCTACCCGGCCCCATGGTGCACGACGGCGACGGCGGCCGCTATCTCGCCACCTGGCACATGATCGTGGCCGCCGACCCGGACACGGGCGACGTCAACTGGGGCATGTACCGGCAGATGGTGCACGACGAGAGGACCATGGTCGGCCCCGTGCTGCCCTTCAGCGACATGGGCAAGATGTTCTACAACAAGAGCGTCCCGCGGAACCAGCCGCTGCCCTTCGCCACCGTCATCGGCATGGACCCGCTGGCCGGTATCTCCGCCTGCGCACCCGCCGCCATCCCCGAGGACGAGTTCTGCGGCATGATGATGGGCGAGCCCGTGGAGCTGGTGAAGTGCGAGACCAACGACCTCCTCGTCCCGGCCCACGCCGAGATCGTGATCGAGGGGGAGATCCTTCCCGGGGTCATGATGCTGGAGGCTCCCTTCGGGGAGTACACCGGCTACCGCACGTCGCCGCGCGACGACCGTACGGTGTACCGGGTCAAAGCCATCACCTATCGGGACAAGCCGATCATGATGGTCTCCAACATGGGCATCCCCACCGACGAGGGGCAGCTGCTGCGCTCCTTCTCTCTGGGGCTGGAGATGGAGAAGCTCCTGCGCAGCCAGGGCATCCCCATCACGGGCGTCTACATGCTGCCGGAGTCGACCCACCACTTGGTCGTGATCGGCACGCGGAACGCGTACGCGGGCATCGCCTCGCAGATCGCCCAGCTGGTTTTCGGCAGCAAGCTGGGTCCCTGGTTCCACCAGGTGATCGTCGTCGATCAGACCGTGGACATCTACAACGTCAACGAGGTGATCCACGCCTTCTCGACGCGCTGCAACCCAGCGACCGACATCCACATTTACAGGAACTCGGCGGGCACTCCGCTCAACCCCTTCACGCCGCCCGAAGACCGGCGCGTAGGACGGGGGAGCAAGGTGCTCTTCGACTGCCTCTTCCCGATAGACTGGACCCGCACCGACACGCCCATCCTGGTCTCGTTCAATACCTCCTACCCTGAGGACGTCAAGGAGAAGGTGCTGGCGAACTGGCAGAACTACGGCTATTAGGACGAGGGAGAAGCCATGACCGAGTACGACGCGTTCTTTCTGACGGAGCTCGACCAGGTCGCCCAGGACACCGAGCAGGAGATGGTGATCCGCGACCTGACCGAGGGGCGCGCGAAGTATCGTTGCATCTACGTGATGGCCCGGCTCTCGGACGACCCGGCCAAGTACGCCGACCGGCTGTGGCCCCGCCTCGGCCGGGGGCAGTGGGTGGGCCAGCCTTGGTCGGTCGACGTGGTCAGCGCGGTGGAGAAGATCCCTGAGGCCTGGCGCTGAGGGGTCGCCGCGGTGTCCTTCCTGGATCTGCGTGCCGCGATCGACGCCCTGCGAGCGAGCGGCGATCTCGTCGAGATCACCGAACCGGTATCTGCGCGGCATGAGGTAGGCGGCGTCTTGGCCGCGGCCTCCCTGCTTCGGGTGGGGGCGCGGCCGAGAGCCGTGCTCTTCACCGACGTCGACGGCAAGCCGGTGCCCGTGATCGGTAATGTGGTCTACGGACGCGAGGTCTTGGCCATGGCCATGGGCGTCGAGACAGAGGAGCTCGTCGATCGCTTCGCCGATCGTGTCACGGCCCCGATCGACCCCGTGATGGTCGATGACGCCCCCCTCCTCGAGGTGACAGAGCAGGATGTCGACCTGACAAAGCTGCTGCCGGTGCTCACTCACTACGCGGACGACGAGGGCCCGTACATCACGACGGGCATGGCCAGCCTGCGCAACCCTGCCACCGGAGTCGTGGAGCGCACCATCTGCCGCATGCAGCTGCTGGGCCCCGACCGGATCAGCCTCGGCGTGGTGAACCCGCCGATGGGCGACACCTATCGGCAGTACGGGCGCGACGTGGAGATGCCGGTGGCGGTGGTGATCGGCCTGGAACCCCTCACCTTCGTCTCCGCGGCGCTTCCTGCGCCGCCCGGGGCGGAGAAGATGGCCTACGCTGGGGGGCTGCGGGGTGAGCCGGTCGAGCTGGTCGCGGCGCCTCTGACCGGATTGCCGGTCCCGGCGCGGGCGGAGTTCTTGCTGGAGGGCGTGCTGGTGCCGGGTGAGGAGCGTGCCGACGGTCCCCTGGGCGAGGTCAGCGGCTACTCCATGGTCTTCTCATCCATCCCCACCCTTCAGGTACGGCGCGTGTCCCACCGACGGGACCCGATCTATCACGCGTTGCTGCCGACCGGGCCCGACGGCGACCTGATCAACGGTCTGGTGGTCGAGGCGACGATCTTGCCACAGCTGCGCCGGGTGTATTCGTTTGCGCGCGGTGTGACCTTCGTCCCCAGCACCTTCGGCATGAGCTTGGTGGCTCAGGTGGCTCCGGCCGACAAGGGACGGGTGCGGGGATTGCTGTACCATCTCCTCTCCCTCGAGCGGGTGAAGAAGGTGGTCGTCGTGAGCGAGGACATCGATCCCACGGACCCATATCAGGTAGAGTGGGCGGTGGTCACCCGGGCCCAGCCCGACGAGGACCTGGTGGTCATCGAGGGCCTCTTCGCCCACCCGATCGACCCTTCGTATCATCCCGGGCAGCGGGGCTCGCGCGTGGGCATCGACGCGACCGGGTTCGAACGTATCGGAGATCGCACGAGCGCACGCGTCCCCGTGGAGGCGGCCGCTCGCGGCAAGGCACTGTGGGACCGGGCGGCGGGCCGCGCGGGAGGAGCGAGATGAAACGGCTGGTAGTGGGCATATCCGGCGCCTCGGGCACCGTGTACGGTGTCCGGTTGCTGGAGGTCTTGAAGGACACGCCCATCGAGACCCATCTGGTCATGAGCGAGGCGACGGTCCGGGTGATCGAGCTCGAGACCGGCTACAGCGTGGCCGGCATCGAGGCGCTCGCCGACGAGGTGCACAACATCCGCGACATCGGCGCGCCGATATCCTCCGGTTCCTTCAAGACGATGGGCATGGTGGTGGCGCCCTGCTCCATGAAGAGCCTTTCCGCCATCGCGAACAGCTACAATGAGTCGCTGCTCGTCCGGGCGGCCGATGTGGTCCTCAAAGAGGGGCGGCGGCTGGTGCTCGTGGCCCGGGAGACTCCGCTGCACCTGGGCCATCTCAAGCTCATGACCCGAGTGGTCGAGATGGGAGGCGTCATCCTCCCGCCGATGCCCAGCTTCTATCATCGGCCGGAGACCATCGACGACATCGTGAACCAGACGGTCGGCAAGGTCCTCGATCAGTTCGACATAGGCCACGACCTCTTCCACCGTTGGGAAGGCACGACCATGCGCCGTCGTACCCTGGAGGAGGAGCGCGGGATCCAGGCACGACTGCCCGTCCGGGGGGATGATTGACATGACGGCGGCCGCCGAGCACTACTGGAACCCCATCCTGGAGACCCTTCCTCGGGAGAGGCTCAGCGAGTTGCAGCTGCGCAAGTTCCGCAGGATCGTGACCTGGGCGTACGACCGCTCGCGGTTCCACCGGGAGCTGTACGACGCCGCCGGGTTTCACCCCGACCAGCTGCGCACCATGGCCGACACCACCCGGGTGCCCAAGGTCGAGAAGTCGCAGATGCGCGGGATCCAGCGCAAAGACCCCTTCCCCTACGGCGATATGCTCTGTGTGCCCCTCGAGCGGGTGACCGAGTTCCGCCAGACCTCCGGCACTACCGGCCAGGCGGTGTACCAAGCCGACACGTGGCAGGACTGGGAATGGTGGGCCGAATGCTGGAGCTATCTCCTCTACGCCCAGGGGTACCGCGCGACGGATCGGGTCTTCCTGCCCTTCGGCTACAACATCTTCGTGGCATTCTGGGCCGCTCACTACGCCGCTGAGAAGCTGGGCATGGAGGTCGTGCCCGGCGGCGTGCTCGACACTGAGGCCCGCATCCTCAAGGTGCAGGAGCTCGAGGCGAGCGCGATGATGGCGACTCCCACCTACGTGCTCGGTATGGCCGAGACGGCGCGGACCATGGGCATCGACCCGGCGAACGATCTCCACGTCCGGCGCATCACCTGCGCCGGCGAGCCCGGGGCGAGCATCCCCAGCACGAAGCGGCGGATGGAGGAGGCCTGGGGGGCCAAGGTCTTCGATCATTGCGGCGCCACCGAGATCGGGGCATGGGGCTACGAGTGCGCGGAGCAGTCCGGCGGCATCCATGTCAATGAAGCGCTGTTCCTGGCCCAGGTGGAAGACATCGAGACCGGCGATCTAATCGAGGAACCGGGGCGGCGGGGCAAGCTCGTCATCACCGCCCTCGACCGGATCGGCATGCCCTGCGTCCGCTTCGACTCCAAGGACGTCGTCGAGTGGGCGGAGGAACCGTGTCCCTGCGGGCGGAGCTTCCGGGTGTTCACAGGCGGTGTGGTCGGCCGGGCCGACGACATCACCAAGGTCAAGGGGGTCTTGTTGGCTCCCAGCGCTATCGAAGAGGTGGTGCGCAGCTTCCCCGTCTTCTGCGAGTTCGAGGTGGAGGTCACGAAGAAGGGCGATCTGGATGAGATCTCATTGAGAGTGGAGCTTGCCGGCGCCTTCGACGGCGACCAACACGAGCTGCTCAACCAGCTCAAGCACCAGCTCCGCCTCAAGACCAACCTGGGATACAAGGTGCACGTGGTCGACGAAGGCACTCTGCCGCGCTACGCTCTGAAGGCGAAGCGCTTCAAGGACCTGCGGAAAGTGGGGGCGTGATGGGGGGCGAGCGCGCCATGCCGGCCGACTTCCAAGGCATGCTCGAAGATCTCGACCGGCACGTCCAAGCCATCCGCACGGCGGCCTTGCAGCTGAAAGCGTCGTCGGGCGGCATACAGGCCATAGATCGGAACGCTGATCGCGTGCTGGCTTCGACCACGATGCTCGAGATCAACATCTCCGACGCGCTGGGCCGCGAGCGACCGATGGCGGGCTGGACGGGGGACGACAAGCACATCTAGGGGCCGTCGAAGGGGAGATTCCCGTGAAGACGCTGATTCTCAGCCACAGCGACATCGAGCGACTCCTCGGGGTCGACGAGTGCATCGAGGCGATGGCCGCGGCTCTGTCGGACCTCGCCCGGGGGCACGTGTACCTCCCCCAGCGCATGGTGCTGACCCCGCCCGGCGCCGCCGGCTTCATGGGCCTGATGCCCGCGTACACGTCGGGTGACGAGCCGGGCTTCGGCTTGAAAGCGGTGTGTGTGTTCCCCGCCAACGCAGCGAAGGGAAAGGACATCCACCAGGGCGCGGTGGCGCTCTACAGTCCGGAGACCGGGGAGATCCAGGCTCTGATGAACGCGTCGGCCATCACCGCGAAGAGGACGGCTGCGGTCTCCGCTCTGGCCACCCGCACCCTGGCGCGAGATGACGCGCGCGTGGTGACGATCATCGGAGCGGGCGTGCAGGGTGAGGCTCACCTCGAGGCGATCGCCAGGGTCAGGGACATCCGCGAGGCGCGAGTGGCTGACAGAGATGCGCAGCGCGCCCAGGATTTCGCGCGCAGGATCGGGCCGAGCCACGCCTTCCCGGTGGTCGGGGCAGGCAGCGTGGAGGAGGCGCTGAAAGGGGCGGACATCGTGATGACCGTCACCACCTCCAGTGAGCCTGTCCTGCGACGCGAGTGGTTGGCCGAGGGGGCCCATATCAACGCGGTCGGGGCGTGCGCGCCTCAGGCGAGGGAGATCGACTCGGCCACGATGGCGGCGGCGAAGATCTTCGTAGACCGCCGTGAAGCCACCTTCGCCGAATCAGGTGATTACCTGATCGCCGCCGCCGAGGGTGCCGTCGGGCCGGACTCCATCCGCGCCGAGCTGGGAGAGGTGCTCATCGGGGCGGCTCCGGGCCGGACCTCGTCGGAGGAGATCACGCTTTTCGAGGCCTTGGGCCTGGCCGTGGAGGATCTGGCGTGCGCCCGCCTGCTCTATCGAGTGGCCCAGCAAGCGAGGGCTGGGACGTGGGTCGATTTCTGACGGCTGATGCGTGTCGGGGGGATAGATGATCCTGGGTAAGACCGCCTTCGTCGATCTGACGGCAGGCACCGTCCGTATCGAGGACACGCCGGAGGAGCTGGTGCGCTCTTTCCTGGGCGGCCGGGGGGCCAATATGGCCTACCTTCACCGCCTCCTGCCGCCGGGCGCTGACCCCCTCGGTCCCGAGAACGTGCTGATCTTCGGCTGCGGGCTTCTGACCGGCTACCCGGCGCCCAGCTCCGGACGCATGAACATCAGCGCCAAATCCCCCGAATCGGGCATCCTCGGCGACGCCAACATGGGTGGATTCTTCCCCGCCGAGCTGCGCAAGGCCGGGTTCGACCGGCTGGTGATCACCGGCCGGTCGCCCGAATCCGTCTACCTGTATGCGTGCGGCGGCGCCTTGGAGCTGCGCTCGGCAGCCGCCTACTCGGGACTCGACGCGTGGCAGACGCAGGTGGCTCTCGATGACGACCTGGGCGGCGGCGTCCGCACGGCCGCCATCGGCTACGCGGGCGAGAACCTGGTGCGTTTCGCCTGCATCATGAACGGTCACAAGAACGCCGCCGGGCGTGGGGGCATGGGCGCCGTCATGGGTTCCAAGCGGCTGAAAGCGGTGGTCGCCCGCGGTGAGGGCGCGCCGCCGTGCCACGACCGGGAGGCCCTGCTCGAGCGCCGGCGGGAGCTCAACGCCTACCTGCACGCCTCCAAGGTGATCGAGGTGATGGGCAGGCTGGGGACGCCGCTGCTCTACGACAACCACGTGCGCGTGGGTGCGCTCCGGACGAAGAACTCGCAGCTCAACCAGTGGACCTCCGACCTCGATGCCCACCACGTCGAGGAGCAGGTGGAACGCATGGTGGCCTGCGCCGGTTGCTCGGTCCATTGCCGGCACGTCAACAAGCAGGGCGGAGAAGGCCCGGAGTTCGTCACGTTGGGGCTGATGGGCGCCAACTGCGGGCTCGAGAACGTGGTCGACCTGATCGAGATCAACAACCTCTGCAACGACCTGGGGTTGGACACCTCATCGGCCGGCACGCTGATCCCGTGGGCGATGGAGCTCTACCAGCGCGGCATCATCGACGACGAGCTCACCGGCGGTCCCTTGGAGTGGGGCGACGTGCCCGCCATCAAGCAGCTCCTGCTCGATATCGCCGGGCGGCGCGGCTTCGGGGATGTGCTCGCGGAGTCGACCCAGACGCTCGCCCAAGGGACACTGCCGGCCGAAGCCCGTGACTACCTCATCGCCATCAAGAACCTGCCCCAATCCGACCCTCACGACGTGCGCTACATCAAGAGCTTCGCGCTGGCCGAGGCGGTCTCGTCGCGGGGGGCGGACCATCTGCGGAACCGCCCGACTCTGGACATCATGGGCCTGGCCGACGAGATCCGCATGGCCGTCTACGGCGAAGAGACCGTGGCCGCTCCCACGTCGTACGAGACCAAGGAGATCGTGGTGGAGTGGAGCGAGAACATATTCGCTACCATCGACTCTCTGGGCATGTGTCGGTTCGTCTGCCGGGGCTGGAACAGCCCGAAGCTGCTGAGCTACCCGGAGTTCTCCGAGCTCATCCAGTCGGCCGTGGGGCTGGAGGTGACGCCGGATCAGCTGGAGGATGTGGCCCGCCGGGTGCTCGACCTGGAACGGGTGATCAACATGCGCGAGGGGGTCACCCGGGCCGATGACACCCTGCCCCGCCGCTACTTCGAGGACCCGCTGCCCCTCGGCCCGTCGCAGGGCCACCACATCGACCGGACGGAGTTCGAGGCGCTCCTCACCCGCTACTACAGGAGGCGCGGTTGGGACGACGAGGGTGTCCCGACCCCCGAGCGGGTGGCTGAGATCGAGGCCTGCACCCGCGCCGCGTCGCCCGTCGGCGGAAGTTCACCCGCTCCTGTGGGTCGATCCTAGGAAGGCCGCTCCCAGCGCACCAAGCACCGCCACTCCGCTGGCCAGCAGGAACGCGGCCACGAAGCTCCCGGTGGCGTCGGCGATGGCGCCGGCTACCGCCGGTCCCGCGGCCTGGCCCACGGCGAAGAACAGAGTGAGGCAGCCGAAGGCTGCCGGAGCCAGCCGGGCCCCGAAGATATCCGTGCAGGTCGCGGCCATGATGGCCGGCACCGACCATGCGGAGAGTCCGAAGACCACCGCGGCGGTGGTGAACCCCGCGGGTGTCTGCCAAAGGGCGAAGAGGGCGAACGAGGTCGCCTGGATCAGGTAGACCAGGGCCAGGGCCCACTTGCGGCCGATGTGGTCGGAGACGACTCCCCAGACCACTCCGGAGACCACCGTGCACCACCCCAAGAGCATGTATAGGTCGCCGGCTGCCTGCTCGGTGTAGCCGCCGCTGGTTATCAGGTGCTTCGTGAAGAAGGTCATGAACGCGAGGTAGGCGAGACCGAAGGTGAAGTAGACCAGGCCGAGGTGCCACACGATCGGCTTGCGGACGATGGTCTTCCATGCCGCAGAGATCGCGACCGGGGCCAGCGGGGCCGCGGCGGGTTCGATCGTCGCGTCCGCTGTCGGCGAGACGCTCCCCATGGCGACGGACGCGGGCGCCGGCTTCTCGGTCATGCCCACCGGCGAAAGGCCCTTGTCCGCCGGGCGGTTCCGGAGGAACACGTGCGCGAGCACGGCGATCGCCAGCGTCACGACCCCGTAGATCCACCACACCATGCGCCACCCGCCGGGTCCGCTGTTGGCCAGGAGGCGGGGAACCAGAGGCCCGACGAGGATCAGTCCGATGGACGACCCCGATACCACGATGCCCGAGCCCAGCCCGCGCAGTCTGCGGGCGAACCACGCCCCGGGGAGGGCGGCGAGGGGCACGTTGGCGAACCCGGTGCCGACGCCGGTGACCACCCGCCACAGGGCGGCCCCCGCGAATCCCTGGGCGAGACCCGTGAGCCCCATGCCCACTCCGGCGATCGCCAACCCCAGAGGCACCACGGACCGGGTGCCGTACCGCGCGGCGAGAGCCCCCCCGAGCACCGACATGGCCGCGTAGCCGGCAAGGTTGGCGGTGGCGAGGGAGCCGGCCAGGGCGTTGCTCAACCCCAGGTCCTTCTGCATGGCCGGAAGGACCATCGTGTAGCCGAAGCGCCCCAGCCCGAGCAACGCGAACACGCTGAGGGTAGACACCGCGAGGACGACCCAGCCG
>JAJZQZ010000063.1 GCA_021802965.1 Actinomycetes bacterium
CAGGTGCACCATCTCCGTCTCGGCACCCCCGTCGCGACAGCCATCGAGGGCGCTCTCCAGAAGCGTCGCGGTATTCCAGGTCTTCCTCGGACTGCCATTGACCGCTATCGCTTTCACGCGGCCCCCCGCCTTTCGTTCTCCAGCCTCGTGCTCCGCTCCCCCGGGCTTGGGTACGCGAATCATACAGCGAAGCAGACGACCAGGAGGTGAGAAGCGGCCGCTGGAGACAAGAGTAGTAATTCTCCAGCGTATACCCCCGGAACCGCGAGCGAGCACGGGGACACACTCCGTCTCTGATCTAGACGGGGCGAGAAGTGGGTAGACTGCACGAGACAGTCGACCGCTCAGCCCGAAGGTGATACATGAAGAAGATGGGGCCGACCTTCTCATCGGCAGGCGCACTCCTTATCTCTGTCGCGCTGGTGCTCACGGGATGCTCGACCTTCGATCGACGGTCGACCACCCTGGCGTCGCCCTCGACCTCATCGCCGCCGACCTCGTTGTCGCCGACCTCGTTGTCGCCGACCGCGTCGCCGACCTCGTCGCCGCCGAGCGGCTCCTCCGTCACCGACGCGGGCTACTCCGCGTCAACGACAGTGAAGGATCTCCGCATACCCTGGGAGATCAGGTTCCTGCCCGACGGGCGCATGTTGGTCACCGAGAGGGAGGGGAAGATCGCAACGGCGGACCCGGCGACCGGTTCCACCCAGGAGGTGGGCCGCATCGACGCCCTGGCCGCCGGCGAAGGGGGTCTCATGGGCCTGGCTCTCGACCCTGACTTTCCGCGGACGCCGGACATCTATGTCAGCTACACGCACGCGGATGCGAGCGGCGCGCAAAACCGCGTGAGCCGGTTGGCCCTCATCGGCGCCGACGGGGCCTCCCCCAAGCTCGGCGGCGAGACCGTCCTCGTCGACGGTATCCCGGCCGGCTCGATACACAACGGGGGACGAGTGGCCTTCGGGCCCGACGGCTTTCTCTACGTGACAACGGGCGATTCGGGAGACGGTCCGCTGGCGCAGCGGATGGATTCGCTCGCCGGCAAGGTGCTGCGCATGACGCGGGACGGTAAGGCGGCTCCGGGCAACCCGTTCCCCGACCGTGCCTATCCGTACTCGCTCATCTATACGCTCGGGCATCGTAACCCCCAAGGGCTGGTCTTTCACCCGCAGACCGGGGTACCCTATGTGACGGAGCATGGGCCGAGCGACAACGACGAGGTGAACCGCCTGCGGTCGGGAGGAAACTACGGGTGGCCCGATTTGCGAGGAAAAGTGGCGCGCGCGGGCTTCGTCGACCCCATCATGACCTGGAGTCCCACCATCGCGCCTGCCGGAGCCCTCTTCTACACCGGGGACCTTCTCGTGAACCTGAAGGGGGCGTTCGTCTTCGCCACCCTGAAGCAGAGCGACCTGCGGGTGCTCGTCCCCACGGATCCCGGCGATTTCAGCGCCGTGGCCAGGGAGAAGGTCCTGTTCGATGGCGAGTTCGGGCGCCTGCGGCCGATCGCCCAAGGACCAGACGGCGCTCTCTACGTCGGTACGAGCAATCAGGACGGACGCGGGGCACCCCGGCCCGGTGATGACCGTATAATCAGGATCGGCCCTGCAGGGTAGACCGAGAGGAGCGCAACCGATGCAGCCGCACCGCTTGCTCATGGCAGAGCACCAGACCATCCTGCACATGACCACCGACATCGGTCGCCGGGTCGCCCGATTTCGGGAATCCGGGCAGGTGGACCTGGTCTACGTGGACACGTCCACCGACTTCATCCACAGCTACGCCGACCGCTGCCACCACGGCAAGGAGCAGGGCATCCTCTTCCGGGATGCCGCCAAGAAGGACCTCGACCCGAAGCTCGCCCAGCTCATGGATCAGCTCACCCAGGAGCATGCCTGGGCGCGGACGCTCACCGAGCGCCTCGTCGCGGCGAACCAAGCGTACCGCGAGGGCGAGTCAGGAGCCCTGGAGCGGGTCCTGACAGCCCTCAAGAACATCGCCTCCTTCTACCCGGCGCACATCACCAAGGAGGAGAGCCGCTTTTTCGGACCGTGCATGGAGTTCTTCACCGAGAGCGCGCAGGAAGCGATGCTGGTGGAGTTCGCCGAGTTCGACCGGAACCTGATCCACGAGAAGTACCAACGGATCGTGGAGGACCTCGCACGTGAGTCGCTCGACTGACCGGACATCGAGGCACAAGGCCGGCTAGGCAGCGGCCTCGCTATCCTCCTGGTGGGCGTGCAGCGCGGCGGGAATGCGATGCAACCCCAGCGACCAACGGCCTCGATCGCGACGCGAGGGGGTGAGGTCCTGCCAGTCCTTGATGAGGAGCCAGCCGCCCACCCCGGCAAGGAGCGGCGTGGCTTTTCGCATGCTGATGACGTCCAGCAGTAAGAGCGGCCCGATGCTCGCGAGCAAGCTCGCACCAAGCATCCATTCATGCACACGCTTATCTAGAACGAACAGGCGCGGACCGAGCTCGTGCCGTTCGAGGCGGAGAGGACCCATGTAGCGGAGTATAGCCGTTCCGCGAGGGGCCGATCTCAGCCGCCTCCTGCGACCGGCCCTATCTCATTCGATCTGTTCGGCCAGATAGTTCTCGCGGCCCATCTGCTCGATCTGACCGAGCTGGGCTTCCAGCCAATCGACGTGCTCTTCCTCGTCGGCGAGTATCGACTCGAGCAGTTTGCGCGAGCCATCGTCGCCGACCTCGCCGGCGACCCTGATGCTCCCGTTGTAGCTCTTGACGGCATCGAGTTCCGCCGCCAGGTCGTTCCGGTGCATGTCGGGAACGAGGGCGCCGATGTTGATCTTGTTCAGGTTGCTGACGATAGGCCGGCCGTCGAGGAACAGGATCCGCTCGATGAGCCGCTCCGCGTGCTTCATCTCGACGATCGACCGCTTCATCACGACGCCCGCCAAGCGGCCGTAGCCCCAGTTCTCGCACATCTCCGCGTGGACCATATACTGGTTGATGGCCGTGAGTTCCTCGGCAAGACGCGCATTCAACTCATCGATGACCTTCGCGTCACCCTGCACGGTGCACCTCCTACGTTTGTTTACTGACGAGGCTCGGGCTGAAAGAGACACATCGGGATACCGTCCGGATCGGTGAACATCCCCCAGAATCCGATCCCCGGGATCTCGGTCTTGGGGACGACCACAGCCGCCCCTCCGGCGGCGGCCTTGGCAAGCGTCTCATCGACATCGTCGACACCGAAATAGGCGTTGAGCGCGTGACCGCCGGTGCCGGATGGGCTCTGCATCATCCCCCCGCCGCGGCCCTCCTCCCCCACGTCGATGATCGTGTACCCCGGGAAGGACGAATCGTCGAAGCGCCAATCGAAGATGCCGCTGTAGAAGGCCTTCGATCGCTCCATGTCGCTGACCAGCAGATCCCAGTGGACGATGTGGTTTGCCACGACGTGCTCCTTTTCCGACTGGCCCGCTTATCTACACTACCGCGAGAGCGAGCAGTCCAATCCAAACCAGGCGATCGGACACGGCCTGTCGGGTCGACCCCCGCGGGATCATCGAGAGGCTGGCGGCAGCTCTCCGGGGGCAGGCCGCCGATACAGGGGGCCGGACCACCACCCCCTGGGCCCTACCCCCCAGAGACCGGGGCGAACACGTAGAGTCTGTCGCCCTCAACCAGGGGCGTGTCGCCACCGACCAACGCGCCGTTCACGCTGGCGATCCATCCGGAGCCGGGACGGATCCCCAGACTACCGACCGCGGCGTCCACGGTCGTACCCTCGGCGAGGTCCACGTCCACAGAGGCCTCCGAACAGGCGGCGCTCAGCACCGGACACAGCCGTATCTCCACCCGAGCCGTCAAAGGATCCCCAGTCTGCTGAGCGCGGCCGGCCCCCGGCGGAAGAGGGTGCAACACACAGGCCGCGCCTTTGGACACCAATGCTACCATCGGCACCGCGAGGTGGCCGACACCGCGCCCCCGAGCGGTCGCCGTCCTTTCCCACCTCATGAGAGTTCTCCCATCAAGTCGTGAGAGTCTCCTCATTTCTATGTGTACGCTGCGAATAAACCACTAGTCTCCTCTCTGGTACTGGGGCCGAAGGCCCCGAAAGTTCTCGAGGATGTCGCGCAAGCGGCAGAGAGGAGTTCGCGTGAAGAAGAGACACCTACTGTTCATTCTTCCCATCGCACTGGTCGTAGTGCTGGCCGTGCTTGCCAACGGAGCCAGCGCGGTGCCAAGCTACACAAGCTTATGCTCGGGGTGCCATACCGCGCAGAGCGACGTCACCATCTCGGTCGCTGCCACAGCCAGCCAGCCCGACCCAGCCGCCGTCACGTACGCGGTATCGGGTTCGGCCCTCAACGGAGGCAACCAGGGTTTCGGCGTCTTCAAGGGCAGCACGAGGATCGCCGGCCAGCTGGGAGCCGGGACCTTCACCGTGCCTCGAGACGGGTCGACCTACACGGTCTTCTGGGTCGACAAGAATCCTTCCAGCTACGCCGGCTTCGCGTCGACGACCGTGACGGCGCCCGTCGCCACCACGACAACCACCACGGCGCAATCCACGACCACCACCACGGCGCAAACCACCACGACCACGGTGCCCGCGTCCACGACGACCACAGTACCCGCGTCCACGACGACCACGACGGCGCAGCCGACGACGACCACAGTGCCCGCGTCGACCACGACGACGGCGCAGCCCACGACGGGCGGCGTTGGAGGCGATCACGACGAAACCGACGGCATCCACGGATCGGAAGAGCTCGACGCAAGCGGATCACCGGATACGGATCGGGGCCGTCACACCCGCGAACCAGACCAGCGCGGGTTCGGGCGGTTCATCCGGGCAGCGGAGCGGCTGATCACAGACGACTGAGCCCGGCACCTCCCCGTCGCCTGACGGGCACATCCCGTGACTCTGACCGCGAGGAGGGCCCCGTACGGGGCCCTCCTCGGCTTTCTCCTACTTCTGCAGTCATTCCCCCGCTCCCCCGTGGATCACCAGGATGGCGACATCGTCGGGCAGTGGGCCTTCGTTGGCCGTCTGTACGACCTGGAGGAGCATTTCGAGTGCCGACTGAGTGTCGTGGGCGACCTCGTCTTCCGCGGCTTTGGGTCGGAAGGCCGAGCCGAAGCCCTCGCGGATCCCGGGCTCGTTCAGGCTCCGAAGAAGCCCCTCGACCCCGAACCGCGCTCGAGTGCCGTCTCCGGCGAACCCCTCCATCAAGCCATCGGTGTAGAGGAAGAGCGTCCACGCCGTCGGGAGGGCCAGGGTGGTCTCGGTCCAACGAACGCCATCCCAGAAGCCCAGCGGAAAGGCCGGAGGGATCGAGATCATCTGGGGGCCGGAGGCTATCAAGAGCGGACTCGGGTGGCCGAAGCTGACCAGGGTGACCTCATCTCCTTGCGGGGACACCACGCCCGCGACGACCGTCGCATACAGTCCGGGATCCGCGCGCTCCAGCTGAAGCACGTCGGACATCGTCCGCATCGTCGCCTCGAGCGTCTCCCCAGCCAGAACGAGTGCCCGCCAGGTGGCCCGCAGAACCGCCGCCACGCCGGCGGAATCGACATCGTGGCCGCTGACATCCCCTACCAGGAACGCCGCCCCCGTGCCGCCCACCGTCAAGAAGTCGAAGAAGTCACCTCCAAGGCCCAAACGCCGCTCGCCGGGGAGGTAGTACGACTCCACGTGGAGGGTAGGGTGCAGGATGGGCATGCGGGGAAGGAGGCTTGCCTCGAGCCGTGTGTGGAGGCGATCCACTTCAGCCCTTTCCAGAGCCAGGGCGGCCTGGTCCGCGAAGCGGCGAAAGAGGGCCTCCTCGGCCGGCAACGGGCCTTCACGGCGTGCCGTCCACGTCACCACCAGCAGATCGGTCGCCTGCTCCTGCACGGAGATCGGAACGGTCATGACAGCGCGCACTCCGAGAGGTCTGACGAGGCCGGTCAACCACTCCGGCGAGCGGACACCCGGCGCAACCAGTAAGAAGGAACTCGAATGCATCCATGAATCACCCGGCAGTACCCTAGCACCCCGGATGTTGCCGCCCTCGCCGCTGCGAACACCACTCGTCGCTCGGACCTCCAGCTTCTGGTCGTGCACGCCGAGCAGCCAGACAGGTCCCGCATCGAAGAGGGACCGTGCCGCCTCGCAGATGCGTTTCTCCAGGCGCTCGCTGCCATCCGCCGAGAAGAACACCGGCCCGAGCTCGAGCAGCCGCTGGATCGCGTCTCGACTCGATACGGCCGATGACAGAGCCAGCGACAGGTCCTGCTCGCGATCCATGATCTGACGACGAGCCTGGTCGGCAGTCAGGCCGGCGGCCACTGTCGCCACCAGCCACAGAAGCACTGAGTAGGCCACCGTCAACAACTCGACGTCGTGACCGAAGTCGGCCGTGATCGACGTGAATGCCGCCCCGGCGATCGCGACGGCGATGGCACCCACCCACGGGCCTTCGAGTGTCGCCGCAGCGAGGGCGATGATGACGGCCCCTGCCCCTGGGATGCCGACGAACTTGCGCGGGGGACCGAGCATCCTGACGAGATAGAGAAAGGTGAACTCGCAGACGGCGACGATCAGAAGGACGAGCACGGGGTGTCGTCGTCGGTGGACGTCGAACAGGACCCAGAGGCGCAGAGGACGCAGGCTAGACATCGCCGTTCATCATATCCGGCGCCTGGTCAAGTTGCGCGACCAGGCGTGGGCCACCAAGGTGTCTGGCCGGAGGGACGACGGGTGATCGCGCCCTCGCGGCGCGCCCTCACTGGTCCGAGCCGCCCGATGCACCGTCATCGACCTTCGCCCCGAGGATCCAGCCCTCCTCCCCACTCGCTGCATGCAGGGACTCCGAGGGAAGCGCGCTGAGGTCGAAGGCAGCGCTGAGCTCACCATCGTCGTCCAGGCGGGCGAAGTGCTCGGCGAGCGCCCGGACCTGGCCTGCATCCTTGATCTCCTCGCTGAGAGAGGGTGGCACCAGGGACGGATAGATCTCCGCGTATACCACGCCGCCCATGTCCCCCGACGGAACCCGAGCGGGGGGCGCTTGGATCTCGAAGGGCCAGACCTGAGAGACGCCCTGAAGCGCAGGATCGTCCCGGAGGGCAGCCACGCGGGGTATGCCGAGCAGTGCCTGGCTCCCCACGCATCCGGCTCCAAGCAGCTGCCAGATCGGCTTGGGCCCAGGAACCGCTTTTTCGGCCAACCGGAACTCATGAATATCTGTAGGCCAAGGCTGGGGCTTCTTTGCCTGAAGGAACGCGCTCGCCGTGCCGGGCGGGCAGCCCCAGAAGGGGGCCGGACCAGTCGTCATCGCTCCGTTGATCTCGGCAGCCACGGTGAACCTGTTGTTCTGGTTCCCGATCCCGTCCTCGACGAGCAGGCTCAGCTCATCCCACATCTCCCGCCATGGCGGCCCTCCGGAGAAGCCCAGTCGTTCCGCCGTGCCTCGGGGAAACCCGTACGGGAAGTCGAACCCGACCAGCACCCGCCTTCCACGGGCCACCAACTCGATCAGCTGGTTCCTGATCTCCTCGAAGGCCTGTTGCCTAGTGGAAGGGTTTCTCGTGAACGAGCGGCCCTCCGACGGCTCGAGGAAGCAGTACCAGATGCTGTCAGAACCCGTCTTTGGCTTGCCGTTGGCGCTCCAGTCGACCATGAGATAGACGTCGAACAGGGTGCCGGCGTCGGCCGGCCTGGGGGGAGGCCCTTCGCGACGTCGCAGCTCGAGGTGGGAGACCAAGATGGTCTTTGGCTTCCCTCCAGCGAATCGGACCGTCGCCGCCTCTGCCCGCACCCCCTCGACAACACCCTCGCCGAAGGTCACATGAAACACTCGGTCGCCTGCCGTGAGACCCGGCATCAGCACTCTCCCTCCGCATCGCGACTGGACTGCTTCAGCAGACGATATCTCAGATTGCCGAATTCAGGCACCTCGCGTGGCTAGAACCTTTGCCCAGTGCTCCATCTGGTAGGCGGCATCGACACGACTGGTCGACAGGCCGAAGCGCCCGAAGGGCCGTCAGGCGGCAAGCGAGTACGGCTGCGCGACCGGGCCGGAGGCTGCGCCGACATCCGTGGGACCCGCGGGGCCGACCGTCTCCACCGTGGCCTTTCGTTCCGCGGCGAGACTTACCAAGCGGCTGACACCCACGGCTGATTGAAGCTCCTATTGGGAAGAACGGTGGTGCAGTTCTAGAGACAGGAGTCCATCATGCGCGACGAGGAACCGCGAGACACTGCCGGCGACGACGAGGAGCCCCTCGGCCCCTCCACGGACTGCTTCGCATGCAAGAACATGGACGCCTACTGGGCGGAGAAGGCCCGCACAGATCCCGGTCTCCGCGATCGTCTGCTCGCGCTAGAGAAGGCCCGCGTGAGGTTGCTGAAAGACGGGTCGTCCGACGACGACGGGGACGACGACCCCGCGTCCACGCTGTAGCAGACCTCGCTCCCATCCCGACTTGCCGCTCGTCGACGAGCGGCAGCGACGCCGAACCACGGGCGTCCATGCAGGCGCCTCGTGCTACAGCAGACGGCTGTCGTATGCCCAGTTCAGCAGGGCTTGGCGCTGCTTCGGTCGACAGCTGTCGTCCCCGGGCAGGCAGTGTGCGCGCACCTGGCCCGCGTGCCGGCGAAAGGCCCGCCACCGCCCGATCTGCCAGTCGTCTTGGCCCGGTAGCCTACGGCCCATCCAGTACCTGCAATACCACTGAAACCAACCCCTGGGGTCTTCCGGTTGGATCCACCCACGACGTCGCCACTCGGCAAGCGGCAGGCTGGCGTTGACGCCGAAGAAGTTGAGATCCGGGTCATGCCGCTCGTGGCAGAGCCTGGCGCCCACATACCAAGAGTCGGGGAACTCGTCGCGACAGTCAGTGAGGTACTTGCCGCCGAACACACCGAGGTGCAGCATTTCCTGCGGCGTGAGCTCGGGTTCGAAGCGCGGGTCGAAACCACCGCCCTGCGGTTCAACCAGCAGGCACTCATAACCCTGCTGCATGAGGTCATTCACGACCACATGCTTTGGCCGTTCCCCGTCATCGTGCATGCGTTCTCCTCTGACAGTGACATCCGGCCTCGGAAGGAGCAGGGTCCCGGTCAAGATCCGGCCCACCGGATCGCAAGCTACTCGACTTCAACGCTACTGGCCGGCCACGTCATGTCCAAGATCGTCCCACGCTCCCGGGACTTTCCCCGATACATCAGATCGTCCGCAGCCCGGACGGCCGTGTCCGCATCCGCCGGCGGCTCCACGAACGTGACAGCACCGAACGTTGCGCCGACTCCCCAACGCTCGCCCGCCTCGCGCCCGAGTGCTTGAGCGATACGTGCCAGCGTCACACGCGCTCCATCGGCATCCGTTGCGGTCAATAAGAGACCGAACTCGTCCCCGCCGAGGCGGGCCACAAGATCGACTGCGCGAAGCTCGCGGCTGATCGTCTCAGCGACGGCTCGCAGGAGCCTGTCTCCTTCCGAATGACCGTACGTGTCATTGACCTGCTTGAAGCGATCGAGATCGGCATAGGCGATGGTGAATGGGCGTCCGTCTCGATCGGACTTTGCGATCTCCTGTCTGACCCGCTCGGCGAAGACGCGCCCATTCGCGATGCCTGTCAACGAATCCGTGCGTGAGAGTGTGCGCTCTCGCTCGTGCGCTTTTCGGACGCTGTGGACCAGCTCGTTGATGGCAAGGAAGAAGGTGAGCCGCACGGCGCTGTTCCAAACGGGGATCCATGCAGCCGAATACGGACGAGCTGCAACCTCGGAATATCCCCAGGTTACGGCCCCCGCGAGCGCTGCCACTCGACCCGCATTTCGCGAAATAAAGGTGCCCGCGAGGAGCACAGGTAGCAGGTAGAAGACCGAGAAGCTGATCTCTTCACCGCTCAGATTATCGAGCAGGGCAATAAGCCCAAGGAGAAGGAGACAGGAAACGATTCGGACCCAAAGTGGCGCTGACGCAACGCGGCGCGTGAGAGAAGGGGCATCGCCGTGAGCGGAGGGTCGAGCCAAAGGCGCGAGGTCGTCTGGGCCGCTAGGTGGTGCCGGTGCCAATCTGACCTCCCCTCTTGTCAGGCGGTGCCTTCCCAATCCGACTCCATCTGTCGTTCGCTGCGCCACACGCGGACGATCGTCACCACAGACTTGTCGCGGCGATAGACTATCCGATACGGGGGCATCGCGAGTTCGCGCAGCCACTGGGTATCGAACTCGGGCACTATCTTGCCCCCGTCCGGGAAGAGGGCGAGTCGACCCACTCGCTCCAGGACCGCACACCAGCGAGCTCCGTCACCTCGGCGATCCAACGCCCGTCGGACTCTTGTTCAAGCTCAAGCGAAGACGACCGGCATCCGACCTCCTTGCCTCACTACGTCGACCGCGTCGAGCCGGCGTACTCTTCCACCCTATCGAGCCACTCACCCGCCAACGCGTGGAACAGGTCTTGCTGCTCGACCTCCAGGAAGTGCCCGGTACGATCCAGGACGGCGAATGTGCCTCTGGGATAGTCCTCCAAGATCCCCCAGGCATCGCGATAGCCGACGACAGAGTCCTGTCTGCCGGCGACCATGAGCGTGGGCGCGGGACACGGCTCGGGAAGCGCATCCACGTCAAACGAGAACGCGTAGTTCTCGGCGTGCTCTCGGATCTTCTCCTGGTAGGCCTCATCGCCAGTCTCAGCACACGGACCATTGGCGCGAAGATACTCAAGGACCTTGCGACTCTGGACAACGGCGATCTCGAACAACCCATCCGCCTCGCCTGGGCCCACTTCGGACACAAGCACAGGGTCCGCTGCCACGGTGACATGAGCGGGCACGTGCCGTCTTGCATCGTCAGCCACGATCACAGGGACGGTCAGTAGCAGTCCATCGATCGCAGCCGGCCGGCGGTAGGCCACGCCACGGGCAAGATACGCCCCGGCTGACGCGCCCGCCAGCGCGAAGCGTTCGCCAGGGATGACGGCATCGATGAAGTCCAGGACGACGTCCAGCTCCTGGTCCCGGCCCGTGATCCAGTCCGGCCCGGGTGTCATTCCGTGACCGGGCAGATCGGGGTAGATGCGCTTCCAGCCGTCGCGCTGCCTGAAGAGGGGTTCCATCCCACTCACCATCCAGCGATGGTCCACGCTCCAACCATGGAGCATGACGATAGGACTCCCCTCGCCGCGCGTTTCGTAGTGGACCGTGATGCCTTCGAGTTCGCATTCCATTCTTGCGCGCCTTTCTGATTCGCGAAAAGGGTCCGTCCAACGCCCGCCGGATAACCAGCGCGACGAGGCGGCGTCTGTGTTGATCCGCTTGTTAGACCGCGCCCGCTTGCTGGTCCACTTCCGCCAGGAACCTCCTGACGTGTGGCAGCACTTCGTCGCTGCGGATGACCGCACCGCCGTGATCGAGTCCCGGCAGTCTGAAGAACGTGGCGTGGGCGATCTGCCGGGCGCACTCCTCGACGGGTTCTGGCTCGTCCAGTTCACCGGCGTAAAGCAGGCAAGGCATGCTCATCGTGGGCACGACAGCCTCCAGGCTCTCACGGTCCTGGGCTACCACCAGGAGAGTCTCGTAGTCGTAGGCCAGCATGCGCTCCCTCAGCGCGGCCGGGAGCGCGCCGTTTTCCTCTTCCCACATGGCGACGAATGCTTCTGGCCCCTTGTCGACCCCGACGCGCAGAAACTCGCGCAGACCATCCATCTCAATTGCAGAGGGATTCGCTCCCCCGATGATCAGGGACCGGAACCGTTCGGGTGCGTAGCGCGCCAAGCCGAACCCGATCCACCCGCCCATCGAATAGCCGAAGTAGTGGGCTGTCGCGACACCCAGATCATCAAGGACCGCGACGATGTCTCCCACGCGCTGCTCGAGCTTGTAGGCTTCGGGCGTGCGAGGCTTGTCGCTGCCGCCATGCCCCCGGGCGTCCAGCAGGATCAATCGGTACTCGCTTTTCAGGGCGGCGACGTAGCCAAAGTCATACCAGTTCTCCAAGGTGGCTGCAGACCAGTGCTGGAGCACGAGTGGAGGTCCTTCGCCTTCCGTCTCGTAGTGGATGCGGACGCCTTCGTTCTCGGCGTACGACATGGCTACTTCCTCCCAGGATCATGGACGATCCGCTGACATCTCTCAGGATAGAGCATGCGGCGACGTGGTCTAGCGTGGAGCAGATAACCCGCGAGCGCAGCGAGTCGGGTTGATCCCGTTGTTAGGTGCGAAACGCACCCATCAGTCCTCGGGGTAGTCGCTGCTGTGCCTGACCCGAATCTCGCTCGAACGTTCCGACCCTCGCCGGACCAGGAGGCGCACCTCCTCGCCAAGCGGTGCTTCCGGATCGCAGCCTGGACCTCAGAGAAGGAACGTACCTCTTGGCCGTCGACGGCAAGGAGTCTGTCTCCGCCCCGGATGCCGGCCCGCGCCAGCTCGCTGTCGGGTTTGGGAGGCTGGAGACCGAAGCCGGGCAGCGGCGATTCGGTGGCGAGCGCCTTGCGCCAAGTCTCCACGAGAGTCTGTGTCCCGCAGGCAACGCATCCGCAGGCTCCAAGCCCGCACATAGGGCAGATGCAGGAGCACTCAAGCCCGTCCTCGGCCAATTCCCAGGCTACGGCGGCTGGCAGGAGACGGTAGAGCGTCGTTGCCGCACCGACGTAGAACTCCAAGTGCTCCGGCGCGATCTCCCTGAGCGCCGGCTCGTGCAGTCGCAGCGCCATCTCGAAAAGCATCGCGTAGCTCACCGCGCCGTGATTGAAGGCCAGGCAGACGCTGCACAACACCGCCGATACGCCCGCCGCAGGCTCCAACTCCAACGGTACGCCGCCTTCCATGGCGGCCCCCGCCTCAGCGCCACCGGTGCTCACAAGGTAGCCCACGAGTCGCTCGCGCTGGGCGTGCACAGTTGGCAGGAAGCGCTCAACGGCAGCGAGGGCCTCGGGATACGCGCGAACAACTGGTCGCTCCCGCTCGAGCCGCGCTTCAAGATCGCCCTCAAAGGCGGTAAGTTCCGTCACGGTACCGCGCAGCGCGCGCAGCCTCAAGTCGACTGTCATCGCCGGTGTTCCGAATGCCTGGTAGCCACCCGTCTCCCCCTCTGCACCTAACGTGTTGCGGATAACCTGCGCGACCCTGAGTCCCAGACTACAGCGAGGATGTCTTCTCGCGCCAGCTTAATGCGCTTGTTAGGCGGCCACCCGCCGGTTACTGGAGGGATCGCCGCATGCTCGAGGCGGGGAACGGTTCAAACGCGACCGCCATGCTGGCAGGCGCGTATCCGTCGTCCGCCGTGCCGTTCACTCTGACGGCAAAGTGAATCGTCTTGCCGTCGGTGTTGTGACCTTTGAGGAATATGTCGATGGCCGGCTGGCCGGGTACGGGCTGGAACTCTGTTGCAGCGACGTCGTCCAACTTCCCTATCGGTACTGAGCTGACTGACTTCCCGAGGTCCGCAGCACTTCGACCGTGCCGAGAGGCCGGATCGGTCATCTCGTAGGCGCCGTTCACATCTCCCTTGACGGCGAGAAGCTCGACGAATTTCTGGGCGGACGAGGCGGCCAGGGCAGGGTCATGCCGAAGCTGCCGCACACACCCGGTTCCGGCGACAGCCAAGCTGAGAAGGATGACCACAACGAGCCCCTTCACGGTCCCCCCGGTTCGACGCCTAGCTGCGCCCAAAGTGTTTGGCATGAGCGGCGGTCATGCGCCGCTCTTCCGCACCATACCTCGCGCCGTCCGCTCGATGCCATTGTTGGGCAGCGACGCTCCCGTCATGCCTCAGCGCACATCGCCGCGAGCATTCTAGCCGTGTTGACATTCCGCGTGGTCATCCGCGCATAGGAGCTGTGGCCAGCGATCTTGGTGATGTGGCTACGGTTGTAGTCCTCGCGCTTGATGTTCCAGACGATGGCGCCCGGCGTGTAGTAGATGGTCAGGAACTCGAAGTTGACCGGAAGGTCTGACACAAGATCCGGTGTGTCCACGTCGCCGAACAGGTAAGCGACATAGGTCTGCTGACCCTGGTCGCTTCCCCATTCTGCCGGTATTGATGCCGCGACCGAGATGATCTCCGCCGACGTCTTGATGAGAGTCGGGATCTCCTGGCCATGCGCTCGCGAGAGTGCGTCCCCGACCACGCGGGTGAGTCCGGCCGAGTCCATCGCCGAGCTGAACACCACATTGCCCGAGTTCAGATAGGTGACCACATCAGCCAAGCCCAGACCCTCGAGAAGAGCCTTGAGGTCCTTCATGCGCACGCGGGCGCCGTTGCCGACATTGATGCCACGCAGCAATGCGACGTACTTCACGGCTTCCACCTATGCCTCTGGCCATGACCTGACCACTTGAAGTGGCAATCCCAGCCACTCGTCTGCCCAACGTTGATGCCGTTCAGCGGCGCCGCCGACCGGCGTCGGTCTGCAACGGCTTCCATGAAAAGGACGCAGACTGCCAGTCGTTGTTCGGGCTTCCCACGTTCTTGATCCTAGCATCCCGGGACGCTCGCCTTTCGCCATCGACGGCTTCTGGGAGCCAAGCTTCCATTCGCGCTCGTCTGTCACGGCGCACAGATGGGCTATGCGGCGGTGAGGAGGCCGAATCTTGTTAACGGGAGTCGGACGCTCCCAGCCGTTGCGACGGGCTCTCCTCTCACGCCGCTTGAAACACCTCCTTCTTGTGCAGGAGGGTCCAGGACAGTTCCAAAAGCACGCGGGCCGCGGCGACGATGGCCACCTTCTTGCCCCGTCGCCTGACGAGAGACAGGTAGTGCTTGCGGACAGGCCCCGGTAGCTTTTTGGCCGTATGCGCCGCTTCGACGATCGCGCGCCTCGCGTGAGGGCTCCCGGCTCGGGTGATGTGTCCGTAGCGGGCGACAGAACCTGAGGCCCGCACCGAGGGGACGATGCCGAAGTAGGCCGAGAGTTGCCGGGCAGAGGAGAAGCGGCTCCAGTCTCCCACCTCGGCAGTGAGGGTGGCCGCGGTGATGAAGCCTACGCCAGGGATGCTCATGAGCAGGTGCATATCCTCCTCTGTGTCCAGCAGCTCATGCAGCCTTGCGGTGAGAACAGTCACGTGGGCGTCGGCTTCTTGGACAGAGGTCAGTAGCAACGTGATGAGACCGCGTGTATGGGCGGGCAGTTCCAGCTCCTCCAACCACCTGCGGCCGGCTCTCCCGAAGAGATCGGTACCGGCATAGCGCAGGTTCTCGCGGGCGAGTAGGTTGGTGATGCGGTTCTTGGCGGTGGTGCGCGTCGAGACGAAGCGCCAGCGAAGGCGCACAAGGTCCCTGAGTTCGCGCAAGCTTCGGGGAGGTGCCCAGGCCTCGGGGATGAGGTCGGCCCGCAAGAGATGCGCAAGGATGCGCGCGTCGATCTTGTCGGTCTTCACCTTGGCCGATGCGATTGCCTTGATG
>JAJZQZ010000064.1 GCA_021802965.1 Actinomycetes bacterium
GCCACTACCGCCAAGGAGTTGACCCAGGAAGCCGGGCCTCTGCTCGATGGCATCGGATGATGGCTGAGCGCAGTCACCTTCCCCCCGACGACCGGCCGGTCATCCGGATCGACAACGTCTCCTTGAGCTTCGGCGGCGTCAACGCGCTCACCGATGTGAGCCTGGACGTCAAGAACGACGAGATCCTGGCCATCATCGGCCCCAACGGCGCCGGGAAGACCGCCCTTCTCAACTGCATCAACGGCTTCTACAAGCCGCAGAGGGGTGAGATCCATCTCGGCGAGGAGAAGATCGCCCGGCGGCGACCGGACAAGTTGGCCAGGATGGGCATCGCCCGCAGCTTCCAGAACATCGAGTTGTACACGGGCCTGAGCACGCAGGACAACATCATGGCGGCCCGTCACATCTTCATGCGCGAGACCTTCGTGACCGGGGCGCTGTATTTCGGCTGGGCTCGGCGGGAAGAGATCAAGCACCGCCAGACGGTCGAGGAGATCATCGACTTCCTGGAGATCCAGGACATCCGCAAGCAGGTGGTCGCGTCGCTGCCCTACGGTCTTCGCAAGAGAGTGGAGCTTGGGCGGGCGCTGGCCCTGGAGCCGAAGGTGCTTCTTCTGGACGAGCCGATGGCGGGCATGAACGTGGAAGAGAAGGAAGACGTCGCCCGCTTCATCGTCGACCTCTACGAAGGTCAGGGGGACACCTACCCCGACACTCCGGTGCTGAGGGACGGCATCCGCAGCATCATCCTCGTCGAGCACGACATGGGCGTGGTCATGGATATCGCCGACCGCATAGCCGTTCTGAACTTCGGGCGGAAGATCGCTGATGGCTCGCCCGACGAGATCAAGTCCGACCCTGAAGTCATCGAGGCCTACCTGGGCGAAGGGGCGCGGGTGTAGGTGCTGCGCGTGGACAACATCGAAGCAGCCTACCTTGGCGTCATCCGCGTGCTGCACGGCGTCTCTCTCGAGGTGGGGGACGGCAAGATAGTCGCCCTGATCGGGGCGAACGGGGGAGGCAAGACCACCACTCTGAAAGCCATCTCCGGATTGCTCTCCACGGAGCAGGGACAGATTCGCAGCGGAGAGATCCTTCTCGACGACAAGCGGATCGATCGCCTCGCGCCGGAAGCGATCGCGAAGATGGGCATCAGCCAGGTCATGGAAGGCCGGCACGTGCTCGAGCACCTCACCGTGGAAGAGAACCTGCGGGTGGGCGCCTACCGCCGCAGCGACCGGGCCGGCGTGAAAGCCGATCTGGAACAGGTGTACACCTACTTCCCAAGGATCCGGGAGTACCGGAAGCGGGTGAGCGGCTATCTGTCGGGCGGAGAGCAACAGATGTTGGTGATCGGGAGAGCCCTGATGGCCGACCCGCGTTTGATGCTGCTCGATGAGCCTTCCCTGGGTCTGGCGCCCATCATGGTCCGGGAGATCTTCGACATCATCAAGAGGATCAACGAGGAGCGCGGAGTCGCCATGCTGCTGGTGGAGCAGAACGTCAAGGCGGCCCTCGGTATCGCCGATCACGGCTACGTCATGGAGAACGGAAAGATCGTCCTCGATGAGCCGGCCGATCGGCTGCGCGACAACGAGGATGTCAAAGAGTTCTACATGGGCATCTCGGCCGGCGGTTCTCGCAAGAACTATCGTGAGCTCAAGCACTACCGCCGAAGGAAGAGATGGCTCTCGTAGACCACAACGAGCCGGATACCTGGCCCAAGGTGCTGCAACACAACGCCGCGTGGTTCGGCGCTGAAGGTACGGCCATGCGCTACAAGCATTACGGCATCTGGCAGTCCTACAGCTGGGAAGCCTATCTTTCGCAGGTCAAGGATCTGGCCCTCGGACTCAGATGCCTTGGCTTCGGGCCCAGGAGCAAGCTCCTCATCGTCGGGGACAACTCCCCCGAGTGGCTCTTCGCTCAGCTGGCCGCACAGGGCAACCGTGGCATCAGCGTGGGCCTCTACTCCGACCTGTCGGCCGCCGAGATCGAGCGGATCGCCCGCGATAGCGAGGCCGACTTCGCCATGGTCGAGGACGAGGAGCAGGCCGACAAGATATCCGAGATACGCGACAGGCTGCCCCATCTGAAGACAGTGGTCTTCTGGAGGTACAAGGGCCTCGGCAACCGCGATAGATCGGTGTTCGTGGGGCTCCGTGATGTCGTCTCCATGGGGCGAGACTACGAGGCGGAGCATCCCGGCGCATTCGAGGAGAGCGTCGCGGCCGGCAACACCGACGATGTCTGCTCGATCATCTATACGTCGGGAACCGGCGCCGAGGGCGCGAAGGGCACACTGCACAGCCACAGGTCCCTCATGGCGAATTCTCGGGCCTACTGTGAACTGGACAAGCTGGGTCCAAAGGACGATCTCGCAGGTTATCTGCCTCCCGCGTGGATAACCGAACAGTGGCTGATCTTCGGCTGTCACCTCCTATCTGGCGGCGTGCTCGATTTCGCCGAGAACTCAGCCACGCACGCGGGTGACGTCCGGGAGATCGCGCCCCACCTTCTCGTCTACAACTCTCGACTCTGGGAGAGCAAGGCGGGTCAGGTGCAGGCCAGGATGCGCGGAGCGAGTCGCCTCAAGAAGCTGGCCACCGGCTGGGCCATGCGGATCGGATATCACATGGTCGACACGGCGCAGCAGCAGCAAAAGCCGGCACTGCAGTGGCGGCTGCTGGACACGATCGCCGACCGGACGGTGTTCAGGCCGGTGCGCGACAGTCTTGGTCTGTCTCGGGCGCGGGTCTGCTACACGTCGGGCTCGACCCTCTCCGCCGACGCCATCCGCTTCTTTCAGGCGCTGAAAGTGCCGATCAAGACCGTCTACGGCTCGGCGGAAGCGGGCGCGGTGACGGGGGCGGCCGACCGCATCCAGTCCGCCGGGACGGTCGGCTCGGTCAACCCGGGTGTAGATGTCACGGTAGCTGAGCGGGGCGAGTTGCTGGTGCGCCACCCCGGAACGTTCCTCGGCTACCACAACGATCCCGCCCGGACCGCGCGAGTGTTGAACGACGGCTGGGTCCGGACCGGGGATAAAGTCGCCACGTGTGCCGACGGTGAGTTGGCATTCGTCGACCGGCTTGACGATCTGATCACTCTACCCTGCGGCGACGTCGTCGCGCCGCAGGGTATCGAAAGCCGGCTGAGGTCCAGTCCGTACATCAAGGACGCGTGGGTGCTGGCAGGCGACGGGTGCGAGGCCCTGTCGGCCGTCGTCATCGTCGACGCCGTTACCGCCGGGCGCTGGGCCGACCAGCGCAAGGTCAGATACACCACCTTCGCCGACCTCGCACGTTCCCCGGAGGTCTACCGGCTGATAGAAGACGAGATTGCCTCGGTCAACCAGGGTCTGGGCGGCGGCGAGCGCATCGAGAAGTGCGTCATCCTGCACAGGGAGTTCGACCCCGACGAGCTCGAGCTCACCCGAGACCGCAAGCTCCGGAGGGCCTTCCTGACAGAGAGGTATGGAGCACTGATACGGGCCCTGGCGGGCGACGACACGAGCGTCGAGGTCGAGGGTTCGACTGCGCGCGGCAGCGGTCCTGCCGGCACCATCCGAGCGACCCTCAGGATAGCTACCGTCGGGCGGGAGGGGCCATGACCTTTTTCCTCCAGTTGGCCATCACTGGACTTGCGCTTGGGATGATGTATGCCTTGATCGCCATCGGCTTCGTGATCATCTTCAAGTGTTCGCAGGCGTTCAACATCGCCCAAGGACATTTCGTCATGCTGGGCGGCTACTTGGGCTACACGTTCCTGGCGGTCCTGCACCTTCCCGTCTGGCTTAGCATCATCGCCGTCATCGCCGTGGCTGTCGTGGCGGGCGGCGTCATAGAGCGCCTCGCTCTGCGCCCCCTTGTCGGGCAGCCCGTGCTCGCCGTGATCATGATGACCATCGCCCTGGCGGGGGTGCTCGAGGGGATCGCCATCCTCTTGTGGGGCGGCGAGTACAAGACGTACCACGACGTATTGCCCGCGATCACTCTCAACCTGGGCGCCATCTCGATACCCCCGGAATCTCTGATAGGACTGATCGTCTCGACCATCGTGGTGACCCTTCTGATGCTCATGTTCAGGTACACGAAGATAGGGTTGGCGATGCGCGCCACTGCGGAGGACGAACAGGTGACTCGCGGCGCGGGCATCCGGGCGACCATGGTCTACGCGCTCGCCTGGATCATCGCCGCCGTGGTGGGCGTGGTCGGCGGTGTCTTGCTCGGCGGAGTCTCGGGCGTCTCCATAGCGATGTCGGAGATAGGTCTGAAGGCCCTGGCCGTGGTGATACTGGGCGGCCTGGACTCGATCGGTGGGGCCATCTTTGCCGGGCTGATGCTGGGGATCATGGAGAACCTGGCGGCGGGCTACCTGGACCCGCTCATGCCCTCGGGCGGAGGACTGGCCGGTGTCTTCCCGTTCATCGTCATGATCCTGGTGCTGATGATCAAGCCCCACGGCCTGTTCGGCCTCAAACGGATCGAGAGGGTATAGCGCATGAGCCTGCCAAGCGGCACGTTTGCTCAAGACTACGCCCAGGACATGCGCCTCATGCGCACGAAGGCGCAGTGGGGTTCCATGGGTCTGCTCCTGGTCTTCCTGGCCACCATCCCCCTCTGGGCATCAGACTCGAACCTCACGACGGCCACCATCATCGGCATCACCATCATCAGCGTCCACGGGCTGAACATCCTCACCGGCAACTGTGGCCTGGTCTCGATGGGCCACTCCGGTTTCATGATGGTCGGCGGCTATGCCATGGCCATCCTTAGCGCCAAGGTGGGGTTGCCTTTTTGGGCCGCCATGCCGGCGGCCGGGCTCATCGCGGGCATAGTGGGCGTGCTCTTCGGGCTGCCCTCGCTGAGGATCAAGGGCTTCTATCTGATCATGGCCACCGTCTCGGCCTACTTCATAATCCACTGGCTGATCCTGCAGTTCCGAGACTTGACCGGCGGCACCGACGGCCTGTCCGTGCCGACGGCGACGTTCTTCGGCCTGGCGATCAAGGGCAAGGCCACGTACTACTATCTGGTCTTGGTGCTGGCGGTGCTGGCGACTCTCGTGGCCAAGAACATCTTGCGCACGCGGGCAGGACGGGCATTCGTGGCTATCCGCGACAACGATCTCGCGGCCGAGGTGATGGGCGTCAACCTGTGGGGCTACAGGCTCCAGGCGTTCTTCATCGGCTGCGTGTTCGCCGGCGTGGCCGGCGCTCTCTCGGTGCAGTACTACTCGTATGCCAACGTGGAGCAGTTCCCCTTCTTCGATTCGGTCTGGTTCTTGGGAATGCTCATAGTCGGGGGTATGGGTAGCACGTCCGGAGTCATCTACGGGGTGCTGGCGATAAAGCTGCTTCAGCTGCTTGCGACCAAGATCGGACCTTCCTTGGCCGAGGTGGTGAACCCCCAAGCCGCCGTCGGTCTGAGCCTGATCCTCCCCAGCCTGGCGATCATACTTTTCTTGATCTTCGCTCCGCGCGGCATCGAACACATCTGGGGGCGTTTCAGAGGCTACTACCAGGCCTGGCCGTTCTGACGGGCACGTGTGATGGGGCAGACATCGTTTCAAGGAGGTACTGATTTGGCAGAGGGGATCAACGGCACGCTCGGGTGGACGCAATCGAAAAGGGGGAGCGGAATATGCGACGAGTAAAATCTCTGTGGGCAATCCTATTCATGATCGCATTGGCCTTGGTCGTCGCGGTCTCCGGCTGTGGCGGTGGCGACGCCACCACCACGACGGCGCCCGCGCCGACTGACACCACCGCAGGCAGCGCCCCGACGGATACCGCCGCCGCCGCCGAGCCTGTGACCTTGTACATCGGCGGTACCTTTGCACTCACGGGGCCCTATGCCGAAGACTGCGCCGCGGTGCTGGCCGGGTACCAGGACTACGTCAAATGGGTCAACGACAACAAGATCCTCGCCCCGTGGTACTCGGACAAGACGATCCCGAAGAACGTGACATTCGACGTGCTGTGGGGCGACGACGCCCTGGCGCCCGACAAGACGCTCACCATCTACGACGACCTCAAGTCCAAAGGCCTGCTGACGGAGCGGGTCAGCGGATCACCGGAAGGCATGGCCCTGAAGGACAAGCTGATGGGGGACAAGATCGGCGCCACCAGCCAGTCCAGCTCGCCCGCCTACCTCAACCCGCCCGGCAACATCTTCACCAACGCACCCATCTATACAGACCAGATGGCTGCGATAGCCGAGTGGTTCCTGAAGGGCTGGACCGACACCAGCCGCAAGCCGCGGGTCGCCTATCTCACCGCCGACAGCACACTCGGCCGCAACCTCGACATACCCGAGATGCAGGCCTATCTGGAAAAGCTCGGCTATGAGTTCGTGGGCGCCCAGTACGTTCCGATGGTCCCCACGGCCCCGCCGACGACGCAGTTGGCCTGGTTGAAGGAGAACAAGGTGGACCTGGCCCTGGGGCTGATGATCAACCCCGGCAGTCAGCCCACCATCAAGGAAGCTGTTCGCTTGGGCATGGGTCCCGATCAAGCCTACAAGATCACCTTCGGCTTCGGATATCCCGCCCATCTTCAAGTCTTTGCTCCCGCCATGGGTGAGCAGGGCAATGGTGTCGTCGTCGCCGGCGACTTCGCCGCCTGGGAATCCAACGCGGAGGGCGTCGCATTCGCCAACGAGATGCAGGCTAAGTACCGGCCGAACGACAAGGTGACCCACGTCATGTATCTGTGCGGCATCGTCGAGGCCATGACCCAGGTCGAAGCCCTGCGTCTCGCTTCCACCCAGGTCGACCCAGCGAAACTGACCTCGGCCGACGTGCTCGAGAAGGGTTTCCAGCAGATCAAGGACTTGAGCACCGGAGGTATCCTCGTCACAAATCTGACCTACGGCCCCGGCGATCCCGAGGGCGTGGATGAGGTCCGGCTACAGCAGGTCCAAGGCGGAAAGATCGTGGAACTCGGCTCCTACCCGCTGCGGGGGATCGTCCCCAAGTAGGACATCCTGAAGGGGGGGTCCGCCACGGGCCCCCCCGGACACACCCAAGGCGAACGGGTTGAGGGCGGTGCCAACCCTGAGAACCGGACGCCGCCGACGTGTCCGCAGTGCCGCAGGCCTTGGAAGTAGTCGCTGCCGCGCCGCCTAACCCCGCCTCAGAGCATCCACCAGACCCCGCAGTCCGACGAGCTTGATCGTCCTCTCGCCCAGCCGCCTGGTCTGCTCCGTCTCGAGGTCCGAGCACACCACGAAATCCTCGCCCGCGGGGTAGGTCTCCCGGAACGCCCGCAGTCCCGGCAGGTTTCTCGCGGCCGATGACCGCCACTTGCACTCCACAGCCGCGGGCGGCAGACCACGGCGCTCGAGCACGAGATCCACCTCGGGCCCGCGCTTCCGACGCCAGTACTTGACCTCGATCTGGGGACAGTGCGCCTGCAGCTCGTTCAGCACGCAGTGCTCCCACAACAGGCCCCAGTCCTCGGGCCGGGGCTCGCCCCACCCGTGCGCGTAGCGGACGAAGCCGGTGTCGAAGCCGTAGACCTTGGGGGCCGCGACGATCTCCGTCGTTCGGCGAGAGGAGAACGGCCGCACCACCGAGGCCACGCCCGTCACCTGCAGCACCTCGAGGTAATTGTGGATAGTCGTACGGCTCACCTCACAGGCCTCGGCGAAGGCGGTGGCCTCGAACATGCCGCCACTCCGCGCCAACAGGAGCTCGACGAAGCGCACGAACGCCGCGCGCTGCTGGATGCGGAACAGCTCCTGAACATCGCGCGCCCAGAACGATCCGACCCACTCCGAGAAGTCCGCGTCGAGCTCACCCGGTTCGCCCAAGAAGAACGAGGGCAGTCCTCCCTGCCACAGCCGACGGCGCAACTCCCCTCCGAAAGCGCCGAGATCCTCCGATGCCATCGGCGTGAGCCAGATGTCGCTCTTGCGGCCGGTGAGGGAATCCGAGAACTTCGCCGTGGCGCCCAGTGTCGAGGACCCGGTGGCGATGACCCGGGTCTCGGGGAAGTGATCGGCGGCGATCTTCAAGATGAGCGACGGATCGGGGGCATGGTGGATCTCGTCGAGGACAACACGCTTCCCCCGAAGGTCCGACCAGAACGACTCGGGATCGCGCAACCGTTCGCGGACCGAGAGCAGGTCGCAGTCGAAGTACTCGACGGCGTCCAACGACCGGCAAAGCGTGGTCTTCCCGACTCGGCGGACGCCGTGCAGCCAGATCACGCTCCGGCGTTGCCAGGCTTGTTCGATCCGGTCGATCCAGTAATCGCGTCGCACCATATGCGTCCACTATTTCACATGGTGCCACCAGACGCAATCTTGGCTGTATCGAGCGTACCGTGAAGCTATGGGCTATTCCGCGAGAGAGCATCGCCCAGATTGCGGACATCTTGTCCGGCCCCTGAGTCTCAGGCGCCAGCAGGATCTCGACGCGGGGCATCGAAAGCGGTACCAGGCGCTGGAAGACCGCGCTGGGAGCGAGCCGGTGGCGTGCCAGATCGAGAGCAGGCTAGCCGTTCCTCTGTGTCCGGCGTTCAAGAGAGCGCTCGCAGGAGCCAGCATCCCTGGGACCGCAACGCCGCCGCCGGCCCAGAGCGGGTGTGGCCGGCCGTCGGGGACCGCCCGCACGGCGCGTCTCGGTCTTCCGAAGCCATAGCCCACAAGAAAGGAACCCGGTGTAGAGTGGAAGCTGCCTCCTTCGCGGCCGAACCCTTCGGATAGGTGTGGGGATTGCCTGCCCAGGCTAGATGAGCCGCCGGCCCAGCAACCGGAACAACCCGAGTTAGGGGAAAGCATGACGCAAGGCGACACCATCTACCTATTGTCCGAGGGGAGTGACCTTCAGCGCGTCCCCCGAAAGCACTACGAGAGCGAGGACCTTCTCCAAGCCCTGATCGAGAAGTACCCAGACGTGCTCGCGGGTGACCAGATGGGTACCGATGAAGACGTCCGCCTCCTCGTCGTCAAGCGAGAGGCGGGTGTTCCCGATTGTGAGGGCGGCCTCGATCGCTGGGCAGTCGACCACCTCCTACTCGATCAACATGGTGTCCCCACTCTGGTGGAGGTCAAGCGGAGCAGCGACACGCGTATCCGGCGCGAGGTCGTCGGTCAGCTGCTCGAGTACGCCGCCAACGTGGACGTCTATTGGCCGTCCGACCGCATCCGCTCCCTGGCCGTAGAGCACCATGGCGGCACGGCGGGCCTGGACCAAGCCATACTCGAGCTCCTCCAGGTCGAAGCGGAGGGCGACGCGAGCGAGACGATCGAGTCCTACTGGAAACTGGTCGACGAGAACCTGCGTGACGGCAAGCTGCGGCTGCTGTTCGTCGCGGACGAGTTGCCGAGAGAAGTCCGGCGCATCATCGAGTTCCTGAACGAGAAGATGAAGGACGTCGAGGTATTGGGGGTCGAACTGAGGCAGTACGTCGGAGAGGGCCTGCGGGCGATGGTCCCCCGCGTCATCGGCCAGACCGAGGCGATCCGGCGGGCGAAGAGCCCGTCAACCCCATCGCCCAGGCATACAACCCAGGACGAGCTACTTGCGGCCTGCCCACCTGACATTCACGACGCCGTGAGTGCGATGATCGAGGACGCGGAGCGTCGGGACCTGACGGTGTACTGGGGCACCAAAGGCCTGAGCCTCAGAGCCATGGCCCCGAACGGCCGATTGCAGAGTCTGTTCTACTTCTACCCCCCAGGGAACGATGGATGGCCGACAGCTCAGGTCCAGGGCTACGTCGACGAAGCTCTTCGCGGCACCGAGATGGGGCAGCAGTTCGTCGACGACCTGATGGCGATCCCAGGCTTCAAGAAGGGCGGCCGGTACACCATGCGGCTCGCGTTCACCGCCGACACTGCGCCTTCGATACGCCAAGCTCTGGAAATAGTCTGGAAGACCGCGGAGGCGATGTCGGCATGATCCTGCTCGACAGGATCGAGGTGAGCCGAACCGGGGGCGCCGGCACCATCGAGCTGTGGCAGGGCGACCTCACCGAACCCGCGGACGATGAGCGCTTAGACCTCCTCGTTGTCTCCGCGTTCCCCGACGACTACGCTCCCCTTCCGGACACCCTCATCGGCGCGCTGGCGAAACGCGGCGTGAGCGTCGCCGCGTTGGCCGAGCGGAAGGCGGAGGACCTGCGGGCGAACTTCTCGTGCTGGATCTCCGAGGTGCTGCCGCAGAGCGTCAACGTTCCCTACGGGCGCATACTCTGCTTCGAGCCGGACGAGCGCGGGCGAGCCGCCGAGCTTGTGGGGGGCATCTTCCGAAGCCTCGCGCCCTTCGTCGCGGGCCCGGATGCAATCCGCACGGTTGCCATGCCCGTGGTGTCCACAGGGGATGTGGGTGAGTCTATCGACGACGTGCTCCCTGCACTCGTAGCCACCGCCACGGAATGGCTCTTAGCCGGACTCCCACTCGATCGGCTCAAGATCGTGGAGCGATCTCCCCAGAAGGCGGAGGCGCTCGCGGCGCTCTTCGCCAACGAACGAGAGAGGCTGGTCAAGACGGCGGGGGAGACTTCCCCCGATAGCCGGGAAGAGTACGACGTGTTCATCAGCTACTGCCAGCAGAACGCTTCGGCCGTAGACCTGTTCGTCGAGCACCTCCGAGCGTCCGATCCGGAGCTCCGCGTGTTCCGCGACATTCAAGAAATCGATGTGGGAGTAGCGTGGCAGCAGGCCATATACGACGCCATCGAGGACTGCCGCAAGATCGTGGCGCTCTACACGCCGGAATATCTGGCGTCCAAGATGTGCCAAGAGGAGTACAACATCGCGCGCCTGCGCGAGCGCGAAGAGGGGGGCGTCCTCGTCCCCATCTACTTCATGGAAGCCGATCTCCCCAACTACTACCGCATCACCAACTATGTTGACTGCCGGGAAGCAGACCAAGAACAACTCCAGAAGGCTGCGGCTGACTTGGCGGGCGCCATAGGGCGAGGCTAGTCTGATTCTACGCGTCGGCTCTCCCCGAACACACCTCAGCGACCCAGCAGCTCCAGTTTACAGTCAGCACAGACGCCGGCGATCGGCCGCCTCACGCCTCGCGCCTCACAGAACGTACAGCCCCATTTGCCGAAGAACCAAAGAGCCGGGTCCAGAGCCGAGCAGGTGCCATCCAGGGGGTCAGGTCCCACCGCGCCTCCGTCTCTGACATCCCGCTGCCACGCTGCCTGAATCTCTGCCCGAACCTTGTCCAAGTCTTGACCCCTGGTTCTTGTGAGACCCAGATACTCGGTGACCTTGCGCACTTGCACGTCCACGGCCACCGGCAATACCTGCAAGGAACTGATGGCCGCGCCTCCAGGGTAGGCCAGCATGCGCACCCACATGGGCCCTACTTTCGGGCCGGCGAGCATCGGCGTGCGGGGAGTTCCTGCCTGCGTAGTCTCGTGCAAGGTCGCGAGCAGCGCACTAGCATCGCCCTGGCCTTGAAAGACGGCCTCCTGGAAAGGGGTCGGACCAGAGGAACATGCCAGAGTCTCGGCGATCAGGCGCCAGGCCATGGAGTCAACCATATGGCGCTGGCTCACGGACGAGGACCGAAGCGCATCCTGCAAGTCCGTGAGACTGGCCGCAGCCGCCGCCGTCGGCTCGAACACCCAGGGCTCGTGCCGCCACAATTCGAGGGCAGAGAACCAGAGCCGGTCGGCGTCGCGCGCCCGGTCAAGGGCGGCAGTGAAGGTAATAAGGAGCCGAACCGCGGCGTCATCGGCGCCGGCTCCTCGCAGGGCTCGAGCCACCGCCACTTCCGGCATGCCTTCCCATCCCGCCGGTGGTGCGCCAGGACGTTCTGAGAGATCCAGATCGCCATTCACGAACGCTTCCGTAAGGGAGCGGGCAAGCAGCGGGGTTGCCGCCGCAAGAGATTGAGACACGGGCGCGGCAGAATCGGGAGTGCCGACCGTGTCGTACCAATGAAGTTGTTCACCGAGACGGAGGCCCTCTAGGGGGTTCACAAGTGTTGCCTCGGCCGCCCGCAACGCCGGTCCGAGGGCATTCCGGTAATCTGCCCCGGCATGTACTTCAAGAACCAAGCCGGTCAGAGCTCCAAGTTCTTCTTCGAGGCGGCCCATGATCTTCTCAACCCAGGATCGCCTTCGCGCACCCGTGACCTCGGTCATGTTGACATCGTATGGCTCGATCACGTCGTCCGGCCCCACTAGCCCGTAGAGGGCGCTCAGGATGAACCAGGGTCTGCCACTTGCCTCGGCGTAGGCTCGGCGCCTCAAGAAGAGCTCGGACTGGTAGAGGTCTTTGCCAGGCGCGGGCGCCGAGGCTTTGGTGGCAACACACCCGACGAGGACGGCGTCTACGGCGAGGGGTAGGGCTGTTGGCCGCTGCCCATCTTCCCGCTTGCCCCGGCGCTCTCCTAGGCTGTCCTCTCGTACGAACGCGACACGACCACTGGCGACGCGCGCAAAACTCGCCCTGTACCCCGCATCCAACCAGAACCGGGCCCACCGTGTTGAGTTTGACCACCACGGCTGGTGCCGACGGGCGCTTGGAGGCAGAGGCGAGCCCACAATCGCCTCCACCTCGTCGAAAGATAGTTCTAATCGAGCGCCGTCGTAGGCGCGGAGGTGCTCGGTCAGTCTCTTCATGGCTTGGCGCCTGGCGCTACGTGGCAGGAGCCTCAGACCCTCCGCTCTCGAGTTCCGGAGGGAGTGGGAGGGAACGAGATTTGCGGGTTAGCCCTTTGAGCCGCTCCCGCGCTCGGTCGGCCGAGCCTGTGGCCCGGGTGGCGACCGCCCCAGCCGTGCCTGAGGCCTTGCTGAAAATGCCCTCTCGAACGACGGCCTCGTATTCCTTCGCCCGCTCTTCCAGCGCCTCGACGTCTATCGGGACGCCGGTCCTATCTCCAACGGAGATCAACCAGTCCTTCTCCTCCTCCGCAAGCACGCCATCGTACACAGCCATGAGCGCGATGAGCTCTATCAAATCGACCGCCACATCCGGGTCCTCTATGAGCCCTATCGCGTGCAGCAAGCCCTCCCTGTCGCCAACCAAGCGCTCGAAGTCCTCGGGGCGGTGGTCCTCAATGGACATGCGGGAGAGCATGGCGCGATACAGCTCCTTCTCCTTCGGCTCCACCTTACCGTCCGAGTGGGCGGCGAACAGGACGGCGGCCGGTACTACGAGGTCGTAGGCGGTAGCTCGAGAGACAATGGCTCGAAGCTCGTCGGTCACCTTGCCCCTGTCCTTCATGTGGCGTTTGGCGATCTCGCCCAGCGACTTGGTGGTCACGTAGTTGTAGGAACTGCCAATCGCCGCGCTGGCAATGGGCACCGCGTATTTCATGATGGTCTTTTGCAGAATCCGCACGCCCACTCGGTTGCCGAACTTCTGGAGGGATTTCAGCGTGCCCTTGCTGACGTACTTCTTCACAGCCCCTTTTGTGAGGGCGCTGGCGGGAACGTGCAGGCTCTTGCCAACCAAGTCGACAGGCGCCACCCCGAGCGCGTACCCGAACACCATGAGAATGTCTTCGGGGTCGTCGAGATCGAGGTCCAGGTCGTAGATCACCGCCATGTCAAGGACAAGCCGCATCTGGATAGCGGCAAGTGTTGCCATCTCCGCTCCTATGCCACCAAGAAGCACAGCCACACTTGCGCCGCCCGTAGCCGGCAGTGCCATCTGCCCGGCTGTGACCGCGGCGCCGGTGGCCGCGCCCACAATTGCGGCGTATCTGGTGGCAACGGACAAAAGCGCATCAGCAATGTCGTCTCGAGGAAGGCCGGGGTACTTTTTCTGGAAGTACTCGGCGCGAGCGTTGCGGTTGTAGGCCTTCGTCACCTGGGCGAGCAGTGCCAGGAACCACTCACCGTCCTTGAGCTTTTCTGGTCCAACTTCCTGCAGGAACGCCTTCGCCTTGTCAAGCTCGTCAAGCGCCCGGCCCCTTACGTCTCTTTCCTCTGAATCGCAAGACACTGGATCCACCTCCCTGCATCGCTCGACACATTTCTCACTCAAGCTACCAGCCCGACATTGCCCGAGAAGCGCGGGCCTCAAGCCACCAACTGACAATCTACGTAGGAATGGCTGGATGCGGTAGTGCATGGACCCCACAAGTATCTGAGCGGATCACCCTGTTCCGCCGATCGCCCGCGAGGTCTATCATCGCGACCATGGAGCCACCCCACGCATCCCTTGAAGCCCCGTCCGCCGATTGCCCTTTCTGCGAGAGGCTCGTGCAGGGGGCTACGCTCCTCGAGAGCGAGCTCGCCTTCGCGATTCCCGACGGCTACCCGGTCAGCCCTGGACACACGCTGGTCGTGCCCAAACGCCACGAAGGAGACTACTTCAGTCTCACGGCGCGCGAGCAGCGATCCCTCTGGGACCTCGCGGGAGAGGTGTGCAGTCGAATCGGCTCCGTGAATCGTCCGAACGGCTTCAACCTTGGTCTGAACGCCGGCGCCGCAGCCGGGCAGACCGTGCCGCACGTACACGTCCACGTGATCCCCCGCTACGAGGGGGACAGCGTAGACCCACGCGGAGGCGTGCGCTGGGTGATTCCCGAGAAAGCGGCATACTGGCGCGGAGAAACGAGCGAGGGGTGAGCCCTGCGTTCCGGAAGGACCGGCCGAATGAGCACCGCTGACGGGGACGCAATACGCTTCGGCGAACGCGTCCTAGCCCTGCTCGACAGCGGATCGTTCACCGCCACCTACAAGTACGCCGTGCTGCTCGCCCTCCTCGACCTCTGCCTCGAGCACGCTGGACGCACCGGAGAACCGCCATCAAGTCTGACCACCGTGCAGCTGGCGGAGAAGATCATCGAGCTCTACTGGCCGCAGACGGCCCCTTTCGCCCTCGCATCGGAACCTGTCGTCTTGCGGCAAAACACATCCGGGCAAGCTGAGATCGTCTCCCACATCCTTGAGTTCCGAAGACACCATGCACCAGATCCCTCTTGTGGGCTCCATCGGGCTGTACTTGCCGCGCCGGCCGCCTACCGGCGGTTGGCTGCCCATGTGGAGTGGAAGTTGATCGAGATGCCGCTCCCTCGTCTCCAGCAGCTCGGGCGCGATTACGACCCCTTCATCTACCTGATAGGCTGGGACTCGAGGATCACGCAGAGAGATGCGCGCTCGCCCGAGTTTGACAACCGCATCCTTCTGCTGGAGACGGCCGGAGAGAATCTCGTCCGCCTCGCTCCCCTGATCCGTCCGCTGGCGCACCGCGAGTGGACGGCCATGGTGGCTCGCATCAATCGGGAGGTCGTGCAGGAGTCCCACCTGGAGGATTTCCTCTTCGGCACTGAGCGCGGAGTCGTTTCACGCCTAGCCCCGCCGCTGCGCGAGTTGCAGGCCGACCGATGCTTCTACTGTGAGGAGCCACTGTCGACCGCAGTCGATGTGGATCA
>JAJZQZ010000065.1 GCA_021802965.1 Actinomycetes bacterium
CGCGAGAACCGTCCTTTCGATGTCAGTCTGCATCATGCTTGACAACACACCACGGTTACTAGTCTGGCGCGTTCCCAGCGCACCCCCGCCGCGAGAAGTCATATTTCAACAGCCTGCCAGGAGCCTCCCGCCGGCGGTGGCCGCGGGAGTGGTGCTACAAGATTTCGGCGAGGTCGGCGAGGCCGAGTTCGGCCAGCATCTTCGGGTCCAGCAGGCCGTCGGGACGAAGGCGACGCAGCGCTTGGAACTCCCCTAGCATCAACTCCATGTCCGGTGAGCTCTCCTGCGCGGGGCCATCGCCCAGCGGAGCAGCCATGAGAGTCGGGAGCCGGTCGTCGACGCCCCGGGCTCCGAACACCTGCGACAGGGCGCGCTTCATGTACCACACCCGGCGGCCGAGCTCAGTGAGTTCCTGGAGGCTGTATTCGAAGCCTGTCACATGGTTGACCATCGCCACCGCCCTGCCGGCATCGAGCACCATCCCGCCCAGGGTGCAGAAGCCCGCGCAGCCGGCGAAGAAGGTGCCATAGTCCTGACCCGCCACGTGCAATGCGGCTTTGCCCTCGCTCGTCGGTCCGTCGCCGGGTTCGGCGAGGACGGGGATGTCGCTGACGTACATCCCGCCCGTCTCCACCGAGTAGCCCACGCCCGACATATGGCACGCGCCTCGGGGAGAGACCGCGTACGCGAGGGCGAGACCGTGGAAGGCGCGCGGGTCGTGATATGGGCTCTCCAGACCCTTGACGGTGGATAGGTGGCCCTCGGCGGCCGGGCCCAGCAGGGACGCCATGCGCGCGCTTCCTTCGGCCAGAGCGTCTCCCAATCCTTCACGTCGGGCGATCTGCTCGATCAAACTGACTATGCCGTGCCCATCGCCCCAGGGGGGGCAGGCAGCGCCGTGTTCAAGGGTCTGCAGCAGACCGTGCTCGCGGCAGTCCATGGCGAAGGCGATCGTGCTGCCGCAAGAGATCGTGTCGAGGCCCAGGCGGTTGCAGAGGTCGTTGGATCGGGCCACGGCTTCGAGGTCCTGGTTCAGGCAGAGACTCCCGAAGCCGACGACCGTTTCGTACTCCGGTCCCGGTCCTCGCGCAAACGTGAACGGCCCGGCGGAGACCTCCACTTCCCGCTTGCAGCGGACGCCGCAGCCGTAGCACGAGGCAGAACGGGGGGCGAGCTTCTCGGCATAGGCGAGGGGGCCGAGGTCGTCGACGCCTTCCCATTCGCCTCGGCGCCAGTTGCCGATGGGGATGTCGCCGAGGACCGCGCCGACATCCCAGCTCGACATGGTCCCGAAAGCACGAAGAGCATCGACCACGATGCTCTCGCTGTAGATCTCCCTGAGCTCTTCGCGCAGCTTCGAGAGGCTCTCCGGGTGGGAGGGCGAGTGCCGCCGGTCACCCCGGACATAGATGGCCTTGAGCCGCTTCGCGCCCCACACGGCGCCCATGCCGGTTCGGCCGGCGACATGGCCCCGGCCGTGGACCAGGCAGGCGAAGCGCACGAGGTTCTCGCCGGCGGGTCCGACGGAGAGCACCTGGCCGGGGCGGCGGCCTTCGGCCGCCGCCACCAGAGTATCCTCGGTCTCGAAGGTGTCCAGGCCCCATAGGGCGCTTCCGTCCAGGATCTCGGCCGAGCCCCCTTCGATCCGCAGATAGACCGGGCGGGGGGACGAGCCTGTTATGACCACGCCGTCGTAGCCCGCGGCTTTGAGCTCCGCGCCGAAGAACCCGCCGACATTCGCCTCACCCCAGAGGCCGGTGAGCGGGGAGCGAGCTCCAACGGTCCACCGGGCGGTCGCGTGCATCGCGGCGCCCGTCAGCGGGCCGGTCATCAGCATGAAGGGGTTGTCGGGCCCGAGGGGATCGGGAAGGACCACCCGGCCCGCTGAGTCGGCGCAGCCGGCCAGGAGGTGGTCGAGGAAGAGGCGCGTGCCGAATCCCTGACCGCCAAGGTGCCGGCGGGCGAACTCCGGGTCGAGAGGCTCGCTGCGGATCTCTCCGCCGGACAGGTCGACGTAGAGGAGAGCGCCCGCGTATCCGCCTGGTCTGGTCACCTCGCCGTCATCGGTTCGAACCTTGCGATCGGCGCCCCGGCTCAGTAGATGATGTACTCCTCGTAGCCGTTCTCGCGCAGGTACTGGGGATAGAGCGCGTAGGTGGGCTTGATGGCCGGCAGGAGCTGAAGGATCTTGGGCACCGGTCCCTTGGCCACCATCTGGCGGCGGGTCAAGGCCTGCATGAGGTTGACCTTGCCGAACCAGAACTTGTGGGCGATCTCGGCCTTCATCGACATGTCGACAGTGGCCTTGGTGCTGGAGTCGCCCGTGCGGACCTCGATCTGCTCGCCTGAGCAGTCGACGACGATGATCACGTCGGGGTCGGAGTAGGAGAAGCGGATGACCAGCCCCGATCTGAGCAGGGCGGCCGCTATGTCCTCGCGCGAGGCGACCACGCGGAAGAAGCCGGCGAGCATCGTCTCGAACTCCTCGGCGCTCTTGAACAGCCCCACCGCGTCTCCTCCCGGTCTGAGTCTAATATGCGCGTCTCAGGTGCTCGAGTATACCGCCTGCCTCCACCTCGCGCGGGTTGTAGAAGCTCGTTCCGTCCATGACGGTGGCTTCGGCGATGGCGGCGAGGTCCTGCTCGGTCACGCCTACGTCACGCAAGCGGGCGGGGAGGGCGCCCTTGTCGTGCAGCCGAGCGCCGAGCGCCCGCAGAGATCCGATCACGGCGCGAGCCGCGTCCTCCTCCGGGAGTCCGTGCGTATCGGCGCCGACAAACGGAGCTAAGTCGGCCAGCTTCGGCCCGACCGCGGGCAGGTTGTACTCCAGGCCGTGAGGCAGCAGGATGGCGTTGGCCACTCCATGGGGCACTCCGCACAGACCGCCGGCCGCGTGAGCCATCCCGTGGACGCAGCCCACCATCGCGTGCGAGAAGGCGATGCCGGCCAGCGACGACGCGATCAAGAGGATGCCCCGCGTCTCGAGGTCGTCACCGTCGTCCACCGCGGTCTCCACCGTCCCTGTGATCATCTGGACGGCTCGAGCGGCGAGCGCGTCGGTGACGGGGGAGGCTTGCGGACTGATCCAGGCTTCGACGGCGTGGGTCAACGCGTCCATCGCGGTCGAAGCTGTCAATCCCGGTGGGAGCGACAGAGTGAGCTCGGGGTCGAGCACCGCCAGCGTCGGCAGCAATGCCGTGCCGCTGAAGGGAAGCTTCGTCCGGGTGTCACTCTCGTAGACGATTGCCACGCTGGTGACCTCGCTGCCGGTACCCGCCGTGGTCGGCACGGCGACCAGGGGGAGGAGGGGGCCTTCGATCGTGCCGCTGCCGGAGTAGTCCAGCACGAGGTCTCCGCCGAGAGAGGCGATCACGTTAGCGGCTTTGGCCGTGTCGATGACGCTGCCCCCGCCGACGGCGACGAAGCCGTCGGCGCCCAGTTCGGCGGCGAGCCGCGCGCAGTTCTCCACCACCCGCACCTCGGAGTTCGGCGGCACGTCGAAGAACTCGCCTACCACGTCGAACCCGGCGTCGGCCAGACCTCGGGTGACTCGGGCCAGGAGCCCCAGGTCGGCGACGGCGCGATCAGACACGGCCAAGAAGCGGCGCACGGGCAGGCGCGCCAGCTCAGCCTCGAGGTCGGCCACGAGGCCCGGGCCGTAGACGAGGCGCGTGGGAGCGTGGAACTCGAAGAAGTCGGGCAGCACGAGAGCCTCCTGACAGCCTTCTACGCGGTGTGGGCCTCGATGAAGCCCGCCACCACCGCGGCCACGTCGTGGAAGGACTCCTCGTCGGTCCTTCCCGACGACTTCGGCATCTCGAAGGAGTGCCCGCCCTCAGGTACGAGATGCAGCGTCCCGGGCATGTCGAGTCCTGCGACGATCGGCTTCAAGAGCTCGATATCGCAGAACGGGTCCCGGGTCCCCACGACGAACAAGCTGGGCACGTCGATGCGCCGCAGCGGCTCGAGCTTCAGGTTGTCCCGTCCGCCGGGCGCGTGCAGGGGATACCCGAGGAAGATCAATCCGGACGCCAGGAGGCCCTCCGCCTCGTGATGACGTGACACCAGCGACGCCGCCACGCGGGCGCCCAGCGACTTTCCTCCCAGGAAGAGGGGGCCGGGTGCGCAGTCGGGGTCGTCGAAAAGGACGTCGTGTGCCCGCCGCAACGTTTCCTCCAGCACCGTGAGGCGATCGGGACTGGAAGCACCCCGCTGCATGTAGGGAAAATTGAAACGGAGGACGTTCGCCACGCCCGTATCAGCCAGATGCTCGGCTACGATCGCGAGGAGGGGGTGGGTGAGGTCGTTGTTGGCCCCGTGACCCAAGACGAGCCCCGGGGTGACTCCCGGGCGGCAGTTCTCGGGCCGGTCGATGATGCCGCTGACCGTGGCGCCGTCGACCGTGATGCTGATGGGCAACTCCACCATGAAGCCAGCATACCACGGGCACCCTCCCGCCTCGTGTGGTACAACATGAGCACCACGCGGACAGAAGGGAAGGCAACGTGGATCGCATCATCGCCAATCTCGACAAGGTCAAACTGAAGCTCGATGAAGCCTTCTTCTATCTGGATGAGATCGAAGAGCTGGTCCAGGACGAGGGTATCGACGAGGACGCCGGCGCCAAGGTAGGTCAGGCCAGCGGGCGCCTCTCCAGTGAGCTTTCAGCACTGAGCACGCGGGTCGACGAGCTGCGACAGATCCTCGAGGCCCTCAAGGACCGAGAGTCCGACGAGTAGCTCGGGCGACGATCCTCGGCCGGGGGACTCGCCGCGCGGCCCGCGCCCGGTCATCCTGGTGAGTGCCTGCCTGCTCGGACTCCCCACCCGGTTCGACGGGGGAGCGCGCACCCGTGAGGCGGTGGCCGCGCTGCGGTCCGACGCCGTGTTGGTGCCGGTCTGCCCGGAGCAGCTCGGAGGTCTGCCGACGCCGCGCCGGCCGGCCGAGATACAGGGCGGCGCCGGAGACGAGGTGCTCGACGGGGTGTCCAGAGTATGTACCCGGGAGGGAGATGACGTGACCGACGCCTTCCTGCGCGGAGCCGCTTCGGCGGTGGAGGTGGCCCGGTTGGCCGGGGTCCGCGGGGCGGTGTTGAAGGCCAGGAGCCCTTCGTGCGGTGTGGGGGAGACCTACGACGGCACCTTCAGCGGCCGTCTCCGGTCCGGGCATGGGGTCGCGGCGGCGCTTCTGGCCCGGTCGGGACTGCGGTTATTGACAGAAGAAGACGTGGCGGCGGGCGCGGTTCCCGGCGCCGGCCACGAGGAGGATCATGGGTATGCCGCGAGGTAAAGCTGTCGCGCTCCTCTCTGGGGGGCTGGACAGCCGTCTTGCCGTGAAGATGGTGGTCGACCAGGGCATCGAGGTCGTGGCCGTAAACTTCGTCACCCCTTTCTGCACCTGCACGTCGCACGGCTGCCGCTCGGAGGCCAGGCTTGCGGCCCTGCAGCTCGGTGTGCCGCTCAAGGTGATGAACAACTCAGAAGCGCTGCTGGGGGCCGTGAGGCACCCCAAGCACGGTCACGGGCGCGGGCTGAATCCATGTCTCGATTGTCGGATCCTCAGCTTCAAGCGGGCGGCCGAGTACATGGAGCAGGTGGGAGCCACCTTCATCGTCACCGGCGAGGTCGTCGGGCAGCGGCCGATGTCCCAACGACGCAAGGCCATGGACATCATCGAGGAAGAGGCGGGGCTCACCGGCCGGGTACTGCGGCCCCTTTCGGCCCGGCACCTGCCGCCCACGCAGCCCGAGCTGTCCGGCCTGATCGACCGGGAACGCCTCCTCGGCATCGTGGGGCGGGGCCGTCGCGAGCAGATGGACCTGGCCGCCGAGATGGGCATCAACGACTACCCCTGTCCCGCCGGCGGGTGCCTCCTCACCGACCCGGTGTTCGCGGCTCGGCTCGGGGTGCTTCTGCACGAGTACCCGCAGGTGGCCATGCCGCAGGTGACGCTGATGAAGGCGGGGCGGCACTTTCGTTCGTCTGTGGGGGAGTGGATCATCATCCCGCGGGACGACCTGGAGAACCGCCGGCTCTTCAATCTGCGGCATGCCCTCTCCGCTGTGTTGGAGGCCCAGGAGGTCGGAGGGCCTCAGGGCGGGGTCATGACGCGGGGCACGCCTTCAGAGGTCACCCTGCACGAGGCAGCCGCCCTTGTCGCCCGCTACGGCCAGGGCCGCGAGCGCGAGGAGGTCGACGTGCTGGCTTACGCCCCCGACGATTCTTGGCAACGCTCCCTTGTGGTATCTCCGGAGGAAGGCGCCCGGCTCGCCGAGCGCCTCGAGAAGATCGGCGGGGACAAGGTGCCCCGCCCGCGCTCCGCGCACCAACCCACCGCCGGTTGCTGAACGGCGGCCCTCGTCGCCGCGCATCCGCGTGCGACCCGAGCGCGCCCGATCAGCCCTTCGTGCTCACAGCTCCGCGCGCCGCAACGCCCAATACGCGGCGAAGACCAGGGCCGCGCTGAGGAAGAGGTCGAGGCCCACGCTGAAAAACGCCGATAGCGGCACCGAGACTGAGGGCGAACCGACGGCGCCGACCGCGGCCGTGCCGGCGGCCACCGCTCCATACGGGCCGTACTCGCCCAGCGGTTTCCACAGAGCGCCCAGCACCGGCACGACGAAGAGCGGCACGATCGACAGTCCCGCCGCGATCCCGGGGTTCTTGGTGAGCGCGGAGAAGAAGGTCGTCCAGGAGAAGGCCAGCAGCAGGTACGCGAGGTAGAGGCCGGCGGCTGCGGCGGCGGCCGAGAAGTCGGGTCGGCCGAGCAGCAGCACGGTGTACAGCACGGCCGTTCCGCATCCGGCAAGGAACGAGAGGCCCAGGTACGCCCCGTTCACCACCCACCGGGTCCACACGAACGAGAGCCGCGACACCGGCTTCACGAAGAGCATCGCAAGGGTCCCCTCCTTCCGCTCGCCGGCGATGATCCCCATGTAGAGGACTATCACGGCGATCAGGCCGAGCTGGCGCGCGAAGCTGAGGTATTGCGCTATCCCGTCGGCGGGGCCGAAGTCGGGCAGAGGGATGTCGAGGCCTTGAGCTTCCGAGCCTTTGATGATCATGGGCAGGGCGCGGATGAGGGCCGGCGCCGCAAGCCCGAACACGACGAACAGCGCGGGGAGCACGATGACGCGGAAGGTGCGCCGCAGCTCGAGCAGCTCCTTGCCCAGCAGGACCCTCATGCCTCAGCCCCGTGCACGAGCGACAGGAACACGTCCTCCAGGGTGGGCGTGACCGTGACGAACTCCACCAGGTGAGCGCCGGCCTCCGCCACCAGCGCCGGGATGCGCAGCTGGGCGGCGAGGGGATCGGCGGCCAGCACCCGCAGACCTCCCGCCTCTTCGACCACCTCCTGCAACCAGGGCTCTTGGCGGAGAAGGGCGGAAAGCCTGGTCCGCTCCTCGTGATCGGCCACCTCCGCGCGAAAGACCGGCCGCGCGTGGCTCTGCAGCAGAGTGTCGAGGGGCGCCTCGACGAGAAGACGGCCCTTCCGCAGGATCCCGACCCAGGTCGACACGCGTTGCACGTCGTCGAGGACGTGGGACGACATGATGATGGTCGCCTCTCCCCGGAGGCCCGCGATGAGGTCCAGGATCTCCTTCCTGCCGATCGGGTCGAGGGCGGACGCGGGCTCGTCCAGCAACAGGACCGCCGGCCGGCCCATGAGGGCCTGCGCGATGCCCAGCCGCTGTCGCATCCCCCGCGAGAACCCGCGGATCCGGTCTCGCCGGCGATCGGTCAGGTCCACCACCCCGAGCAGGGACTGGGCTCGGCTCTTGGCGTCTGCCGATTCGAGTCCGAAGAGCCGACCGACGAAGACCAGTGATTCCTCCGCGTTCATCCAGGGATAGAACGAGGGTTCCTCGGCGAGGAAGCCGACCTTGCGTCGCACTCCCATGCTCGACGTCCCCGGGCCCACGGCCTCGCCTGCCACTCGGGCCTGGCCGGCCGTGGGGGAGATGAGACCGGCGAGCATCTTCAAGGTCGTCGTCTTGCCGGCGCCGTTCGGGCCCAGGAAGCCGTAGATCTCGCCCTCGGGCACGCTCAGCGTGAGGTCGTCGACCGCCCGCACTCCGCCGAAGTCCCGGGTCAGGCGCTCGAGCTCTATGGCGTTCAATCCTCGCGCCCCCAGGCCAGGTAGACGATGGGTCCCAAGAATTCGAAGAAGAGGATCACCAGGACCCAGATGATCTTGCTGCCCCCCTTGACCCGGTCGCGGCGGATGAGGTCGACGAGGGCCCAGACCACGAGGCCCACCTGGATCGCCGCGATGGGGATGAGGACCGCCAACAAGGCGCCGAAGTCGCTCAAGCCTCCACTCCTTTCGCACGCCTTCTCCGAGGCGCCTCGAGTGTGCCGACCGGCACCACTATACTACCGGTGTATTAGCGGGCAGACGGCAGAGGAGAAAGCAACGTGGAGAAGTCCATCACCTATTTCGAGCATCGTGGCCGCGGCAACACCGAACAGGTGCTGGAGCTGGCGCGGCGGCGGGCCGAGGAGCTGGGCATCGGCGTGGTCGTCGTCCCCTCCACCAGCGGCAACACCGCGGAGACCGCGCTCCCCCTCTTGGCCGGTCTGCAGGTGGTGGTGGTCAGTCATTCCACCGGCTACACTGAACCCGGTCGCCAGGAGATGCCCGCCCAGGTGCGAGAGGGCCTGGAGGCCAGAGGCGCGCAGGTGGTCACGACGACCCATGCCTTCGGCGGGGTGGGGCGGTCGGTGCGCAAGAAGTTCGATACCTGGCAGGCAGAGGAGCTCATCGCTCAGACCCTCAAGCGGTTCGGCGAGGGGGTCAAGGTGGCGATCGAGGTCAGCTTGATGGCGGCGGACGCCGGCCTGGTCTCCCAGCACAACGAGATCGTGGCCTGCGGAGGCACCGGCCGTGGTCTCGACACCGCCCTCGTGCTCCGGCCCACGCATGCCCAGACGTTCTTCGACCTCGAGATCCTGGAGATCATCTGCAAGCCGCGCACGCCGTGACGATCGCCGCGGCCCGCTGCGCACGGCGCTGACAGCGCCCCCGGCTATGCCGCCGATGCCGCGGAGCTCGCGGCCGAGACCCCGAGCCGCGTCTACTTGTCGAGCGGATCCAGCAGCCTGCGGCGGAACACGTCCAACGACGACTGCGCCGTACGCTCGCGGATCTCGTCCCGCGTTCGGAACATGGTGAAGTGGCGCACCTGGACATCGTCTCCCAGAGCGGTGGCCACGTAGACCGTCCCCACCGGCTTCTCCGGGGTAGCGCCTCCCGGGCCTGCGATGCCGGTGGTGGCGATGGCGCAGTCGGCGCCAAGCAGTCGGAGGGCGCCTCGAGCCATCGCCGCGGCCACCGGCTCGCTCACCGCCCCATGCTCCTCGAGTAGGGCGGGGGGGACGCCGAGGAGGTCGGTCTTCAGCTCGTTGCTGTAGGTCACCACGCCCCCCAAGAAATAGTCGCTGCTGCCCGGCACGTCGGTGAGTCGTTTGGCGACCAGGCCGCCCGTGCACGACTCGGCCGTGCATATCGTGAGGGATCGGTCGCGAAGAAGCCCGCCGACGACCGCCGAAAGGTCGGCGTTGCCTGTGCCGTAGATCTTGGTGCCGAGTATCTCCCGCGCCTGCTCCTCGATCCGGGCCAGCAGCGCCTGAGCCGCGGGCGTCGGCTGCGAGCGCAATATGAGCGTGATGCCGTCGAGGCTCGCCCGCGTACCGATATCCACGCCCTGACCCCGCCAGGGGACCTCGCTCAATACCTCCTGAAGGGCGGACTCCCCGATGCCGTAGATGCGCAGCTTGCGCACCACGACGCCCCCCGCGGGCGCACCCTGCCCGGATCCCGTCCCCAGCCGGCCGCGGATCATCGGTTCGAGCGTCTTCGCCCACATATGCACCAGCTCTCGAGGCACCCCCGGGAGCGCCGCCACCAGCGTCTCGCCCTCGAGGAGCCAGAAGCCGGGGGCCGTGCCGGTGAACGGGATGGCCGTCGCCCCGCGGGGGAGCAGCGCCTGCTTGCGGTTGGAGTCACCCATCGGCATGCCGATCTGGGTGAAGCGGAAACGGATCTCATCGAGGAGGACCTCGTGGTGCTCGAGCGGGCGGTCGAGGGCGCGGGCGACAGCCTCGCGGGTGAGGTCGTCGTCGGTGGGGCCGAGGCCGCCGGAGATGATGAGCACATCGGGATAGCGGGAGACAGCCGCGAGAATGGCCTGGGAGATCGCCTCTAGATCGTCAGAGACCGTGAGAGCGTGGGTGGCGAAGAGGCCGACGTCGAGCAGGCTCTCACCTAGGAAGGCCTGGTTGGTGTTGACGATGTCGCCCCTCAGGAGCTCGTCGCCTGTGAAGATCATCTCGGCCGTGCCGCGCATATGCTCCCCTTGGAGGCTGTTGAAGTGTCCCTTTCCTCGCATCGGCGTCGACCGTCTTCTCGAGCGCCTGTAGTATCATACCTTGGGCTCGCGACTGTTCGACCTGGGAGGGATGGCCGTGACCGACTTTCAGCTCGAGAGATTCCGCAAGGTGGTCAAGACCAAGGATGGTTCCCTGGTCGTGCTGCGACCTCTCGTTCCCGCGGACGGCGCGAAGCTGGTCGCGTTGTTCCAGGACCTGCCGCAGAACGACAAGGCCCTGTTGAAACACGATGTCAGCCGCGAGTCGTTGGTGGCCTCGTGGGCCGAGTGTGTGGACTATAGCAACGTGTTCCCACTCGTGGCCACGCTCGACGAGGCGATCGTCGCCGACGCGACACTTCATCGTAATCCCGGCACCACCATGGCGCACGTGGCCGAGGTGCGCATCACCATCGGGAGCGCGATGCAGGGCAAAGGCCTCGGGGTAGTCATGCTCGAAGAGATCCTCGCGATCGCCGACAAGCTGGGGCTGGAGCAGGTCATGGCTCAGGTGCCGGTGGGGTCCACGATCGCGCAAAGAGCCTTCGAGCGCGCGGGCTTCCGCCAGGAGGCGGTGTTCAAGGACTTCTTCAAGGGAGCCGACAACATCTACCATGACGTGGCTGTCTTCTTCTTGGTGCTTCGCCAGCGGTGGGAGGATTTTTGATCCGATCGGAGCTTGGTCCTGGAATCGACCACTGACCTGAGCATAAACAGTGAGGCGGCAGCCGCCGTGAGCAAGACTCCGACCGGTGCTATGCACCGGCGTAGCGGCATCCTGCGCATCGCCGTGAACGTGCTTCTGCTGGTCGTGGTGGCGTTGTTCGCCTGGATCGTGTGGCAAGAGGCTTTCTCGTCCATGCCCTCGGCCGATGCCGTGAAGACGGCCCTGCCCGGCTCGCCGCACTCCGAGGCGCTCAAGGAAGTCAAGCTCGACGGGCACGACGTGGTGCTGGTCTACGACCTGACCGGCCAGCCTTACTTCGACGACCAAGCCCGGTACGCGTCCGATTTCGAATCAGTGGGAGGACAGGTGCTCGACAAGTTCCGGCGCGTGCAGCGGGTACGCGTGACCATCCTGCAGGGCCCGGAGAAGTACGAGGGCATCTCGGTCACCGACGGTTTCGGGAAGTTGCTCGAATGGCTCTAGAGGGAGAAGCCGACATCGAGGACATCGCGTTCGACGAGCGCGGCCTCGTCTCCTGCGTCGTGCAGGAGTGGTCGACGGGCCAGGTGCTGATGGTGGCCTACATGAACCGGGAGTCCCTCGCCAGGACCCTCGACACCGGCACGACCTGGTTCTGGAGCCGCTCGCGAGGCGAGCTGTGGAACAAGGGGGAGACCTCGGGCCACGTGCAGCAGGTGCGCGAGGTACGCTTCGACTGCGACGCCGATTGTCTGCTCGCGCTCGTGGATCAGAGTGGTCCCGCCTGTCACACCGGCGACCACTCATGCTTCGACGGGCGGGTGCTGGGTGTACCGGCCGCCACAGGCCCCCTCTATCTCACCGTCGCCGATCTGTACCGGACCATCCAGGGCCGTAAGACGGCGCCTCCGCCTGGGTCGTACACCGCCAAGCTCTTCGCGGGCGGCGTGACCGCTATCGGCGCCAAAGTCGAAGAAGAGGCACGCGAGGTGGTCGAGGCGGCTGTGGCCGCCGACGCCCCCCATACGGTCTACGAGGCCGGCGACGTCGTCTACCACCTGCTCGTCCTGCTGGCAGAGATGGACATCGACCTGCCACAGCTCTGGCAGGAGCTCGAACGCCGGAAAGGCTAGCAGGCGGCGTGGCGGACGCGCTCGATGTGCGCGTCGTCGTGGTCGACAACTACGACTCCTTCACCTACAACCTGGTGCAGTACCTTGGCGAGTTATCCACGGGCGACATCCGGGTCTTCCGCAACGACGCCATCGATGTCGAGGGGATCAGGCGGGAGGAACCGACGCACGTCGTGATCTCTCCCGGTCCCTGCACGCCCAACGAGGCGGGGATCAGCCTGCGGGTCGTCTCCGAGTTGGCCGGGTTCGTGCCCATTTTGGGCGTGTGCCTGGGCCACCAGGCCATCGGGCAGGCGTTCGGAGGGCGGGTGACGCGGGGCGAGGCTCCCGTGCACGGCAAGACCTCGCTCATCTACCACGACGGCCGCACCGTATTCCGGGGCGTCGATAACCCCTTCACGGCCACGCGCTACCATTCGTTGGTGGTGCGGGACCTTCCCGACACGCTCGAACGCTCGGCGTGGACTGAGGACGGGGTCGTGATGGGCATCCGCCACCGGTTGTGGGCGGTCGAGGGAGTGCAGTTCCACCCTGAGAGCATCCTGACTGAACCGGGCAGGCAGATACTGCGTAACTTCCTGACCTGGTCGTCACCCCGATGGGACGGCGCGCACCCCGAAGCCTGTTCTCCGCCTGATTGAGCTGCGCCCCCGAGGGGAACAGGGTGACGCGGTGAGGTGAAAAAGGAGGCAGTCCAATGATCAAGTCCATCCTCGTCGCCATCGATTCGTCTCCGTACGCGGCCACGGCCAAAGAGCACGCCGTGAGGCTGGCGAGACTCTACGACGCCCGCGTGGTGGGCATCCACGTGCTCGATGTGCGTCTTCTCGAGATGCCGCCGTATCTGGACTATACCTATGAGGGCATACCGATGACCCCCATGCCGCTCGAGATCCTCGAGGGGTTTCGGAACAAGGGCGACCGCACGCTGGCGGAGTTCCGCGAGGGCACCGAAGGTCTCGGCGTCCAAGTGGAAGCTCTCATGGAGGAGGGCGTCCCGGCCGACACGATCGCCGACGTCGGCGAAACCCACGACCTGATCGTGATGGGCAAACGGGGCGAGCACGCGCGCTGGGGCAAGGACATGCTGGGCTCGATCACGGAGGCCGTCGTCCGGCGGTCCACGACTCCCGTGCTGCTGACCGAGGCGAACCCGGTAGAGTTGCGCAACGTCGAACTTCTCTACGACGGCAGCCCGGCCGCCAACCATGCTCTGAAGCTCGCCGCCGACATCGTCACACAGGCGGGCTACTCGCTGCGGGTCCTCACCGTCTCAGATGATCCCGAGGAGGGTGGGTCGATCCAGGCCGAGGCCCGCGCCTATCTGGAGGCGTTCGACCTTGCGGTGGAGTACCGCGTCCTGCCGGGTGATGTTGCCATGGCCGCTTTGGCGGATCTGGAGGAGGAGCCCGTGGATCTGGTCGTCATGGGCCTGCGTGGGCACTCTCTCATCCACCGCTTGGTGTTGGGAAGCTCGTCGGAGCATCTCATGCGCGAACTCGCGGTCCCCGTCTTACTGGTACCGTGACCTCGGGCGAGACGAGAGAGGCGGCCGGGCTTCTGTCGCGCCGCGGCGACAGTGTCACTCGATGATGCCTTCGGCCTCTAGTCGGTCTTTCAGGACCTGCGGGCGTACCCCGTACAGCGTCGAGAGGTAGGCGAGGTCGTCCTTGCGTATGGTCAGCACCTCGCGACCAGGGTCGTTGCGGAGGTTCCTCAGGAATTCAAGGTAGTTCTCAAGCGGTCGCCGCTCTTCGGGCCTCAGCCGCTCGAGTGATTCGAGCCGGATGCGGAGTGGGCGATTGCGACTGAGGTCGGCATGAAGCTCGGCCTCTTCTTCCACGTCGAGAAGGGTCATGGGGGATATGCCGTACAGCTCGGCCAGCTCGAGCAGCCGCTCCAGGCTCAGGCTGCGCTTGCCGCGCTCGTAAGCGCTGAGTGTAGAGACGACGAATGACCCGCCCGACCGGTCGCATACGTCTTGCAGGCTCATGTCGCGATCCTGGCGCATCCGGCGGAGCCTCTCGCCCACCAGTTCTACGTAGCGTCTAGATTTGCCCTCTCCCACATGTATCATGTCTCCAATCTACCAGCTCTGGGTAGGGGAATCCACCCGTTTCCTCAGCTGCTTTCGACGCTCGCGGAATTCCTCCTGCATGAATGATAGTCCGCCCATGTGGGTATGTAGTCGCGGCGCGGCGGTCAGCGTTGGGATATGGATGTTCGGCCACCTATGTAAACATATGGCTCTCTGTCGTCGATAAGATCAACGATCAGCGAAAAGAGAAGAAACTCTGTGGGGAGTGGCACCGCAATGAGCGAGCACGCCGACACCGCCCAAAGATCGATTGAAGCACGCGCTCCTTTCGGCGACGGTATCGAGGAAGAAACACTGGGTGCTCGTGTTGCGACCGTTTTCCTCTCCCCGCTCGCCGTGGGGTTGTTCGATGCTCTCGCGCTGACCTGGGGCGTGGCCCTCGTGGTGCGTCTGCATCCCGCCTCGGCGACGTCGGAACGGCTTTCCACCGCGGGGCTCGCGACGGTCATCCTGGCCTTGATCTGGCTGTGGCGAAAGCGGATGTGGACAGTGGGCGCCGACCTCGGCGTGCTCGATGAGCTTCCCGGTTTGGCCGGCGCGGCTTCCGTGCCCCCGTTGGCGGTCTTCTTTTTCGCCTCTTTGGTCGGAGCCGCCCACAATCCGGTCTTCTTCGCCGAGATCGGCTTGATGCTCTTCGCGGCTCTGGTCCTCGACCGGACCATCGTGCGTATGGCTCAGCGTTGGCTGCGCCGCAAAGGCTACGGCAGGAAGGCCACCCTCATAGTCGGGGCCGGCCACGTCGGCTCACTGATAGCCCAACGGCTGCTGCGGCATCCGGAGCTGGGTCTACGCCCGATCGGGTTCGTCGACAAAGACCCGCTGGCCGACTCGAGCGAGAGGTCCCACCTCCCGATCCTCGGAAGCAGCTACAGACTTGCCGCTCTTCTCGAAGAGCACGACGTCAAGGCGGTGGTCG